>NZ_JBNHFQ010000007.1:0-280085 GCF_059090425.1 Arthrobacter sp. B055-34
ACCGGCACTGCCCGGCACACCACCGGCAACAGAACAACCGGACGAGACACGCGAGCCGGTGTCAATCTTCGAACAGGCACTCGGCCGCATCGACTTCATCTACCGCCCCGCCGCCTGACTAGCAACAGCAAAGTTAGAGGTCGGCGAGAACCGATCCCGGGCTTTCAATGGCATCCGCTACGTACCGGAGGAAGCCGCCTGCTGTGCCGCCATCGCAAACACGGTGGTCGAAGGCCAGAGTCAGCTCGGTGACTTTACGCACCGCCAACTGTCCATCAATGACCCACGGCTTATCAATGATCCGGCCAACCCCAAGTATTGCCACTTCTGGGTAATTGATGATGGCCGCGCTGCCGTCCACACCAAAGACCCCGTAGTTGTTCAGCGTAAAGGTTCCGCTGGTCAGTTCTGCCGGAGTGGCTTTGCCGTCGCGGGCGACGGCAGTCAGCCGGCGTATCTCGGCATCGAGTTCGCGGGCGCTGAGCTTATCGGCCCTGCGGATGCTGGGAACCATCAGCCCACGATCCGTTTGTGCTGCAAAGCCGAGGTTCACGCCGTCAAAGCCCACGATCTCATCGTTTTCTACCCGAGTATTGAGTTCAGGGAATTTGGCCAGACCTGCAGTTACGAAACGGGCCATGAAAGCCAGGAGACCTGGCGTATTGTCCGCATCCTGCTTCTTTAGGGCTGCACGCATCTCAAGCAGCGCAGTGGCATCCACATCCACCCATACTGTGGCTTCCGGAATCTCCCGCCGGCTCTGCGACATAGCTGCAGCTACCGTCTTCCGCACACCCTTCATAGGCGTACGGGTAGCGATCCCAAGCCCCGTGCGTGCGTCACCAGCACCGGTGCCGTCGGCCGCAGTGATGGAAGCAGCGTCGGCCGATCCCGCAGGGCTTTCACTCAGGCCCACAAGCGCCTTTTCAACGTCCCGTCGCAGGATCAGCCCACCGGGGCCCGAACCGTGCATCTCGGCAATACGGAGTCCACCGTCCCGGGCCAGTTTGCGCACCAGCGGTGAAATCACTTGCGGAGCCAGGCCAATAGGTGCCGATCCGTTGGACGACCCCGCAACTGCCGGAGCCCCTGGTTCACCGGCTTCGGCAGCTCGCACAGCCTGGGCTACGGCAGCCCGAGGCGCACGATCGGGCGCTGCAGCAACTGCCGGCGCTGCAGCGGGGACTGTACGCGGCTCAGCCACAGGAGCGGCTGTCCCGGCCCACCCACCGGCGTTGCCCTTTGGCCGGCGGGTACGCTTGGCGCCGCCATGGCCACCCGGTGTTCCGTAGCCGATGAGGACATTTCCGGATCCGCTTTCTTCGGCCGGCTCAGCAGACGCAGCGGGGGCTTGGACGCCGGCCCGCTCCTCGTTCCGGTAGGCTTCCGCGTCCGGATGCGCTTCGGCCGTGCGTGCCACGCCGGCAGCTGAAGTGGAAGCCCCGGCTCCTGCGGCATCGACGGAAATCAACGGTTTGCCGACATCAATGGTGTCCCCGGCCGCACCGTGCAGTTCGGCGACGGTGCCGGCGAACGGACTCGGCACTTCCACCATGGACTTGGCGGTTTCGACTTCGGCGATTGGCTGGTCGACCTTGATTTCATCGCCGACATTGACCAGCCAGTTGACCAGCTCGGCATCGGTCAGCCCCTCGCCCAGATCCGGGAGGTTGAATACTTGGCGTGACATGATTATGCGTCCTCCCACTGAAGATCATCCACGGTGTCGAGGATGCGGTCCACGCTGGGCAAGTAGAACTGCTCCAGCTTCGGCGCCGGGTAAGGAATATCAAAGCCGGTAACGCGCAGAACAGGGGCTGCCAGCGAGTGGAAACAGCGTTCCTGCACCCGGGCCACGATTTCCGAGGCTACTGAGGCAAAGCCAGGGGCCTCGGCGATAACGACGGCGCGGCCCGTCTTGCGCACGGACGCCGCCACTGTCTCGTCGTCGAAAGGAACGATGGAACGCACGTCGATGACCTCCAGTGACCGGCCTTCTTCGGCAGCGGCGGCTGCGGCGTTCAACGCGGTGGACACCGAGGGACCGTAGGCAATCAGCGTGGCATCGCTGCCTTCGCGCGCAACGACAGCACGGCCGAATGAACCGACTGATTCGCGCAGGGACTCCAGTTCGAGGTCTTCCTTGGACCAGTACAGCTTCTTTGGCTCCAGGAACACTACCGGGTCCGGGTGGCGGATGGCTTCGCGGAGCATCGTATACGCGTCCTGCACGGTCGCCGGCGCCACCACCGTCAGCCCGGGCGTGTGGGCATAGTAGGACTCGGAGGAGTCACAATGGTGTTCCACTCCGCCGATGCCGCCCGCGTAGGGAATGCGGATAACCATGGGCAGCTTGACCTTGCCTTTGGTCCGGTTCGGCATCTTGGCGACGTGTGAAACTACCTGCTCAAAGGCGGGGTAGGCGAAGGCATCGAACTGCATCTCCACCACCGGACGCAGCCCGTTCATCGCCATGCCGATGGCCATGCCCATAATGCCGGACTCGGCCAGCGGCGTGTCGAAGCAGCGTTCCTCGCCGAAGCGGGCCGTCAGGCCGTCGGTAATCCGGAAAACGCCGCCGAGAGGGCCGACATCTTCACCAAATACGACGACGGTCGAATCCGATTCCATCTCATCGGCCAGTGCCGTGTTCAGCGCCTTGGCAAACGTCAGTGTTGTGCTCATGGTGGGTTCCTCCGGTGGTAGCAGCTAGGCCGATTCGCGTGACAGCTCGTCGCGCAGCTTGGCCGCTTGTTCGCGCAGCTGGCTCGTCTTTTCGGTGAATACGTAGCGGAACAAGTCTTCCGGATCCACCTCGGACTCGGCGTTCAGTCCGTCCCGCATGGCAGCTGCCACCGTCTCAGCCTTCCCGGCAATGTTCTTTTCCACTTCTTCGTCCAGCAGGTTGAGGTCAGTTAGATAAGTGCGCATGCGCTGGATCGGATCCTTCGGCACCCACTGCTGGACCTCGTCGTCTTTGCGGTAGCGGGTGGCATCGTCCGCGTTGGTGTGGGACTGCATGCGGTAGGTGTGCGCTTCAACCAACGCCGGCCCGCCGCCGTCACGCGCCCGCTCGACTGCCTTGCCCAGGACGGACAGCAGTGCTGCGAGGTCATTGCCGTCAACCCGCTCCCCCGGCATGCCGTAGCCAATGGCCTTATGAGCCAACGACGGCGCTACGGTCTGGTGGTGCAACGGCACGGAGATGGCGTACTGGTTGTTCTGAACGAAAAACACCACCGGCACGTGGAAGACGGCTGCGAAGTTCAGTGCCTCGTGGAAGTCGCCTTCGCTGGTTGCGCCGTCGCCGCACATGGCGATTACAACGGTGTTCTCGCCCTTGAGCTTGGCCGCGTGGGCTACCCCGACGGCGTGCAGCAACTGGGTGGCCAGCGGCGTGGCCTGGATGGAAACGTTATGTTCATACGGGTCGTACCCGCTGTGCCAGTCGCCTCGCAGCAAGGTGAGCGCCTGGATGGGATCTACGCCCCGGGCCAGCACTGCGACGGTGTCGCGGTACGTAGGGAAGAGCCAGTCCTGCTTGTCGATGCAGACGGCTGCCGCAACCTGGCAGGCTTCCTGTCCGTGGGAGGACGGGTAGACGGCCATGCGGCCCTGGCGCACCAGCGCATTGGCCTGGTCATTGACACGGCGGCCGACGACGAGCTCGCGGTAGGCAGCCAACAGGGCTTGACCATCGGGCAGAGGGTATTTGTCGTTGTGGACGTGGCGGCCGTCCGGATCCACCAGTTGGACCGGCTGCCCGGACGGCAGCATGTAGGACTCCGCGGTTGCCTGCTGATCCAGGTCCGAACGGCGGGAAGGGTCCTGCATCGATCCCTCGAGCGGGTTTCCGGTTGAGATAGTCATCGTTTGCTCCCTCGAATCCTTCGCATACTGTTGGCCGCCAGGCGGATAATCGTTCACCGCAGCTGTGCCGGAGAGTAGAAACTGTGTTGCTTTAGTATGCGTTCGGATGACTATTCGTATCCACTTCCGTCAAAAATCATGGAATTTTCAACGCAGAGGCCGTATTCTTATAGACGAATTGTAAGTGTGAGCTGCCTAACTAAACGAGGTGTAGACGAATGACAGATGGCGATTCGCCGAAGCTGGACGACATTGACCGGAAGATCCTGTCTGAGCTCACCCGGGACGGCCGGCTGTCGGTAACGTCCGTAGCGGAGAATGTGCATATCTCCCGCGCACACGCGTATTCGCGTATCGCTCGTCTGACCGAAGCCGGAGTCTTGACGAAGTTCACGGCGCTCGTGGATCCGATCAAGGCCGGCTTGAAGTCCTCGGCCTACGTAACGCTGAAATTGCGGCAGCATTCCTGGCGCGAACTGCGGGAAGCGCTGCGAGCCATCCCGGAGGTCCATCACATCGCGCTCGTCGGCGGTAACTTTGACGTGATCCTGCTGGTGCGCGCCATCGATAACGTGGACCTGCGCCGGGTGATTTTTGACCAGATCCAGTCCATGCCCGGGATTCTGGACACGCAGACGTTCCTCGTGTTCGAGGACCTCGACACCCGATAATAGCCGGGGCTTGGCAAGGAGACCTGGCCTATAAGCCGGATGTCTGAAAGCCGACATTAAGAAGCCCGGGTCTTCCCGGCGGCTTCCCGTTAACCATGGTCAGGACTGGTGCGCTCCGACTGCAACAGCCTCGCGTCGCGGAACTGCCCTCCCCCATGTGGCCGCAGAAGCGGACCAGCCCTGCCATGCCTTGTGGCTTTCCCCAGCTCGGATCGTTTCATCGGGTTAGAAAATCGGTTTGATAAATTCTCTGCCCGGACGCATGACATGTCAAGGTATGGAGGGGCCGGCAGTGGATCTGTCAGGAGGCTGCTAGCCCTTGAATACCGGCTTTCGCTTTTCCTGGAACGCTTTGAAACCCTCGGCGTAGTCTTCGCTCTTGCACAGCTCGCCCTGGGCGGTGTTTTCCTCGTCGACGGCGGACCACAGTCCCAGCCGCTGGTCCCGGATGTTGGCCACCAGTTCTTTCGACGCGCGGAAGGCACCCGTTGCACCCTGGGCGACCTTGGCCACCGTGGCCCGGGTGCTGTCCAGCAGTTCGTCCGCCGGCATGGTCCGGCTGAACAGGCCGGCCCGGACAGCTTCTTCGCCGCTCATCAGGTCCGCCGTGTAGATCAGATCCAGTGTGCGGTGGGCGCCGAGCCGCTCGGTGAACAGCCAGTGGCCGCCGGAGTCCAGAGTGGCGCCAAGGTTGGCGAACGGCGAGCCGATTTTCGCGTTGTCGGCAACGTAAACCACGTCGGTGGCGATGAGCAATCCAAGTCCGACGCCGAGACAGGCACCTTGTGCCGCCGCGAACGTGGGTGCCGGGAAGGCAGCCATCTTTTTCAGCAGCGGCGTCACCAAATTGCCGAGGTAGCCGTACGCGTCATCGGTTTCGGGCGCGACGCCGGAGATGTCGCGTCCGGCGCAGAAGCCCCGGCCTTCACCGCGGAGCAGCAACGCGCGGACGGAACCGTCAGCGGCGGCCGCGGCGGCGTCGTCGTACGCCTTTTCCAGCTCAGCCAAAGCGTCTTCGTTGAGCGCGTTCATCTTCTGCGGCGCGTTCAGCACCACTTCGGCGACGTTGTTTTCGATCGACAACTCGATCATGCCCACGGTTTTCTCCTTCGGTGCAGATGCAGTGCAGGTAACTTTAGCGGCGTTTACGCGTCGTAGTTGACGGTGATTTCATCGCCGGTGGGCCGGGTCTGGCAGGTCAGCACGTAGCCGCGCTCGATCTCTTCCGGCTCCAGTGCGTAGTTCTCCTCCATCTCGAAGGTACCGGAGACCACCTTGGCACGGCAGGTGCCGCAGACGCCGCCGGCGCAGGCGAAGGGAACGTCGGGACGGACGCGCAGTGCCGCGTTGAGCACGGTTTCGCGGGCATGCTTGGGGCTGGCCACCTGGGCGGAGAGTCCGTCGAGCTGGAAGTTGATTTCGTAGTTGTCCGCGGTCGGGTCCACCTCGACCGGGCGGCCGATGTTGCCCTGCGGCTTGTTCGGCTCGCCGGTGGTGAAGAGTTCGAATCGGATTTTCTCCGCCGGCACCCCGCGCTCGGCCAAGGTGTCCCGGCAGAGCTGGACCAATTCGAACGGACCGCAGAGGAACCACTCGTCGACGTCGTCAGTGCGCAGCACGTCATCGAAGAGGCTGGTGAGTTTTTCGGCGTCGATCCGGCCCGAGAGCAACGGCGAGATGCGCTGTTCGCGCGACAGCACATGGTGCAGGGCAAAGCGGGCCGGGTACTTGTCTTTCAGGTCCGCCAGCTCCTCCACGAACATGACGTCCATGGCGGCCTTGTTTGCATACACTAGGTCAAAACGGACGTTGTCGTTGGCGGCCAAAACGGTGCGAGCGATGGAGATCACCGGGGTGATACCGGATCCGGCGGCGAATGCCACGAAAACGTCTTCGGCGTCCGTGTCGATGGCCTCCGGGTGGTTGATCTCAGTCATCTGGTGCTTGGAGATGAACGCGCCGGTGGGGCTCATGACGTCCAGGACGTCGCCGGCCTTGAGGTTCTCGTTGGCCCAGTTGGAGAACAGGCCGCCGATGTCGCGCTTGATCGCCACGCGGATCTCGCCCGGGCGGGGCTCGGCGCAGATGGAGTAGCTGCGGCGGACCTCCTGGCCCTCCATCGTGGTGCGGAGCGCGACGTACTGCCCCGGGACATAGTCGTACTGGCCCTGCAGTTCCTCGGGCACGGCGAACGTGACCTCGATAGCCTCGTCGGTGAGGCGGCGGACCTCGGCAACGCTCAGCGGGTGGAAGGACCCCCGCTTCTTGGCCGGCGCATCGGTGGCAGTAGCGCCGGAAGCGTCGGAAGCTGAGGCCGGCGATGTGGAAGTAGTCATTTAGAGCACCTTGAAGTAATCGAAAGGTTCTTTGCACTCATTGCACTGATAGAGCGCCTTGCAGGAGGTGGAGCCAAACCGGGTCAGTTCACGGGTGTTGAGCGAGTTGCACTGCGGGCATTTCACGCTGAGGCCCAGGCTGATCGGACCGGTGCGGAGGGCAGCCATACCGGTGGGCGGCGCGACGCCGTACTCCTCCAGCTTGGCCTTGCCCGAATCCGTCATCCAGTCCGTGGTCCAGGCCGGCGCCAAGACGAGCCTGACTCGCACGTCACCGTAACCTTGTTCGCCAAGGGCGGCAACGACGTCGTCCTTGATGGCGTCCATGGCGGGGCAGCCGGAATAGGTGGGCGTGATGGTCACGTCCACTGCCGGATTGCCGTTGTCGTCGAATTCTTCAGGCACGACGTCGACACTGCGCAGGATTCCCAGCTCGGCGATATTGATGACGGGAATCTCAGGGTCGCAGACCGTCGCCGCGATGTCCCAGGCCCGGGCTGCTTCAGCCTCGGCCGGGCGCACTGCTGTGTTGGTAGACATAACCTGCTCCGTTAACTTTTCTTGACTCGTCTTGGCTGTTGCCGGTTTACCAGCTGGCGCCCGGGTGCTCGCGCGCGATGACCTGCATCTCCGCGAGGATGTAGCCCAAGTGTTCGCTGTGCTTGCCGGCACGGCCACCGGTCATCGCCGGCTGCACGTCGGGAAGCTCCAGCCCTGCTTCGTCCAGCACCTGCGCCACGAGCGCATCGAAGGGTTCACGCATTTCGGACGGACGCGCGGCAACGCCGCCAAGGCGTTCGATGAGTTCGTCATCCTGAAACAGCTCGGCCACGTAGGGCCAGACCGAGTCGAGGCCCGCCTGGATGCGGAGCTTGGACTCCTCCGTGCCGTCGCCGAGACGGATGGTCCACTGGATCGCATGGTCCCGGTGGTAGTCCACTTCCTTGAGTGCCTTGGTCGAGATGGCCGCGATGGTCTCGTCCGCGGAATCGACCAGCCGCGAGTACAGCTCATGCTGGAAGATGGAGAACACCAGCTGGCGGGCGATGGTCTTGCCGAAATCCCCGTTAGGCTGCTCGACCAGGAAGCAAGAGCGGAATTCCGCCTCGCCACGCCAGTAGGCCAGGTCATCCTCGGACTTGCCCCAAGCGGAGCCGGCGTAGGTAAGGAACGAGCGCGCGTGTCCCAGCAGGTCCAGGGCGATGTTACCCAGGGCCACGTCTTCTTCGAGCTCGGGCGCACGGGAAATCCACCAGCCGAGCCGCTGGGCCAAAATCAGCGCGTCATCGCCGAGGCGCAGGGCATATTCGCCGACGTCTTCGCCGACCTTGATACCACCGGCAACCCGCTCGGCCACGTCCTCGGGACGCAGGGCGTTGCCCGGCGTGATGCGTGTTGCGCTTTCGCCGCTCACAGGTGCTTCACCCCTTCGCTCTTCTTGTAATACGTAGCGTGACGGTAGTCCTTGCCCTTGGGCGATTCGAAGAACTCACCCTTGGCATCCGGATCGCTGGCAATGATCGACGACGCCGGCACTACCCACAGCGATACGCCTTCGTTGCGCCGTGTGTACAGATCCCGCGCGTTGCGCACGGCCATCTCGGCGTCCGGTGCGTGCAGCGAACCTGCGTGCACGTGCGAAAGTCCGCGGGATGACCTGACGAAGACCTCCCAGAGCGGCCAGGGTGCCTTTTCCGGCGTGTGGCCGATTTCCGTGGCGGGGGTCTTGTCCGACGTCCCCATTGCGGTCTGGTCTGATGTTGCCATTAGGCTACCTGTGCTTTCTGTGCCTTCTTCGCTGCATAGGCAGCTGCTGCTTCGCGTACCCATGCGCCGTTCTCGTGCGCCTCGCGGCGGCGTTCCATCCGCTGGGCGTTGCAGGGGCCGCGGCCCTTGAGGACCTCGTAGAACTCATTCCAATCGAGCTCGCCGTACTCCCACTTGCCGGTTTCTTCGTTGAAGCGGATCTCGTCATCGGGCAGGGTCAGTCCGAGGACCTTTACCTGTTCCTGGATCATGCCGACAAAGCGCTGGCGCAGCTCGTCATTGGAGAAGCGCTTGATGTTCCAGCGCATGGACTGCTGCGAGTTCGGGGATTCGTCGTCGTTCGGACCGAACATCATCAGCGCCGGAGCGTAGAAACGGTTGACCGCGTCCTGGGCCATCTGCTTCTGCGCGGGCGTGCCGTTGGAGAGCTCGAGCAGGATCTCGAAGCCCTGCCGCTGGTGGAAGGACTCTTCCTTGCAGACCCGCACCATTGCCCGGCCGTAGGGACCGTAGGATGCACGGCACAGCGGCACCTGGTTGACGATGGCGGCACCGTCCACCAGCCAGCCGATGGCGCCCATATCCGCCCAGGTGAGCGCCGGGTAGTTGAAGATGGACGAGTACTTTGCCTTGCCGCTGAGCAGCTGGTCGAAGAGCTCGTCGCGCGGCGTGCCCAGGGTCTCCGCCGCAGAGTACAGGTAGAGGCCGTGCCCGGCTTCGTCCTGCACCTTGGCCATCAGGATGGCCTTGCGCTTCAGCGACGGGGCGCGCGTGATGAAGTTCGCCTCCGGCTGCATCCCGATGATCTCGGAATGGGCGTGCTGGGAAATCTGCCGGGTCAGGGTCTTCCGGTACCCGGCCGGCATCCAGTCCGCCGGCTCGATCCGTGAATCCTCGGCGATGATCTTGTCAAAGTAGGCCTGGCCGGCCTCGTCCTCAGCGGACGGAACAGGCTGCAACTGTGCGTCCCGGGGGGATTGCGTCTGCGTTGCCATGATGGTCACCTCACTATGGGGGAAATTTCCGGCGCGAAATATTTACCGACCGTTCGTTCAGAATATAGTCACGTCGGCGAGACAGTCAAGCGTCGCGCGCCGAACGTTCGGTTCACCTGTGAGCCGAACCTGGCGGCCATACACAGCCCGGTCTATATATTTGGGGGCATGAGCCACTCTCCCGCAGACACCGCAGCAGACTCCCCCACCACCGGCACTGGCAACCCGGCCGGCCAGACCCGGTCTGCAGGACTGCCACAGCCGCCGGTAGCCCGGAAGGAACCGGTGGAGCGCACCCATCACGGCGACACGTTCGTGGACAACTACGAATGGCTCCGCGAGAAGGAGGATCCGGAGGTTGCGGCCCATCTGCAGGCCGAAAACCAGTACACCGATGCCGTCACGGCCGACCAGCAGCCGCTGCGCGAGGCAATCTTCAACGAGATCAAGAACCGAACGCAGGAAACCGACCTTTCCGTCCCGGCGCGCAAGGACGGCTGGTGGTACTACGGACGGATGGAAGAGGGTAAGCAGTACGGTATCCACTGCCGGGTCAAGGCCCAGGACACCGGCGATACGAAGGCAGACTGGACGCCGCCGCAGGTTGAACCCGGCAGCGAAGCGCCGGGCGAGCAGATCCTGCTGGACGGCAACGCCGAGGCCGAGGGGCACCCCTTCTTCTCCCTCGGTGGCGCTGCGGTCACCCGGGACGGCAACCTCTACGCCTACGCCGTGGACAACGCCGGCGACGAGCGGTTCACGCTGCGGATCAAGGACCTGCGGACCGGCGAACTGCTTCCGGATGTCGTGGAGAACGTGTTCTACTCGCTGGCCTTCTCCCCCGACGGCAGCCAGGTCTTCTACACCGTGGTGGACGATTCCTGGCGGCCCTACCAGATCAAATCCCACACGCTCGGCACCGAGGTGAGCGCCGACGTCGTTGTTTATCAGGAAGACGATCCCGCGATGTGGACCGGCTTCGAGCTCTCCGCCGACCGCCGGCATCTGGTCATCGGGATCGGCTGCTCCGAATACAGCGAAACGCGCCTGCTTGATTTCGCGCATCAGGACGCTGGCCTGCGCACCGTCATTTCGCGCGACGAGCGCATCCTCTACGAGGCCGAACCCTTCCTGCTCGACGGGGTGGAGAAGGTCCTGCTCACGCACAACAAGGACGCGGTCAACTCCATGGTTTCCGTGGTGGACGCGGCCGAGTTCGCCAAGCCGCTGGCACAGCAGCGCTGGGATACCGTGACAGCGCACGACGACGGCGTGCGGGTCAACGGCGCAGGGGTCACCGCAACGCACGTGGTGCTGTCCGTACGCAAAGACACGATCGAGCGCGTCCAGGTCATCCCGCTGGCGGGGCTGGGGACGCCCGGGCAGGCACTGCCCGTGGAGCCAGACTTCGACGAGGAGCTCTACACGGCCGGCGTCGGCGGTTCCGACTACGACGCTCCGGTCATCCGGCTCGGCTACAGCTCGTTCCTGACCCCGCCCCGGATCTATGACTACGAGCTGGCTACCGGGGAGCTGTTCCTGCGCAAGGAGACGCCGGTCCTGGGCGGCTACCGGTCCGAAGACTACGTCGCCGAGCGGGCCTGGGCCACTGCGCAGGACGGCACACAGATTCCGCTCTCGGTTGTCCGCAAGGCCACGGTGGAGCGCAATTCCGACAATCCTGCCCTCATCTACGGCTACGGCAGCTACGAGGTCAGCATGGATCCGGGCTTCAACACTGCCCGGCTGTCGCTGCTGGACCGCGGCGTTGTCTTCGTCATTGCCCACGTGCGCGGCGGCGGCGAGGTGGGACGCAAGTGGTACGACGACGGCAAGAAGCTGGCCAAGATGAACACCTTTACCGACTTCATCGACGCCACCGACTGGCTTGCGGCTTCCGGCTGGGCTGATCCCGCGCGAATCGCCGCGATGGGCGGTTCCGCCGGCGGCCTGCTAATGGGTGCCATTGCCAACCTTGCCCCGGAAAAGTACGCGGCCATTGTCGCCCAGGTGCCGTTCGTGGACCCGCTGACGTCGATCCTGGATCCGGACCTCCCGCTGTCCGCCTTGGAGTGGGAAGAATGGGGCAATCCGATCACGGACCCCGAAGTCTATGCCTACATGAAGTCCTACGCGCCGTACGAGAACGTGCACGAAACTGCCTATCCGCGCATCGCGGCGGTGACCAGTTTCCACGACACGCGCGTGCTTTATGTGGAGCCGGCGAAGTGGGTTGCACGGCTGCGCGAAGCCACCACGGGCATGGAGCCGATTGTGCTCAAGACGGAGATGGACGGCGGCCACGGCGGGGCCTCGGGCCGGTACGAAGCCTGGAAGGACCGGGCCTGGGACTACGCCTTCGTCCTTGCGGCGTTGGATGCCCGCGAGCTGATCCAGTAAAAGCTCCCTTTGGGAGAGTACGACGGCGGGCCGCTGCAGTTTTCCGCGGCGGCCCGCTTGCGTCGCTGTGCTGCTGACCACCTTCTGCGGACCCGCATGACTTGACTTGACTCACAATTCAGGATTACCTAATGAACATTCGGTAAAGAACAACGAGGGGTGCACATGACGGAAATCGACGTCGACACCAACCTCGGCGGGCAGCCCGACAGCCCCGCCGCGGAGTCTGCTGCGCCCTTCCACCCTGCCTTCGTCAACGATCAGGCCGCCGCGTGGATGGGCGTGGAACTGGTTCGCGCGGAGTTCGGTGATGTTGTCATCCGGATGCGCTTGCGGGACGAGATGCTCAACGGCTTCGGCATGGCGCAGGGCGGCATGATCTTCGCCTTCGCCGACGTCGCCTTCGCACTGGCCTGCAACGATCCGCACGGTGACGGCAGCACCATTACCGTTGCCTCCGGCGTCGATGTTAATTTCATGAATCCGGGGTTTTCCGGCCGTCAACTGACCGCCACCGCCACCCTCGTCAACCAGACCGGCCGCAGCGGTCTGTACGACATCCGCGTGACCCAGGAGTCCGGAAGCGGCGAGGAAGTCCTCGCCGAGTTCCGCGGCAGATCGCGCACCGTACCCAACCCCGCCGCCCAAAAGCACTAGCAAGGACCTCCTTAATGACCACCACCACCGGAACGAAAGCCCGCAAGTCCACTCCGGCTGAGCCCGAGACCCTCGACCCCGAGGAGCTGATGAGCCGGGACGAACTCGAAGCCCTTCAGCTGACGCGCCTGCAGCACACCGTGGCCTACGCCTACGAACGCGTGCCGATGTACAAGAAGAAGTTCGACGACGCCGGCGTGCATCCGGAGGATCTGAAGGAACTGGCCGATCTGGCGAAGTTCCCGTACACGGACAAGGAAGACCTCCGTCAGTCCTACCCGTTCGGCATGTTCGCTGTTCCGCAGAACGAGGTCGCCCGCATCCACGCCTCGTCCGGCACCACCGGCCGGGCCACGGTGGTCGGCTACACCAAGGGCGACCTTGAACGCTGGGAGACGCTATTTGCCCGGTCGCTGCGCGCCTCCGGCGTCAAGAAGGGCTGGAAGGTCCACAACGCGTACGGTTACGGCCTCTTCACCGGCGGCCTCGGCGCCCACTACGGAGCCGAAAAGCTTGGCTGCACGGTTATCCCGATGTCCGGCGGCCAGACCGAAAAGCAGATCCAGCTGATCCAGGACTTCGAGCCGGACGCCATCCTCTGCACGCCCACCTACCTGCTGACTATCGTGGACGCCATGGAACGCAAGGGCCTGGACCCGCGCAAGACCTCGCTCAAGGTTGCCGTGCTCGGCGCCGAACCGTGGACCGAAGAAATGCGCCACGAGCTCGAAACCAAGCTCGACATCGATGCCTGCGACATCTACGGCCTCTCCGAAGTCATGGGCCCGGGCGTAGCCGGCGAGTGCATCGATTATAAGGACGGCTCCACGATCTGGGAGGACCACTTCCGCCCCGAGATCATCGATCCGACCACGGATGCAGTGCTGGCCGACGGCGAACACGGCGAGCTGGTGTTTACCTCGCTGACCAAGGAGGCCATGCCGGTCATCCGGTACCGCACCCACGACCTGACCCGGCTGCTGCCGGGCACGGGACGGGCGAACATGCGCCGGATCGGCCGGATCACCGGACGCAGCGACGACATGATCATCCTGCGCGGCGTGAACCTGTTCCCCACCCAGATCGAGGAAATCGCCCTGCGGATTCCGGGCCTGAGCCCGCATTTCCAGCTCGAGATCACCCGGCCGGACCGGATGGACGAACTGACCGTGAAGATCGAACGCCGCGATGACTGCACGGCCGAAACCGCCGCCGCGGCGGCCAAGGATCTGCAGAAGCAGATCAAGATCCACGTCGGCTCGAGCTGCCGGATCGACATCGTGGAACCGGGCTCCCTCGAGCGGTCCAACGGCAAGCTCCGCCGGATCTACGACCTGCGCAAGAGCGAAAGCTGACCGACCGAACGTTCATGGAAAGATAGTTGTCATGGTGAAGGCGAAAAATCCGGAAACAGCCCGGCGCGGACGTCCGGGATACGACCAGCAGTCGGTGCTGAGCGTAGCCGTAACCGTCTTCAACAAGCATGGCTACGAGGCGACCTCCATGGGCATCCTGGCGGAAAATCTCGGCATCTCCAAGAGCGCTATCTATCACCATGTTCCGTCGAAGGGCGATCTGCTGCGGCTGGCCTTGGAGGAGGCGCTGGGCTCGCTGGAAGCAATTCTGGAAGAGCCCGGTGCCTCAGCCGGGCGGGCGGATGACCGGCTGGAGTACGTGCTGCGGCGAACCATCGATGTCCTGACGGAGAAACTCCCCTACGTCACCCTGCTGCTGCGGCTGCGCGGGAACACCGAGGTGGAGCGCAACGCGCTGGAACGCCGCCGCGAATTCGACCACAAGGTCGCGGCCCTGATGGACGCGGCCCGCGAAGAGGGCAGCCTGCGCAACGATATCGATCCGCGCACCACCACCCGCCTGCTCTTCGGCACGATCAACTCCATCGTCGAGTGGTACAAGCCCGGTGGAAAGCTGACCTCGCAAAAGCTGGCCGATGACCTGATTTCCATGATGTTCGACGGCCTTCACCTGCCAACGGCTGCCCGCGTTATCGCCTAACCGGTCTCCCGCCCCTGACCCCTGAACTGTTAGGCTGGCAGCAACCAACCGGCGTCAGGGGGACGTTATGGACTGGTTCGCGGATTTTCCAGGGGAAACCGGACCGTATATATGGATATCGCTGGCGAATATGGGTCTCACCATTGCCGGCATTGCACTCTTTGCTTACAGGTTCCGATGGGCATGGCTGTTTCCCGTCGCCACCACTGTGGCTTTTCTTAGTCTCAGCCTCCAGGCCCAAGGCGTCCGGACCAGTTTCGGCCCGGTGCTCACGCTCGCGGTTTGTGTCTACGGCCAATGGCGCTGGCAGCTGTACAAGGACGGGACCACCGCCTCGATCCCGCTGCGGCGTGCCTACCCGGTGGAGTGGGGCATCGCGGCCGGACTGTTGGTCCTCTTCACTCTGATCACAGGTTTTGCCGGCTTCGAACTGCTGTCGTTCGTCGGCCCCGGATACGTCCTGAGCAGCCTGCTGTCGTCCCTGCCACTGGTGATGTACTTAGGGTTCGCGCACGGCATCTTCGAGTCCTGGTATGTCGGTGCCGCTTTCGGGGCCCTGAACCTAACCAGCCTGGCAGTGCTGGTCCCGGCCCCTCCTGCGGCATTCGTCTATACCGCCGTCGTCCTCGGTCTCTACTTGTTCGGACTGCTTAAATGGAAGGCGGCCCTGAATCATCAGGGCCGCCTTGCTCCAGTGGTTCACCCTGCCGGCAGTTGATACCGCCGACAGGAGCAACCGTAACCGCTGCTACTTTTCGACGAGCGTCAGCACGTCGTAGGTGGCAACGATCTCATCGTTCTGGTTGGTCAGGACTGCATCCCAGGCAACCTCGCCGTACTCGTCCGTTTCACGCGGCGTGATCCGCTTCGCGGTCAGCGTCACGCGTATGGAATCCCCCGCTGCGACCGGCGTGATGAAACGCAGGTTCTCCAGACCGTAGTTGGCCAGCACCGGCCCCGGCGCGGGCTCCACGAAGAGGCCGGCGCCCCAGGCCAGCAGCAGGTAGCCATGCGCCACGATGCCCGGGAAGAACGGATTGGCCTCCGCAGCTTCCTGATTGGTGTGCGCGTAGAACGTATCCCCGGTCTCGTTCGCGAAGGCCGTGATGTCCTCCAAGGTGACCTGCCGCAGTTCCGAGCGCAGTGCATCGCCGATCTTGAGTTCGGCGAGGCTCTTCCGGAAGGGGTGCACCTCGTCGAAATTGCGGTCGGCGCCGGTATGCCAGACACCGGTGATCGCCGTGAGCATGTTGGGCGAACCCTGGACCGCGGTGCGCTGCATGTGGTGCAGCACGGAACGGATACCGCCGAGTTCCTCGCCGCCGCCTGCACGTCCCGGGCCGCCGTGGACCAGGTGCGGCACCGGGGAGCCGTGGCCGGTTGAGGTGCGCGCGTCCTCGCGGTTGAGCACCAGCACGCGGCCGTGGTGGGCGGCGATTCCCGTCACCAACTTGCGCGCCGTCTCCGGGTCATTGGTGGCGACGGTGGCGACCAGCGAGCCTGAGCCCATGGCTGCGAGCCGGATGGCGTCATCCAGGTCCTTGTAGCCGATGACGGAGGAAACCGGCCCGAAGGCCTCGCGCGAGTGCACCGCTTCCGCCTCGGCGTCGGCAAATTTCAGCAGCACCGGGGACATAAACGCGCCGTCGTCGACGCCCCCCACGGTTCCGTCCTGGAGGGTGACCTTCGGCGAATCCAGCGTTCCGTACGCCAGTTCGCCGCCGGCGTCGAGCATTTCCTGAACTGCCGCGCGCACATCGGCAAGCTGCTCCAGCGAAGCGAGGGCGCCCATGGTCACGCCTTCGGCCCGTGGATCGCCGACGACAACCCGCTCCTCGATGCGCGCACGCACGGCGTCGATGACGTCCTGCACACGCTCCGTCGGGACGATGGTGCGGCGGATGGAGGTGCACTTCTGGCCGGCCTTGGCCGTCATTTCGGTGACCAGTGACTTGATGAAGGCATCGAACTCAGGGGTGCCCGGCACGGCGTCGGGACCCAGGATCGCGGCGTTCAAGGAGTCAGCTTCGGCCGTGAAGCGGATACCGCCTTGGGCGACATTCGGATGGGACTTCAGCAGGTTGGCCGTGGTTGCCGAACCGGTGAAGGAGACCGCGTCGCGGTAGTCAAGGTGATCCAGCATGTCCCGGGCGGAGCCGGAAATAAGCTGCAGGGAACCGGCCGGCAGAATGTTGGACTCGATGATGAGCTTGACCGCGGCAGCTGTGACGTAACCGGTGGGAGTGGCCGGTTTGACGATGGTGGGAACGCCCGCAATGAACGCCGGCGCGAACTTCTCGAGCATGCCCCAGACGGGAAAGTTGAACGCGTTGATCTGCACGGCCACACCCGGAATGCGGGTGTAGATGTGCTCGCCGATGAAGGAACCATCCTTGGCGAGCACCTCGGCCGGCCCGTCGATGACAACCTGGGAATTGGGCAGTTCACGCCGGCCCTTGGAGCCGAAAGTGAAAAGGACGCCGATGCCGCCGTCGATGTCGATCATGTTGTCGATCTTGGTGGCGCCCGAGCGGTGGGAGAGCTCGTAGAGGGCGTCACGGTGGCTGTTGAGGAACTGTGCCAGTTCCTTGAGTTTCAGCGCACGCTGGTGGAAGGTCAGCTTGCCCAATTCGGTCTGGCCGACGCTGCGGCCGTACCGGACCATTTCTGCCAGGTCCAGCCCGTCCGTACTTACCTGAGCCAGCACATCGCCTGTGCTGGCGTCACGGACCTCGGTGCCGGTTACCCCGGATTCCGGCGTCCACCAGGAGTCCCGGACGAAACTTGGCACAAATTCAACACCAACGGAGGTTGTGGTCATCGTTGACTGCCCTTTCCTTCTCTGGGGACGAATCGCAGTATCGTCCACAGTATCGACAAGCATCTGAACAACGCAGGATAAACAAACTGAACGGTCGTTCGGTAACATGTCTACACTACATGAATGCGTCCTAGGCCGACAGGACGGAAGGGTCAGGATCGACTATGCAGCCGGATATCAAGACAGAAACCGAGCAGGACCAGCCGTGGAAGATTGTCCTCGGTGAATTGGACGAGAAGATGGGCGTAAAGATTCTGGAAGAGTCCGCCCAGCGCGTGGTCGCCAGCATGCCGGTAGAGGGAAACAGACAGTCTTTCGGCCTGCTGCACGGCGGCGCCTCGCTGGCGTTTGGCGAGGCCATCGGGTCCTGGGCGGCCGTGATCCATGCCGGCAAGGGCCGCTCCGCCGTCGGCGTCGACGTCTCGGCCACGCATCACCGTTCAGCGCGCAGCGGTACGATCACTGGCGTGGCCACCGCGATCCATCTGGGCCGCACCACCACCAGCCATGAGGTCGTGATTTACGACGACGAGGAACGCCGGCTCTGCTCCATGCGCATCACCAACCTGATTCTGGACCGCCCCAAGCCCGGCGAATAGCCGCCTGCTACTCAGGAAAGACCAGTAAATAATCGAGTAGTGAAGATCCTCACTTCTCCATGGACTGGCCGGTAGTGTTTCAAGCACGAAGCCCGCACCGGCGTCAGCGGAGGCCCGGCAGACCGCCCAGCAGCAATGCTGACGGTAAAGCAGCCACCATCCGCGGACTCCAGCCCCGCACGTTCACAACGAACATGACGACGGCGGCGGGCGGACCGCCGAGGTGCAGCACCGTGTAACGCATCACTCCCTCGGCGGCGTTGGGGAAGGCCGCGGTGGCAGCTTGGGGAAGCTGCCACCGCCGCCAGAGTCAGTCCAGGTCCAGCCGGTTCCGCAGCTGCCGCAGCTCCGTCTCGCCCAGGCCGTTCCGCAACAGGTACTGCGCGGCGTCGAACCCCTCCGCGGCCGCCTCCACTGCCGCGCGGGTGTCTTCGATCCGCGCGGCCAGCTCCGGCCCGGAAAGGTACCGTTCGGTCGGATGCCGATAGGGACTAATGCGATGCCACTCATTGATGCCGCGCAGACCGAACTCGTAGTGGTCCGCAATAGTGCCCGCATCCGCGCCAAGGAGGTTCAGCAGCAGCATCGCGATGAGTCCGGTGCGGTCGCGTCCGGCCGAGCAATGAATGACGACGGCGCCCTCCGCCGCTGCGAGGGTCCGGGCTATCGCCGTGATCTTGTCCGGAAAGAGCCGGAGGTTGTCAAGGTAGGAACGCGGATGGCTCAGGTAGGGCCCGCTGAGCTCGCGGAACTCCGCGTGGTCGGGTTCTTCTGTCGGGCAGTTGAGCACGGCGAAGGGCGAGCGGACCTCGGCGGCGACCTCGGGATCCGTCTCGCGGCGTGAGCGCTCCCCCACGTTCCGCAAGTCGACCACGGTGCGCACGCCGTCGTCGTACATCTGGCGCCAGCCGGTTTCGGTCAACCATTCAGAACGGCCCATGCCGAAAATGTCGCCGGCGATCCGGCGCGCATTGACCGCGCCGTCCCACTCCATTGGGCGGATCCGCTCCAGCCGTGCCGTCATGCCCTCACCGGTTCCCTGCGTCGGGACGGACCTTGTCCAGCCGTGCCTGGAGCCCGAGCTTGACGATGGGCCACTCGGAATCGAGCACGGAGTAGACAACAGTGTCGCGCACGGTCCCGTCCGGCATTTTCGTGTGGTTGCGGAGCACGCCGTCCTGCTTCGCACCGAGCCGTTCGATGGCTTCGCGGGACTGGCGGTTCATCCAGTGGGTCCGGAACTCCACCGCTCGGCAGCCGAGCTTTTCGAAAGCGTGGGTCATCAGGAGCATCTTGCTGTCAGGGTTCGCTCCGGTCCCCTGCGCGCTGGCCCGCGTCCAGGTGTAGCCGATCTCCACGCGCGGAGTGTCCGTGTCGATGTTGCAGGAAGTGGTCATACCCAGGACGACGCCGTCGGAAAGCCGGCTGACGGTGAACGGCAGCATGGTCCCCTGGTCCTGTTTCTCCATCCGGCGCCGGATCTCCAGTTCCATGGTCTCCGGGGAGGGAATCCGCGTGTACCAGAGGTTCCACAGCTCGCCGTCGCGTACAGCATCCTCCAGTTCAGGCATGTGGCGCCTTCGCAAGGGCTGCAGTCGGACGTACTTGCCAGTCAGGGTCAGCGGCTCGAACAGTGGCATGGACTCATCTTAGGACCTTGGAAAAACCTTAGGATCCTGAACCTGCCGTCGGCCTTCACCGGCGTGTCAAAAAGATTCGCTCGGGCGACACGGAGTGAAACGTGCCACGTCGGCAGCGGCCGAGGGTACTTTGAGACGCATGAATGCTAACTTTCGCGGCCGTACCGGCCTGCCCAAGCGCCTGGGGGCGCTGACAGTTCTGGTTGCCGGTCTTGTAGCCGGGTCTGTCGCTGCACCTGCCTCCGCTCATGAGGATTCCGTTGATCTGGTCGTTCTCGGCGACTCCTACTCCGCCGGCCTCGGCGCCGGCACGCCCGCTCCGAGCACCGTTATCGATGATCCCAGGTGCTTGGTCACTTCCTCCGGATATGCCGACGCGCTTGCCGAGCGGCAGCGCGCTGTTGAACTCACCGCTAACGCCGCGTGCTCAGGTGCATGGGCCGGCAGCGGACCGTCCGAGCCGGTCAACGAGGACGTCCCCGATGTCCCGCAGCAGATTCAGCTCGCAACGAAAGATGGCCTGCTTGGATCCGGAACGGACCTCGTGACCCTGACAGCAGGAGGCAACGACGTCCAGTTCAGCCGCATCATCGGTGCCTGCATGACGCAGGATTTGTCGATCTGCAAGGCAACAGTGAAGCACGCCGAAGACGTAGCCAGGTACCAAGTCGCCACGGCGCTGGAAGACGACTACCAACTCATCAATGACTCAGCATCAAACGCGACCATCGTCGCACTCGGCTATCCGCACTTGTTCTCAACCGAAGGGGCCACGGCCTCGCCCCTGTCTCCCGAAGCCGCGAAAGTATTCAACGACGGCGTAGACGCCCTGAACAACATCATCAAGAGGACGGCCGAAGATTCAGAGGCCAAGGTCGTCTACGTGGATGTCACCAAGCGATTCCGAAATCACGGGATCGGGTCTTCAGAACCGTGGATCAACTTCGATCCCAACAACTTGGGGGACTACAACAACTTCCATCCGAATGAAAAAGGCTATGAGAAGGGCTACGCGAAAGTCCTGAAACCGGTAGTCCGTTCCTTGCGGCACTAGTAGGCCGCCGCAACAAAAGTATAAACAATCGCCCGCCGGAGAAGCTCTCCGGCGGGCGATTGTTTGCCTGCTTAGTTCGTGGCGGTTGGGACGTGCCTAGCTATCCCAGCTGAAGAAACCCTTGCCGCTCTTGCGGCCCAGCTCGCCCTTGGCCACCTTGTCGCGCAGGATCTGCGGCGGCGCAAAGCGCTCCCCCAGGGTGGAGTGCAGGTACTCGGCGATGCCCAGGCGGACGTCCAGGCCCACGATGTCCGTGGTCTTCAGGGGTCCCACGGGGTGCTTGTAGCCGAGCACCATGGCCGCATCGATGTCTTCCGCCGAGGCCACGCCCTCTTCAACCATGCGCATGGCTTCCAGGGCGATGGCCACACCCAGCCGCGAGGAAGCGAAGCCGGGGGCGTCATTGACGACGACGGCGGTCTTGCCCAGCGACTGGACCCATGACCGGGCTGCGGCGCCGAGTTCTTCCGAGGTCCCTTCGGCCAGCACTACCTCGACCAGCAGCGAAGCCGGTACCGGGTTGAAGAAGTGCAGTCCGCAGAAGTTGGCGGGCCGCTCGAGCTGTTCGGCGAGCTTGCCCACCGAGAGCGACGAGGTGTTGGTGGCCAGCCAGGCGTTCGGCGGCAACTGCGCTTCCACGGCTTTGAGCGCCGTCGACTTCAGTTCGAAGTCTTCCGGCACCGCTTCGACTACCAGACCGCAGCTGCGGAAGGAGTTGTAGTTGACCGAAACCGACAGCCGCTGGGTCAGCGCCTCAATGGTCTCGGTGGTGGTGCCCCGCTGCACGCTCTTGAGCAGCGCATCGGTGACCCGGCGGCGCGCGCCTTCGGCGGCGTCGTCGTCTCGTTCGACCACCACTACCTCGGCACCGGCGGTCAGGAAGGCGTGGGCGATGCCCGCACCCATGCGGCCGCCGCCGAGCACGCCTACTTTGCTAGGTACCGTATCTACTGTTTCCATGTGGCTTACTTGCTTTCTGTCTGCTTTTCCTTGGCCGCGCGCTTGGCAGCGCTCTTATCCAAGAACGCCTGCATGCGATCGAATTTGGCTTCGGATTCGAATAGGATTCCCTGCGCGATCGTGTCGATAACGGGATGGACTTCCCGTGGAGTGTGGAACACGCTCTTGGTGATCCGGACGGCCAGCGGGTCCTGGGCCCCGATCCGGTCCGCCAGCGCGTGGGCGGCGTCGATCAGGACGTCGGGCTCGTGGACCTCCGTGACTAGGTGCACCGCGAGGGCTTCCTGCGCACTGAGGATGCGGCCCGCCAGCAGGATTTCCTTGGCCAGCGGTTCGCCGACCAGCTCCTTCAGACGCCAGGTGGCTCCCGCGGCTGCCATGATGCCCAGATTGGTCTCGGGCTGGCCGATCTTCACGCTTGGCGTGGCAAGGCGGAAGTCCGCGGCGTAGGCCAGTTCCGCACCGCCGCCGAGGGCATAGCCGTCAAGGGCGGCGATGACCGGCATGGGCAGCTGGGCGATCCGGTTGAAGATGGTCGAGTTGATCCCGGCCAGGGCGTCCTCACGACGGCGTTCGCGCAGCTGCGCGATATCCGCACCTGAGGCGAAGATCCCCTTGCCGTTGACCTGCGTGCCGGAGAGGATCATGATCCGCGGCTGGCGCTCCAGCACCGCGCAGATGGCGTGCAGTTCATCGACCATGGCCTGGTCGATGGCGTTGCGGACCTCCGGCCGGTTCAGCTGGACATGGATCCGGTCTTCGCGCTCTTCGACCAGCAGGGTGAAGAATTCGTGCGCGTCGAACAGCATCAGACCCGCTCGATGATCATCGACGTGCCCTGGCCCACGCCCACGCACATGGTGGCCAGGCCGCGCTGGGCGTTCTCGCGTTCCATCCGGCCCAGCAGGGTCACCACCAGACGTGAGCCGCTGGAACCGAGCGGATGCCCCAAAGCGATGGCGCCGCCGTCGTTGTTCACGATGCTTTGGTCGATCTTCAGATCGCGCAGTACGGCCAGGGACTGCGTGGCGAATGCCTCGTTGAGTTCGACGGCGCCGAGGTCCTCGACGCTCCAGCCGGCCTTGTCCAGCACCTTGCGGGTGGCCGGAACCGGACCGACGCCCATGACTTCCGGGGCTACACCGGCGGAGGCGCCTTCCACAATGCGGGCACGTGGGGTCAGGCCGAACTTCTTCACGGCCGCCTCGGACGCCACGATGATCGCGGATGAGCCGTCGTTGAGGGAGCTGGAGTTTCCGGCGGTGACGACGCCGCCGGGCTTGATGATGGGCTTCAGGCCGGCGAGGACCTCCAGGCTGGTGCCCGGGCGCGGGCCCTCGTCCGTGTCGACGACGGAGGTGCCCTTGCGGCTCTTGACCGTGACGGGGACGATCTCGTCCTTCAGCCGGCCGCCCTCGATGGCCGCGATGGCCCGCTCGTGCGACTGCACGGCGAAGGCGTCAGCGTCCTCGCGGGAAATGCCGTAGACATCGGCGACCTCTTCCGCCGTCTCCGGCATGGAGTAGGTCATTTTGCCGTCGCGGGACAGGTCGCCCTTGGCGAAGCGCTCGTTGACGAACCGCCAGCCGATGGACGTGTCGAACTGCTCGCCGGGCTTGGCGAAGGCCTTCATCGGCTTCTCCTGCACCCAGGGCGCACGGCTCATCGACTCGACGCCGCCGGCCACGACAATGTCCGCGGCGCCGGCCTTGATCATGTGCGAGGCCATGATGATGGCGCTCAGCCCGGACGCGCAGAGGCGGTTGACGGTAATGCCGGGCACGTGATCCCCGTAGCCGGCCAGCAGCCAGGCCATGCGCGCAACGTTGCGGTTTTCCTCACCGGCACCGTTGGCGTTGCCGAAGATGACCTCGTCCACGGCATCCGGATCAACGCCCGCGCGGTGCACGGCTTCCTTGACCACGAGCGCGGCCAGATCGTCCGGGCGTACCGCGGACAGTGCGCCTCCATAGCGGCCAACCGGGGTACGGGCCCCGCCAATCAGGAATGCCTCAGCCATTGAATTTTCCCTCGCGCTCGAGTGTCTTGGATGACGATGTGCGGACGGTTCCGACGGATTTTGCCCGGCAGAAATTACCGACCGACCGTTCTATAAAGAATCCCACGCGCGCTGGCGAGGGTCAACTGAAGCCGCAGTCCAAGGCGTTACATGACACCGGGTGCTGACAACACAACGACGACGGCGGATGGCGTACTTACTGCCCGAGCGCCTGGCTGTAGTGCCGCACGAGTTCTTCAACGGACTGCCCCGCGTCGCCGGAACCATCGAGAAAAGTCGCCAACTGCTCGAGGCAGCCATGCCAGCCGGCAGCAACGTTGGCAACCATGGCCGGATCCTGAATGGTGTTCGTGAGCATCAGCAGACTGCCGCCGGCATCGGGCTGCAGCCGCCAGCGAAGCACTTCCTGGTCCCAGCTGAAGGCGAGCAGGTGCGGCGGATCCAGCTCCAGGACCTTGCCCTGGTCAGGTTCCTCGTCCGGGAAGCGGAATTCGATGACTCCGCCAACCCGCTGTTCCAACCGGACAGCACAAGGGAACCATGCCGAGAGTTCCGAGTCGTCGCTCAGCGCGCGCCACAGCCGCTCGATGTCCTGGCCGTACCGGCGGCGGAAACGCAACACCGGCCGGCCTTCCACCGTGCTGTCCAGACTGACATCCACCTTGAATTTTCCTGCCGTCATACTTCCTCCTCAGGCGCGGTTTTCGGCCTTGGCCGCGATGTCCTTCAAGTCCTGCGCCATCGCTTTACGCGCGGCGTTCATGCCGATCTTGCCGAACACGGCCATCATCAGCTTGGTCAGCGCGCCCGGGCGGGCTTGCTCGGCGCCGAAGAACATCGTCAGTTCCGTACCGCCCGGCACCGGGCGCAAGGTGAAGCGGGTGGTGTAGTCGGCGCCGCCGGACTGCGCCTTAACCGTGGTGGCATGGGGAGCCTGGGCGTCTGCAACCCACATCTCTTCGGTGGCTTCCTTCCCCATCATCTTCCGGGTTTCCCGCCAACGGAAGCCTTCGGTGTAGGGGCCGGGCGTGAGGACTTCCACCTTGGTCACGCCGGACAGCGTTCCCGCGGCTCCCTCAATATCCGTCAACACCTCCCACACGGCCTCCACCGGTGCGTTCACGTGCTGGGTCAGCTCCAGTTGATGCGCCATTGATTCCTCTGGTTTCTAACAGGTGTATCCGCGTTGGTCTGCCCAACACAGTAGCCCATGGGTCAGACAGGCACTGGGAAGGACGCGACCCGGCCGTCAACCAGCCGCAGTTCCGGTCCAGCCATTCGCGGACACGAACTGTCCTGAAGACTCTGGCGCACGGTTAGCCGGGAGCCTACCGTCGAAGCATGACCTACAACTTGCAGATAGTCGTGGATTGCGCCGATGCCCACACCCAGGCCGACTGGTGGGCCGAAACCTTGGGCTGGACGCTGGAGGAAACGGACCCGGAGTTCATCAAGGAGATGATCGCCCAGGGCCACGCCCGCGAGGAAGACACCGTCACGCATAACGGCAGGCTGGTTTGGCGGGCCGGTGCCGCCATCTCTCCGCCGGAGGAAAAGAACTTGCCCGACCGCCGGCGGATCCTCTTCCAGCCGGTCCCGGAACCGAAGACGGTGAAGAACAGGCTGCACTGGGACGTGCGCCTTGCCGGCGATGACAGGGACGAGGTCCGGGCGCGGCTTGAAGCCCGCGGTGCCAAGTTCCTGTACGACGCCCAGCAGGGACCGTACAGCTGGTACACCATGGCCGATCCGGAAGGCAACGAATTCTGCCTCACGTGACAGGCCGGTTTTGGGCCCAAGGCTAAACTCGCTATGTGAGCTTTGAGAATTCTGCCCCCGCGCCCGCCGCCGCCGCACCGGAAGCCAGCAACCACGCACAGGCCGCCGCCCTGCCCGCAAAGGTTTCGGATGTCTTCGACCCCGCCCACTGGCGCGAAGTATCCGGTTTCGATTTCCAGGACATGACGTACCACCGCCAGGTGGAACGGGACGCGTCCGGCGCCGTGCTGCGCGATCTGCCCACGGTGCGCATCGCCTTCAACCGGCCCGAGGTCCGCAATGCCTTCCGGCCCGGTACGGTGGACGAGCTTTACCGCGCACTGGACCACGCCCGGATGACGCCGGATGTGGCGACCGTCCTGCTGACCGGCAACGGCCCCTCCCCCAGGGACGGCGGGCACTCGTTCTGCTCCGGCGGCGACCAGCGGATCCGCGGCCGCGACGGCTACCGCTATGCCGACGGCGAGACGCAGGAAACCATTGACCCGGCCCGCGCCGGCCGGCTGCACATCCTCGAAGTCCAACGCCTGATGCGCACCATGCCCAAGGTGGTCATCGCCGTCGTTAATGGCTGGGCGGCCGGCGGCGGCCACAGCCTCCACGTGGTAGCGGACTTGACCATCGCCTCCCGTCAGCACGGAAAGTTCAAGCAGACCGATGCCACCGTCGGCAGTTTCGACGCCGGCTACGGCTCGGCGCTGCTGGCCCGCCAAATCGGCCAGAAGGCCGCCCGCGAGATCTTCTTCCTGGCCCGCGAGTATTCCGCCGAAGACATGGTCCGGATGGGTGCTGTGAACGAGGCCGTGGATCATGATCGGCTGGAGGAGACCGCGCTGGAGTACGCCGCGGATATCGCCCGGCAGTCGCCGCAGGCCATCCGCATGCTCAAGTTCGCGTTCAACCTCGCGGACGACGGGCTTGC
Organism: Arthrobacter sp. B055-34; assembly: GCF_059090425.1. NCBI lineage: Bacteria > Bacillati > Actinomycetota > Actinomycetes > Micrococcales > Micrococcaceae > Arthrobacter > Arthrobacter sp. B055-34. The sequence continues at coordinate 26,508 of NZ_JBNHFQ010000007.1, forward strand.
CGGCCAGCAGGTCTTCGCCGGCGAGGCCACCCGGCTGGCCTACATGACGGATGAGGCAGTGGAGGGCAAGGAAGCCTTCCTGGAAAAGCGGGACCCCGACTGGTCCCGCTTCCCGCACTACTTCTAGGGTTGCCCGGATGAACATCGATCCGGCGCTGAAAGCGCTCTCGGCCGCGCTGGCAGGCGCGGGCCCCGCCGTCGAAATCGCACCCGATGGCACCCCCGAGCCGGTTGCCTCGGCGGGCCTGGCGCCGGAGACCGCAGCGGTAGTGCGGACCTCGGGTTCTACCGGCACGCCGAAGGCCACCATGCTGGGCGTTGATGCGCTGGCCGCGTCCTCGATGGCCACGGCCATGCGGCTGCAGGGCGAGGGCCAGTGGCTGCTGACGTTGAGCCCCAACTATGTGGCCGGCCTGCAGGTGCTCGTGCGTTCGCTCTATGCGGGCACCCGGCCCTGGGTAATGGACCTGTCGGACGGCTTCACCCCGGAGGCGTTCACCACGGCGGCCGGCGAGCTCACGGACAGGTTCCGGCTGGTCTCGCTGGTCCCCACCCAACTGCACAGGCTGCTCACCGACCCGTCCCCGGAGACGGTCCAGGTGCTGCGGCGCTTCGACACCATCCTGCTCGGCGGCGCCCGGATGCCCGACGACCTGCGCGCGGCGGCCCGGAAACATTCACTGCGGATTGTCCGCACCTACGGCATGAGCGAGACCTGCGGCGGCTGTGTTTACGACGGCGTCCCGCTGGACGGCGTGCAACTGCGGCTCGACGAGGGCCGGATCTCCATTGGCGGCGACGTGCTGGCCTCGGGATACCTGGACAATCCCGAGCTGACCGACGAACACTTCAGTACTGTGCCGGACACGGACGGCACCACCGGCCGCTGGTTCCTTACCGAGGACCTGGGTGAAATGCACGACGGCGTGCTGACCGTCAGCGGGCGGGCGGACGATGTGCTTATCACCGGTGGCGTCAAGATCTCCGCTGGCGCCGTCGCCTCGGCCGTCGAGACCGTCCCCGGGGTGGAGGCCGCCCTGGTGGCCGGTGTCGAGGACCCGGAGTGGGGCACCCGGGTGGGTGCCGCCGTCGTCGGTTCGGCCGACGATGAGCTGATCCGCCGGACGGTCCGCGAGGCGCTGGGGGCAGCCGCGGTGCCCCGCATCCTCGTGCGGCTGGACGCCCTGCCTCTGCTGGCCAATGGCAAGCCGGACCGGCTGGCCGTGGCGCGGGCGCTGCGCGAAGCCGGCTGATACGCGCACCCCGCCGGCGATAAGCGAGAATAGTTCACTGCGGCCGGCACCGGATCCGGTCCGCCGCCATCATTACCGTTCACGAAAGCAGGATCTTCACGTGGCTACAGTTGCCCAATGGATTGAAGGCGCACGTCCCCGCACACTGCCGATGGCGGCCGCCCCGGTCATCGTGGGCAGCGCCGCGGCCTTCGACCTCGAAGCCTTCGACCCCACGCGGGCTTTGCTGGCGCTGCTGATCGCCCTGCTGTTCCAGATTGGCGTCAACTATGCAAACGACTATTCGGATGGCATCCGCGGCACCGACGACGTCCGGGTAGGTCCCATCCGCCTGACCGCCTCCGGGGTGGCCTCGCCGAAGTCGGTGAAGTTCGCGGCCTTCGGCTGTTTCGGGCTGGCCTTGCTCGCCGGCCTGGCCCTGATTATTTTGTCCCAGACCTGGCCGCTGCTGCTGGTGGGGGCCGGTTGTGTCATTGCCGCATGGGGCTACACCGGCGGCAGCAACCCCTACGGCTACCGGGGCCTGGGCGAAGTTTTCGTGTTCCTGTTTTTCGGCATCGTGGCAACCATGGGCACCACGTACACCCAGGCCCTGCAGGTCAGCTGGGCTTCCTTCGTGGGCGCGGTGGGCACCGGGCTGATCGCCACGGCGCTGCTGATGGCCAACAACGTGCGGGACATCCCCACGGACCGCGAGGTCGGGAAGATCACGCTGGCCGTCCGGCTGGGCGACGAGGCCGCACGGATCAGCTACGTGATGATGCTGGCCGTTGCCATCCTGCTGCCGCTGGTCCTGGTCAACGAGCATCCGTGGATCCTGCTGGTGCTGCTGCTGGCCCCGGTGTGCCTGATGCCCAGCTGGGTCATGCTCAAGGGCAAGAAGCGCAAGGACCTGATCCCGGTGCTCAAACAGACCGGCATCATCAACCTGTGCTTCGCCGTCGCCTTCTCGCTGGGTCTCGCGCTGACCCGGCTGATGTAGCGGTCAGTCCGCCGTCGGCTTGTCTTCGGGCTTGGTGTCCTTGGGCTTGCGGTCCGCGTCCACCCGGAGCTCGCCGTAGCGGTCCACGGCCTCGTCTTCGGCCATCGCATCCGAGATCTCGGTTGAGGTTCGCAAGGGCTTGGCGTTGCCGGAGAACCGGTGCCGCAGGGACTCCGAGGCGGCGTCGCGCATTTCGCGGAAGAACAGGTACGTGATGCACCATCCGGCCACGGCAGCCACGAGGGCGGAGAAGATCAGGCCTACGCCGAGCCACATGCAGATGACGAAGATAACGGCAACAATACCCAGCCGCAGAGCGGTAAATTTCCAGAAAGCCACCACACAAGTTTACGCTGTCGGCGCCAGCCGGGCCTCCGGTCGCGCTCAGAGCGGAAAGCCTGCTGCACGGGCAGTGGCGACGCCCCGGCTCAACTACACTTAATGCATGGCCCGTGTCTACATAATGCTCGTTGTACTCGCAGTCGCAATCATTGTTTATGCGCTGATCGAGTGCATCCGCTCGCGGCCGCAAGAAGTCCGCAGCATCTCCAAACCGGGCTGGATCCTCACCATTATCCTGGTTCCGCTCATCGGCGCCCTGCTCTGGTTTGCCTTCGGGCGGCCGCGCGCTTCAAAACAGGCGCAGCAGGCCGCGCCGCGCCGGCCCATGGCTCCCGATGAGGACGTCGCGTTCCTGCGCAACCTGGACGTGCAGCGCCGGCAACGCCAGCGCGAGGAAGCGCTGAAAAAGCGCGAAGAGGAACTCAAGAAGCAGGCCAAGGACAAGGGCCGCGGCGGCACCAACCACAGCGGCACGAACCAGGTCAGCGAAGAGGATCCGGAAAATCCGAACACCCCGCGCTGACGGATTACGACGGCGGGCTCTCCTCGCCGGTGCCGCGCTAACCATCGCTGCGGGGCTGCTGGTCCGGTTCATCGGCAGCGGCACCTGGACCAACCACACGGGCGACGCGCTCTACGCGGTGCTGATCTACCTTCTGGCGGCCGTCGTGGTTCCGCGGATTCCGAGCGCGCTCATCGCAGCTGCCGCATTGGCGGTGTGCACCGCCGTCGAACTCCTCCAGCTTTCGCCCCTGCCCGCCGCACTCGGCGAAATCTTCCCGCCGGCGCGCCTGGTTTTCGGCACGACGTTCGGCATGCTGGACCTGGTTTCCTATGGAACAGGTGTGCTCGCAGCGGGTCTGCTGGACGCCGTGCTGCGCCGTCGTCTCGGCGGCCGACGTCCTGGCAGTCGGAGTCACAGCGGCGCAGTCCCCGCGGACGCCTCAGGTCAGAATGTGCCGTAGGTAGCGGTCCGGCGCGTCCAGATAGGTCATGGCCGGCGTCGAGCTGAAGGACAGGAGCGCGCCGCTTCCCGGGCACCCGCCAATTCAAGAAACGGGGCCTGCGCACTGGTTGTCCAGTGCGCAGGCCCCTTCAGATAGCTAGTGTAGCGGTCCGCTTACTGGATTCCGGAGTAGCTGTGCAGCCCGGAGAAGAAGACGTTCACTATGGTGAAGTTGAAGACCACGCAGAGGTAGCCGACGATGGACAGCCAGGCGGCCCGGGTTCCGGTCCAGCCGCGGGTGGCGCGGGCGTGCAGGTAGCCGGCGTAGACCACCCAGATCACGAAGGTCCAGACTTCCTTGGTGTCCCAGCCCCAGTAGCGGCCCCACGCCTTCTCGGCCCAGATCGCGCCCGCCATCAGGGTGAAGGTCCACAGCACGAACGCGATGGCGTTCACCCGGTAGGCAAAATTCTCCAGCGACAGCGCCGACGGCACGAGGCGCAGGAAGCCCATGCGCTCCGACTGCCCGGCACGGGCGCGGGCTTCCCGGTTGGCCTGCAGCAACTGCAGCACGGACATGGCGAAAGTCAGGGTGAACAAAGCGGAGGCGATCACGGCAATCGAGACGTGGATGATCAGCCAGTAACTCTGCAGCGCCGGCACCAGGTGGGCCACCGGCGTCGGGAATCCAATCGCAGCCGCGCACAGCATGATGACAACCAGGCCGATAACAAACGAGCCCAGAAAGCGTACGTCCTTGCGGGTGAGTACCAACAGGAATACGACGGCGACAACCAAGCCGCCGGTGGTGCAGAACTCGTACATGTTGCCCCACGGCACGCGGTGCGCCGCGATCGCCCGTGAGATCACGCCAGCCGCGTGGACCAGGGCAGCCACGATGGTAATGGCGACGCCAATACGAGCGGCAACACGGCGTTCCTTGGTGTAGACCATGGCTTCGTCAGCCGTCTCGACAGACGTGTCGGCTCCGGCATTTCCAGCGGACCCGGCTGCTACCTCACCGGCCGCCCCGGCCAGGACCTTCTGCTCGGACTGTTCGCGGGCCAGGCGGGATTCGACCGACCGGATGGTCTTGCTGGAGGTTGCCAGGTCCCAGCAGAAGGCAATGAACGCCACGGTGTATGCCATGGCAGCCAGCAGGATGAACAGCTCGCTGTACTGGCCGAGCGTCTCGTCAATGGAGGGCATTGGAGGGGATCCTTAGGAGTTCTTTACGCCGACGGCGCTTTTGTTATTGTCTGCCTGCTGGTCCTGGTTGGCCAGCCATTCCTTTTCGAAGAGCTTGCGCAGGGCCGCGGATTCGCCCTCCAGCCTGGGGTCTTCGCCGCGGGCCAGCAGTCCCCACTCAACCATGGTCCGGCCGTCCTCGTGGGTACCGGCACGGACCCAGACGCGGCGGCGGCCGATGAACAGGGAGGCGCTCAGGCCGATGATGGCGAGCGTCGAGAACACCAGCGCGCCGGCCTGGCCCGGGTCGTGGTCGATGTCCAGGGCGACGTAGCGCTTCAGTCCGTCGAAGGTGACGGTGCCCAGCCCGTCCGGCAGCTCGTAGCTTTCGTAAGCACCGAGGGAGAATTCGCCGGCCTCGTCCTCGCCGTCGCTCATCGACGTCAGGGTGGAGGTGTCGAGGACAAAGACGTTCTTCGGGTCGCCCTCGTCCAAGCCGAGGTCGCCGTAGTATCCGTTCAGGTACAGCCGCGGGTTGAACGGATCCGGGTCGCTGCCTACGGCCACGCCGTCGGAACCTTCCACCGCGGTGGGCAGGAAGAAGCCCACAAAGCCCAGCTGTTCCGGCTGGGCGTCCGGAACCTTGATGACCATGGTGGAGGTGTAGGCGCCGTCGTTGGGCACCGACACCACCGGACCCTGCAGCGCGATGTTGCCTTCGCCGTCGCGGATCGTCACGACCGGTGCATAACCGTTGCCGACCAGGTACACGCTCGTCCCGCCGATGGACAGCGGTTCATTGACCTTCAGCGTCTGCTGCTCCGGTTCCGCCTCGGGAGATTCCTTGGTAGTCAGGACGGCGGTGAAGTCCAGGGGCTGGCCGTAATGGGTGTCCGATTCACGGTCGAAGACCACGTCGAAGCTGTCCAGCTGCATCGAATACGGCTCCAGCTGGTCCTCGTGGAAATTGCTGCCTGGGGAGAAGTTGTCGTAGCCCACCAAAGTGTTGACGAAGGACTCGCCCTCGACGATGATCTTCTGCCCGCGGTAGCCGAACAGCCCGCCCACGGCCACGGAGACCAGGACACCGATCAGCGAGACGTGGAAGACCAGGTTGCCGATTTCCTTCAGGAAGCCCCGCTCGGCACCGACTGAAGGCATGGCGCCGTCCTTGCCGCGCACCTCCACCCGGTAACCGCGGCGCTTGAGCAGGCGGGCTGCATCGTCGACGGCGGATTCCCGCGTGACCTCCAGATCGGACGGCAGCGCCATCGAGCCGTATTCCGGCAGCCGGGAGAGCCGGCGCGGGGTCCGCGGCGGCTGGGAACGCATGGCCTTCCAGTGCTGGATGGCGCGCGGGACTACGCAGCCGATCAGGGAGATGAACAGCAGCAGATAGATCGCCGAGAACCAGACCGACGAGTAGACATCGAACAGCTGGAAACGGTCCAGCCAGGGGCCGGTTTCCGGGTTGTCAGTGATGTACTGGGTGACGACGGCGGGATTCGCCGGGCGCTGCGGGAACAGCGAGCCCGGCACCGCGGCGACGGCCAGCAGCAGCAGCAGGAACAGCGCGGTGCGCATGCTCGTCAACTGGGTCCACATCCAGCGCAAGGTGCCGACGAAACCCAAGGCGGGCAGGGCGACGTCGTTCTTCGCCGAAGGCATTTTGTCCTTCTTCGCCGGGCCCCAGCCGCGTGCGGCATCCGCCTTGCCGGCGGGTCCTGCCTGCTCCGTGCCCGGCGTCGGGGATGTCTCGGACGCGGGCTTCTCGGGAGTCTTAGGTGTTTCGCTCATCAGATGGGGAGCCTCACTTCATTTGCGAACCAGTCCTGCAATTGCGTTACCCAGGCTCCCCACATCCCGCTGGCCATCAGCACACCGAGAATCACCAGCAGTGCGCCGCCTGCCCGCTGCAGGAACAGCCGGTGCTTGCGGAAGAATGCCATGGCGCCCATGCCCCGCCGCACGCCGAGCGCGATCAGCAGGAACGGTATGCCGAGCCCCAGGCAGTAGACAAAGGCCAGGAAGGCGCCCTTGGTCGCATCGGCGCCGCCGGAATATGCCAGCGCCTGGACCGCCGAGAATGTAGGGCCGATGCACGGCGCCCAGCCCAGCCCGAAGGTCATCCCGAGGACCGGGGCGCCCCAGAGTCCGGCCGGCGGGCGGGAATGGATCTTGCGGTCGCGCTGGAACCAGGACAGTCCGCCCATGAAGATCACGCCCATCGCAATAACGACGACGCCGAGCGCCTGCGTAACCCACGCGGCTTCGGATCCCTTCAGCCAGGCTCCCAGTTGCCCGAACACCGCCCCGATGGCCACGAAGACAATGGAGAAGCCCAGCACAAACAGGCCGATGCCGGCGAGCATCCGGCCGCGCCGCTGGCGCTCCAGATCCACGCCGGTCAGTCCGGTGACGTAGCCGAGGTAGCCCGGCACCAGGGGCAGGACGCACGGGGACAGGAAAGACACCAGCCCCGCCAGCATCGCCACGGGGATGGCGAGCAGGACGGAGCCGTTCAGGACAGTATCGCCGAAGGCGCTGCCGATGCTCAGGGGGACGTAGGCCGCAGTCAGTTCCACGGTCAGGCGGCCGCTGTGTCTCTGATCAGCGCTTTCAGCGTGCCCTTGTCCGCGACGCCCAGGATGCGGGCAGCTACCCGGCCTTTCTTGTCGAGCACGAGCGTGGTGGGGACGGCCTGCGGCGGGACGTAGTTGGTCATCGCCAGCAGGATGCCGCCGTTTTTGTCATTAAAGCTGGGGTAGGTCACGCCGAAATTGCGCTCAAAGGCTTCGGCCGTTGCCTGTTCGTCGCGGATGTTCACGCCGTAGAACTGCGCCTCGTCGGCGAACTCCTCGCTCAAGGCCTGCAGGTCCGGGGCTTCCAGCCGGCACGGCGCACAGGCGGCGTACCAGAAGTTCAGCACGGTGACCTGGCCGGCAAAATCGGCGGCCTCCACGGTGGTGCCGTCGAAAAGCTTTCCGGACAGCTGGACCGGCTCGCCGCGGGTGGCGGCGTCGTATTCGGTCACCGAGCCGTCCCCGGCGATGTAGTTTTTGTTGTCGCCGGCGTTGGCCTGCTGGGCGAGGGAATCCTCCACGGTGCAGGCGGCCAGGGGCAGGGCAAAGACCAGTCCCGCACTAAGCTTCAGCAAGGAACGACGGTTGAACGGCTGGGGGGTTTGGGCAGTCACAATCACACTTTTCTTCGTGGGCTGGGAAGTATCCCACTTCTACAACGCGTAGTAATTCTATTACGCTCCCGGGATATTCGCCGCACCGGGCAAAAGGTCGGCGCTGGGCTCGCAGTATTCGACCCCGACGAGGCGTTCGCCGTCGAACTTCAGACTGGTTACCGAGGTCAAAGTACATTGCCGACGGCGGGGGTCATGCCACAGCCTGCGGTGTTCGGCTGCCAGCCGTGTCACCCAGATGGGCAGCTGATGGCTCACCAGCACTGCTTCGGCACCCTCTCCGCCGCGTTCGACGGCGGCGTGCCGGGCATCCTGTACCGCTTCCATGACCCGGGCGACCTGCCCGGCGTAGGGCTCGCCCCAGGACGGCAGCATCGGGTTGCGCAAATACCGCCAGTGCCGCGGATCCCGCAGGTGCCGCTTGACGTCCGAGAGTCCCTCGAAACGGTTCTCCGCCTCGATGATCCGCTCATCGGTCACGATTTCGAGCCCCAGCGCGACGGCAGTCGGCTGAGCGGTCTCCTGTGCGCGGGTAAGCGGCGAGGCCACCAGATAGCTGATCTTGGCTCCGTTTTCGGCCCGCTGGGCAAAGTAATCCGCCGCCCGCTGGGCCATCTCATGTCCAAGCTCGGAGAGACGGAAATTAGGCAGCCGGCCATAGAGGACGCGGTCCGGATTATGGACCTCGCCGTGGCGGAGTAAATGCACAGTGGATAGGGGCATGGTCTTAATTCTCTCAAAGTCAAAGGGATTGCCCAAAGCCGGAGGGCATGGCAAGAATGGGCACTGAGTGAAGATCTGCTGCTCAGCCCTGATGGAATCGTTTTTCCCACGTAAGGAGATCGTTATGACATTGCCCCAAGGCCTGGCTCAAGGCGTCTGGACTCTCGACCTGGCGCACAGCGAAATTGGTTTCACCGTCCGCCACGCCGGGATCAGCAAGGTCCGCGGCCGATTCACTGATGCCTCGGCCGAGGCCCGTGTTGGAGAGTCACTCGCCGAGTCCACGTTGCACGCCACGGTTAATACAGCCAGTTTCGAGTCCGGCGACGCCAACCGCGATGCCCATGTCAAGGGCTCTGACTTCTTCGATGTCGAGCAGTTCCCCGAGATGACCTTCGTCGCCACGGGCGTCGAAGGCGACGGCGAGGACTACACCGTTACCGGCGACCTGACGATCCGCGGCGTGACAAAGCCGGTGGAAGTCGAGGTGGAGTTCACGGGCGTGGCTGTCGATCCGTTCGGGGCGACCAGGGCCGGGTTCACCGGTGAAACCGAAATCAGTCGCAAGGAGTTCGGCCTGACCTGGAACGCGGCGCTGGAGGCCGGCGGCGTGTTGGTCAGCGACAAGGTGAAGATCAACCTGGATGCAGCGCTGGTCAAGCAGGCCTGAGCTGCCCGATCCGATGCATGGACTTTGCCCGGCCGGGACAGCTGTTCCGGCCGGGCAAAATCATCCTTCAGAGCTAGTCCCTGCCGGTATGTCTGCGCTGTAGGGTTGCAGTAGGAGCTGTCCTGTCCTGCCTTGTCAAAGCGGTACCGGCGGCTATCTGCAGTGTCGATCGACAGAAGAAGGATGCGACCATGTCCACTCCCGAAAACAATCCAACTCCGTCCGAGAAACCGGACCAGCAACCGGGACAGTCCGGCCAGAACGGCGACGTCGCACCCCGCTACGGACAGAACGCGCCCTACGGCCAGAACACACCGCAGTACGGGCAGAACCCTCCTTATGGCCAGAGCGCCCCCTACGGCCAGCAATCCGGGCAGCCCGGCCAGGCCAGCCCCTACGGACAGAATTCCCCCTATGGCCAGAACCAGCCGTACGGACAACAGCCCTATGGCCAAAGCACCCCGTCGCCATACGGGTACCAAAATGCACAGCCCGGCCAGTACAGCTACCCGAGCAGCCAGCCCCAAGGCGGTACAGGGAAGCCCGAGGCTCCTAAAGAAGTAATGATCGCCTTCTGGCTGATCATCGCGGCAGCCGTGCTTACCGCAATCAACACGATATTGATCCTGACTAATCTCGAATCGGAGTTGGAAGCGGCGTTCCGTGACCCTGCACTGCGGGACATGCTCGCACAGTCCGAGGGCGAAATCAGCCAGCAGGAACTCATGGATATGACAGCCGGATTCGCTGGCATCAGCGTCGTCATCGCTGCACTCATCGGCATTGGCCTTTACCTGATGGTGGCCTTCGGCGTGAAGGCCGGCAAGAACTGGGCCCGGATCACGGGAACTGTCTTCGCCGCGCTATCGCTGTTCTTCCTGATACCGTTCGGGCTTCAAACGCTGGTGGTCTTGCTGGGCATCGCCGCCATCGTGCTGCTGTTCATGCCGAACTCGAACAGCTTCTTCAAGGCAGTGGCCGCACGGAAGTTCGGCATTTACGGCCGCTGACGTTTCCTACTGTGCCTTACGGGCGCGGGTTTCGGAGTCCAACTCCGATTCCTGCGCCCGTTGTGCGTGGTAGGCCAGGATCTGCAGTTCGGTGGCCATGTCGACCTTCCGCACCTGCACATGCGGCGGCACCTGCAGCACAACGGGGGCGAAACTCAGGATGCTGGTGATTCCGGCAGCGACGAGCTTGTCGCAGAGTTCCTGTGCCACACGGCCCGGAACGGCCAGCACCACCATGTTCGCGCCGGTCCGGTGCAGCACGGTTTCCAAATCACCCGTGTTGTGAATTTTCAGACCACCGATCTCGGTTCCGATGATCGACGGGTCAGCATCAAAGATGGCCGCAACTTCGAAACCACGCGTGGTGAAACCCGAATAGCCTGCCAGAGCCCTGCCGAGGTTACCGGCGCCAATGATGGCGACGCGCCATTCCTGGGTCAGCCCCAGTCGGGCGGAAATGGTCCGCGTCAGCAGCTGCACGTCATAGCCGACGCCGCGGGTGCCGTAGGAGCCGAGGTAGGACAGATCTTTGCGGAGCATGGGGGACTTCACCCCGGCGGCTTCGGCGAGTTCCTCCGATGAGGCACGCTCCACCCCCTCGGCAAGCAGGGAGTTCAGGGCGCGCAGGTAGATCGTCAGCCGCGCAACAGACGCCGGCGGAATAGTGCGGCCCGAACTTTCGGGATTCCCAGCGGTACCGGGAAGATCCTGCGTGGTCACGATGTGGCTCTCCATTGCTAGCTGTAGTCCCACTTTAGGCGCTGGGCAAAACGGCAACCAATCGGCTCTGGTGGGTCAGGACGTCAGCAGGCGCCGCAGCCTCTCAGGATCGATGCGCCAGAAATCCCGCTGCACGCCGTCGATCATGACCACCGGAATCTCCTCGGCGAACCGCCGTTCCAGCTCCGGATCCTCCAGAATGGACTTCTCCTGCCATTCCAGCCCTAGGTCATCGGCAACTGCCGACACAGTTTCTCGGGCCGCTTCACAAAGATGGCAGTCCGGCTTGGTGAGCAGCACCAGTTCATGACTAGGGCGGGGAGCAGCTGAATCCGTCATAGCTAACAACGTAGCCCTACCGGGTCAGGAGTCAATAACCGGACGCCGCGCTGCCCTCCACCCACAGGGCGGCTCGGCTCGACGCCTTTGCCTCGTTAGACTCGAGGCATGCCCTTAGCCGCCACAGGTCCTGCCCATCGAAAGCCTGATCCCGCCGGCACAGAAACCGGGGCCGCGTTTTTCGACGTCGACAATACTTTGATGCGCGGGGCAAGCCTGTTCCATGTGGGGCGCAAGATGTACCAACGCGGTGCCTTCCGGATGCGCGACGTCGCCGGGTTCGCCATCAAGCAGGGAAAGTTCCTGTGGCGCGGGGAAAACCTGAAGGACATCCAATCCGTCCGCGATACCGCCATGGCGCTCGGCGCCGGGCTGATGGTGACGGACGTAAAGGCCCTGGGCGAGGAAGTCTATGACGAGATCATCGCCTCTAAGATCTGGCCTGGCACCCGCGCCCTCGCGGATCAGCATCTGCGTGCCGGCCGCAAAGTGTGGCTGGTGACTGCCACTCCCCTGACGGTCGCGGAGGTCATCGCGGACCGACTGGGCCTGGACGGGGCTTTGGGTACCGTGGCGGAAATTTCCGAGGGCGCCTACACAGGGGCGCTGGTCGGTGAAATCCTGCATGGACCGGCCAAGGCCTATGCTGTCGCCGAACTCGCCAAGCTGGAGGGGCTGGAGCTGGAGAACTGCTGGGCCTACAGCGACTCCTACAATGATGTGCCGCTGCTGTCGCTGGTGGGCAATCCGGTGGCTATCAATCCGGACGCGAGGCTGCGCCGCCATGCCCGGGAACGCAACTGGCCGATCTACGACTTTCGCAGCGGCCGCAAGGCTGCAACCCTGGGGCTCAAAGCCGCCACCGGGGCCGGCGCCGTGTACGGGCTCTGGCGCGGGGTGCACAAGTTCCGCGGCCCACGCGGCTAAGCAGGCCCGCTGCGGCGTTCCCGCCACGGCGCAGTTCGGAGTTCCCGCACGGTTTAACGCAAACGGCCCGCCAGTTGCCTGACGGACCGAGAAGCATGCTGTAAAGCGGAAGCTCTACTTCTTATTGCGACGCTGGTGGCGTGTCTTGCGAAGCAGTTTACGGTGCTTCTTCTTGGCCATACGCTTGCGGCGCTTCTTAATAACTGAACCCACGAGTTCCTCACAAATTCACTTCGATTAACATCCGACTGCCACAGCTTGCCCTTGAGAACAGCAGTGGCCGGCGGATTCTTACGATGACGTAAAACGTTCCTTAACAGGGTACCGCCTAAATCAGGCGACAATTTACCGGCCGTTGGCGCCCGGTCCGTTGCCCAGATCCAAAACCGCCTAAGCGGTATCCGACTGGCCCTCCACAACGGCACCGCGAAGATACTGCTCCACGGCCGATTCCGGCACCCGGTAGGAGCGCCCGAAACGGACAGCAGGCATCTCTCCGGAGTGGATCAACCGGTAAACGGTCATCTTGGAAACACGCATCACTTCGGCCACTTCCGACACCGTCAAGAAGCGGACGTTCGAGAAGTTCTTCTCCTCAGCCATTTCCAAAATCCTTTACTCCGGTAGGGCCCAACGGCATGCCGCCTTGCCCTGCGAGTAATTTGCCGTCTAGCTAGACACTCTAGAGGGCCAAGTGACCAAAGTGAAAGTTGGCCTGTTGATTAAGCGTTACATGATTCGCGCGGCTTTTTCAGCGGGACACCCCGGCGCGCTGAACACTGCTCAAGGCCAGCTGGGCGAGGGTGGAAACCGTCATGTCCCAGTCCATGCACGCGTCCGTCACGCTCTGCCCGTAAACCAGTTCGGCGTTGCCTTCGGCCTGGTCAGCGACATCGAGTTTCTGCGCGCCCGCCACCAGGAAGCTTTCCAGCATGATCCCGGCAATGGCGGAGGCGCTGCGGCCTGTCCCCTCCAGTTGGGCCGCGATGTCCAGCGCCACCTCTGCCTGCCGGTGGTGACTCTTGCCGCTGTTGGCGTGGCTGGCGTCAACGATCAGCCGCGGGTTAAGCCCCGCTTCTGCCAGCAGCTCCGAGGCACGGGCAACATTGGCGGCGTCGTAATTTGGTCCGGCATTGCCGCCGCGCAGAATCAGGTGAGTATCGGCGTTCCCCGCGGTCGAAACCATGGCGGCACGGCCGGCTTCGTCGATGCCCAGGAAAGTCTGGGCAGCCGACGCGGCGGTGCACGCATCAAGCGCCACCTGGAGCCCGCCGTCGGTCCCGTTCTTGAAACCGATCGGCATGGACAGTCCCGAGGCGAGCTGGCGGTGGATCTGGCTTTCCGTGGTGCGCGCACCGATCGCCCCCCAGCTGACCAGATCCGCTACGTACTGCGGGCTGATCGGCTCGAGGAACTCGGTGGCAACAGGGAGCCCGAGGTCGGCTACGTCGAGCAGGAACCGGCGGGCTGTCCGCAGCCCGCTGGCAACGTCATGCGAGCCGTCGAGACGCGGGTCGTTGATCAGGCCCTTCCAGCCAACCGTGGTTCGCGGCTTCTCGAAGTACGCACGCATGACGATGAGCAGCTCAGAGCTGCGCTGCTGGGCCACCGCGGCCAGACGCCGGGCGTAGTCGAGCCCGGCTTCCGGATCGTGGATGGAGCATGGGCCGACAATCACCAGCAGCCGGTCATCGACGCCGTCCATGACCGCACGGATCTCGGCGCGGCCGCGTTCGACGACGACGGACTGTTCGGCAGTTGCCGGCAGCTCTTCGACGACCTCCTGCGGCGTCGGCAGCGCACTGAAGGAGGTGACCCGCAGATTGCTGGTCTGGATCTTGTCTGCGTTCAGTACCGGATTCATGGTTTTCCCGTCCTATGGAGGCGGGAACCGAGCAGAACCCGCCGTGGAAATGGCGAAGGGCAGAGAATGATCTCTGCCCTGTTGGCTCTGAAGGTGTCGGTTGCGCACGCCGCTAGGCAGTCACGTTAGGCCCCTCCAGAGCCAACGGAAAATACGCATACCAACGGGTTGTCATGTCCACGAGCATAAGCCACGGTTTCCGCCCTGCGGCAATTGTGACGATTATGACTCCGGGTAATCCGGAGTTGGCGCGTCAGAACCCGCGCGGCTTACGCGTCCGGCCGGCTCATCGAGCAGGTCCACGCCATAGACCGGTTCCCGGTCAAGCTGGCGCACGTCGTCAATGCCGTACGGGGCAAGAGCGGCGGCAATGCCAGCCCCCAATTGCGGCACGTTCGCCCCTAGGCCGCCGCCGAGGATCACGGGCCCGGAGATATCCAGCCGGCCGGCCACCTGCAGGATGAGCCGCCCCAGATCCTTAGCGGCAACAGCCAGCAGTTCCGCCGCCACCGGATCCGAGGCGACAGCCTCGACAACCAACCGCGACCGCTGCGCCCAGTAGCGGCGGCCGGTGGGACCGTGGAAGTGTGCGATCAGCTCCACCGGGTCCGCCAGCGAGCAGTCGGCCAGCAAGGCACGTGTCAGCGCATCGGGCTCCAGGCCTTGGTCGTGGCGGCGCAGTGCGTGCCGGACCAGTTCCCGGCCCAGCCAGTAGCCGCTGCCCTCGTCCCCCAGCAGGTAGCCCCAGCCTCCTGCCCGGGCCTCGCCCCCGGTGCCGTCGGTGCCCCAGACCGCCGATCCAGTTCCGGCGATGACCGCAATGCCGCGGCGGGCCCGTCCGGCGGCGAGCACCAGGCGTGAATCGTGTACGGCGCGGATTTCCGCATGCGGCGCAAAAGGCGAGATGAGCGCGGCCAGGGCGCCGGCGTCTTTCGCTGTATCGATCCCGCCGGCCCCGGCGATCACCCTGTCCGCATCGCTGCCCAGGGCCGAGAAAACTTCGGCCAGCGCGGTGGACGCTGATTCGGGGGAAACGTTCTGCACGTTGGCGCTGCCCGCAATGGCTTCGGCCGTGACGGCGCCGTCCTCCAGACGGATGGCATGCGTCTTGGTGCCGCCGATGTCCAGTCCGATCAGAATGTGCGCCATAGCGTTAGAGCTTACTGCCGCCCGGCAGGCTCGGAGTCCATGCCTGCCTCGGCATAATAGCCTTCGATGTGCCTGCGGATGATCCCGGCGGCTTCCTCTGCGCGGCCATCGCGCACGGCTGCCAGCACTTGGCGGTGTTCCGCCAGCAGCCGGGCCGACGTGGCGGACCAGTCGGGCAGGTTGTCGGTCAGCCGGTTGGCGTAGCGCTCGATGGACTCCCGCAGTGATGACATCATCGCGCCGACCAGGAGGTTACCCGCACTTTCGGCGATGGCGACATGGAACTGCGTATCCAGGCGAAGGAATTCCTCCACGTCAGTCCCGGGCAGCGCCATGGCCTCCACGAGGTCGGCGGCGCGCTCCAGCGCCGGATGAGCCGGGTCCGCATTGGCTGCCGCCCACGTTTCCAGCAGCACCCTGGTCCGGACAATATCCGACACCGGAAGGTTCGCGGCGGCGACGTGCATCCGCAAGGCGGCTCCCATGGCACTGGCCGGGTCGGCCGTGATGAAAGTACCGGCGGCAGGCCCGGAACCGACACCGGAACGCACAATCCCCATTGCTTCAAGTACCCGGATGGCTTCACGGGCCGAGGTCCGCGAAACACCCAGCCGTTCGGCCAGCGCGCGCTCCCCGGGCAGCCGGTCCCCCACCGTCAGCGCGCCGCCGTCCAACTGCGCTTCCATCCAGGCCAGCACCTGTTCGTGGGTTCTCATGCCAACATCATACTTGCCGTGGTCCTACCACATGCATTACGCTGTGGTTGGACCACACAGGTTTCCACCCACGAGGGAGCTAAGCCATGCATGAAGAATTGCCCCCGGCCCTCAAACGCCGGATCCCCAAAGTTGCAGATCTCGCCCCGCTGATGCAGTTCAAGCGGCCTACCTTCGGCACCGCCGCCCGGTTGCAGCGCGCCAACACCATCTGGGAGCTGCGTGCGATGGCCAAGCGGCGCACGCCCACCGCGCCCTTCGACTACACCGACGGGGCCGCAGAAGCCGAGATCACCCTGAACCGGGCGCGGAAGGCCTTCCGGGACCTGGAGTTCCGGCCAGGCATTCTGCGCAACGTCCAGAACGTGGACTTGAGCACCGAGGTGCTGGGCCAGCGGTCGGCGCTACCCGTAGGCATCGCTCCCACCGGTTTTACCCGGATGATGCAGTCCGAGGGCGAGTACGCCGGCTCCCGGGCCGCGGCCGCGGCTGGCATCCCCTACACGCTCTCCACCATGGGCACCGCTTCAATCGAGGATGTCGCCGCTGCCGCACCACACGGCCGCAACTGGTTCCAGCTTTACCTCTGGACAGACCGGGAGAAGTCCCTGGCGCTGATCGACCGTGCAGCCAAGGCGGGCATGGATACGTTGATGGTCACGGTGGACACCCCCGTGGGCGGGGCCCGTCTGCGTGACGTCCGCAATGGCATGACGATCCCGCCGGCGCTGACCGCGAAGACCGTGCTGGACGCTTCCTACCGTCCCGCCTGGTGGTTCAATTTCCTTACGCACGAGCCGCTGTCCTTCGCCTCGCTCTCGCGCTACTCGGGGACCGTCTCCGAACTGATCGACTCCATGTTCGACCCCACCTTGAGCTTCGATGACCTGGCCTGGCTGCGCGACACGTGGAAGGGCAAGCTGGTGGTCAAGGGGCTGCAGACGCTGGAAGATACCAGGAAGGTGGTGGACTACGGCGCGGACGGAATCGTGCTCTCCAACCACGGCGGACGCCAGCTGGACCGCGCGCCCATCCCCCTGCACCTGCTCAGCCAGGTGGCGCGGGAGCTGAAAGGCAAGACGTCCATCATGCTGGACACCGGCATCATGACCGGCGGCGACATCGTGGCAGCGATCGCGCTGGGAGCCGATTTCACCCTCATCGGCCGGGCCTACCTGTACGGGCTGATGGCTGGCGGCCGGATGGGCGTGGACCGTGCCCTGGAGATCCTCTCCGGCGAGATGGCCCGCACCATGCGCCTGCTCGGCGTCAACAAGGTCGAAGACCTGAACCCGGATCATGTGAAACTCCCGGCCGGCCTCTGACCGACCGGCACTCTTCCTGCTTCAAACACTGCTGCGAACAAAACGGCGGGGCTCACCATTTGGTGAGTCCCGCCGTCGTTCGCTGTAAATTCCCTTAGATGACGCCCAGGGCCAGCATGGCGTCCGCAACGCGGCGGAAGCCGCTGATGTTGGCACCGGCAACGTAGTTGCCCGGCATGCCGTATTCGTCGGCCGTCGCGGCACAGCTTTCGTGGATGCCCACCATGATGGCACCGAGACGTTCCTCTGTGTGCTCGAAGCTCCAGGCGTCGCGGCTGGCATTCTGCTGCATCTCGAGGGCAGAGGTTGCCACGCCGCCGGCGTTGGCCGCCTTGCCCGGGCCGAAGAGAATACCGGCTTCCTGGAACAGGGCCGTGGCCTCGGCGGTGCAGGGCATGTTGGCGCCTTCGGCCACCGCCACCAGACCGGAATTGACCAGCTTCGCCGCCGCCTTGTCGTCGAGTTCGTTCTGGGTGGCGCAGGGCAGTGCCACGGAGGCGTCGACATCCCAGACCGAGCCGTCCTCGACGTAGCTGACGGAACCGCCGCGGCGTTCGGCGTACTCGGAGATACGGCCGCGCTCGACTTCCTTGATCTGGCGAAGGAGTTCGACGTCGATGCCGGCCTCGTCCACAATGTAGCCGCCGGAGTCGGAGGCCGTGATGGCGGTTGCGCCCAGTGCCTGTGCCTTCTCGATGGCGTTGATGGCCACATTCCCCGAGCCGGACACGGAAACCCGCTGTCCGTCGAAGGACATGCCCTTGGTCTTGAGCATTTCCTCGGTGAAGAGCACGGCGCCGTAACCGGTGGCTTCAGGCCGGACCAGGGAGCCGCCCCAGCCGATGCCCTTGCCGGTCAGCACGCCCGACTCATAGCGGTTGGTGATCCGCTTGTACTGGCCGAACAGGTAGCCGATTTCACGCCCGCCCACGCCGATATCACCGGCGGGAACGTCGGTGTACTCGCCGATGTGGCGGTACAGCTCGGTCATGAAGGACTGGCAGAAGCGCATGACTTCGCCGTCGGACTTGCCGCGCGGGTCAAAGTCTGCCCCGCCCTTGCCGCCGCCGATCGGCATTCCGGTCAGTGCATTCTTGAAGATCTGTTCGAAACCCAGGAACTTGACGATGCCGAGGTACACCGACGGGTGGAAACGCAGTCCGCCCTTGTACGGGCCGAGCGCGGAGTTGAACTCCACCCGGAAACCGCGGTTGATCTGCACCTGCCCGGAATCGTCAACCCACGGTACGCGGAAAATGATCTGGCGTTCGGGCTCGCAGATGCGCTGAAGTATAGCGGCATCTGCATACTCGGGGTGCTTGTTCGAGAGGGGGACCAGGCTTTCAAAAACCTCGTTGACGGCCTGGTGGAATTCAAGTTCGCCGGGATTGCGGCGAAAGACTTCGTCCCGGATTTCGAGCAGATTCGCATCCATGGGGGTGGGTCCCTTCAATAGCTATCGGAGTGCGGGCAGGTGCATGTACGGAAAAACCTCGTGATTGAAAGACGCAGCTGCGCAACCTTCAAATCGAAACATACCCGGTGGGCAAGATGATAACGGGAACGAAATAACGCCCGTCAGCGGCGTAATGAATCCGGCCCTCCGCCGCTAGCCGCGGCGGCTGCGGCGCAGCTTCGGCAGATGCGCAAAAAGGTCCGCCGCCTGCTTGGCAGCTTGGTTGGCCGCATGGCCCAGGGACCGGCCCAGCTGGGGCGGTATGTGGTTCTCTCCGTCACCGTCCAGCTCCGCGGCGGATGTCGAAACCAGCGACACTGCTGGCGCCAGCGGTTCCTCCACGGGCAGGTTTACCGACACCAGTCCGAACCCGGCAACCCAGTCCGCGATGTCCTGCAGCGGGTCCGTCTGCAGAGCGTAAAAACGCTTCTGTCCCTGGGCCCTCATCGACACCAACCCGGCCTCGCGCAGCACCTTCAGATGTTTTGAGACGGTAGGCTGGCTGACTTCGAGTTCCTCGACGAGTTCGCCCACGGATTTGTCGCCCTCACGCAGGGAGCCGAGTATTTCGCGGCGAGTCGCCTCTGCGATTACGGCGAAAACATCATCGATGACCATTCCATTACCCTAGCCACATATACCCGGTGCGGCATCCCCTGCCGCACCCGTGGCGGGCAACCGCATGGAAATCGTTATGCTCAATCAAACCAGGGGTCCAGCCCGTGATACGGGAACACTTCCTTGCGGGTTGCCATGACCGTGCGGTCAACCGCGTCGTTGGGGTCGTAGCCGACTTCCCAGGAGCGCCACCAGAGTTGGGCGTCGTCGTTCATCAGCAAGGGAGCAGTCTGCCCGTATCGTTCCAGCACGTAGTCCCGCCAGCGTTGCGGTACTTCCGCCCGCAACGGGACAGGCTGGCCGGCGACTATGGCAACCAGATGGCTCCACGAACGCGGCACGACATTAAAAATGTCGTAGCCCCCGCCGCCGGTGGCAATCCAGCGGTCCTCAGTCACCTCGCGTGCCAGCCCCGCAATGTCCAGCATCATCTGGCGTTGGGCATCGACGCTGAGGCGGACGCTGCTGAGGATGTCCCGGGCATGGTTGTCGCAGCCGTGCTGGCTCACGATAACCTCCGGCTTGAAGGCGTGTGCCAGTTGCGGGACCACCGCATGGAAGGCCCGCATCCAGGAAGCGTCCCCCGTGCGCGGAGGGACCGCCACGTTCACGGCGCTGCCCAGAGCGTCAGGACCGCCGATCTCATTGGCAAAGCCCGTACCGGGGAACAGCGACATTCCCGTCTCATGGATGGAGACAGTGAGCACCCGCGGGTCGTTCCAGAAAATATTCTGCGTGCCGTCGCCGTGGTGCGCATCGACGTCGATATACAGGACGCGCTGGACGCCGCCGTCAAGCAGGCGCTGAATGCCCAGTGCGCAATCGTTGTAGATGCAGAAGCCGCTGGCTTTGTCACGCGCGGCATGGTGCATCCCCCCGCCGAAATTGACAGCGTGCACGGCCTTCGAGCTCATCAGGGCTTCCGCCGCCTGCAGTGTTCCGCCGGCCAGCCGGGCACTGGCCTCGTGCATCCCGGCAAAAGCCGGGTCATCCTCGGTGCCCAGCCCCCGGGACTCATCCGGCTCGTCCGGGTTGGCGCTGACGGCATGCACGGCCGCAACATAATCCGCGTCGTGCACGGCCAGCAGTTGATCATCCGTCGCGACCTCGGGGGCGACGACCGAAACGTTGTCCCGGTCGAAGAGGCCGAAGTCTGCCGACAGCCGCGCAGTCAAGTCCAACCGGATCGGCGACATGGGATGTTGCGGCCCAAAATTGTAAGCGAGCATCGACTCATCCCACATGACGTGAGTTGGAACACTGGCCGCTGGGTTCGCTTGCATCAGGGACAGGCTACGCGAAACGGTGGCCGGGGTGCATGATTAGCGTCCCCGATGACGGCGGATAGATGATTTACTACTGCAAGGACCAAGTCCCCAAACCCGCCGAGAAATCCATCAGCCCGTCAGAAGCGAACCGTATGACAATTAACCAGCCGTTCAGTCGGCCGGATCGGAAGCAAGGGAAGCTCTCCTTCCTGCTGAGCATCCGCGATTTTGTCGACAACGTCGCCAACAGTTCCCCGGCGCGGCTGGCCCTTATTGTCTATGCCGGCGTTATCCTGGTCTTCACGGGCCTGTTGTCACTGCCCGGCGCCGCCGCGGACGGAAACATCACGCCGCTGCACGACGCGTTCTTCACCGCCGTTTCGGCCGTGTGCGTGACCGGCCTGACGGTAGTTTCCACGGCCGCGCACTGGACCTTCTTCGGCCAGGCGATCATTCTGCTCGGCATCTTCATCGGCGGGTTGGGCACGCTGACACTGGCGTCCATGCTGGCCCTGATGGTGAGCAAACGGCTGGGCGTCCGGGGCAAGCTGATCGCGCAGCAGGCCATGAATAATGCCGGCCGGCTCGGCGAAGTCGGCACGCTGCTGAAGATCGTCATCACCACCTCGGTGCTCATAGAACTGGCCCTGGCCCTGATGCTCATCCCCCGGTTCATCATTCTGGGCGAATCCTTCGGACAAGCTGTCTGGCATGGCGTTTTCTACTCCATCTCCGCATTCAACAACGCAGGCTTCACCCCGCACTCCGACGGTCTGGTGCCCTATGAAGAAGACCTCTGGATACTCACTCCCCTGATGATCGGGGTATTCCTGGGCAGTTTGGGCTTCCCCGTTGTCATGGTCCTGCTGGAACGCGGCTGGCGGTTCAGCAGATGGAATCTGCACACCAAGCTCACCGTTCAGGTCACGTCCCTCCTGCTGCTCCTCGGGGCCATAGCCTGGGGCTTCATGGAGTGGCAGAACGAGGACACGATCGGCGGCCTCTCCCCAACGGACAAAGGCATCCACGCGGTTTTCGCCTCGGTGATGATGCGCTCCGGCGGCTTCAACCTCGTAGACCAGAACGCCATGGAATCCCCGACCATGCTGCTCACCGATGCCCTCATGTTTGCCGGCGGCGGCTCAGCCTCGACGGCCGGCGGCATCAAGGTGACCACCATCGCCATCGTCTTCCTTGCGATTGCCGCCGAGGCGCGCGGCAACAGAGACGTCAATGCCTATGGCCGTACAATTCCCGAGGGTGCCATGCGCGTGGCGATCTCCGTCATCGTTATGGGGGCAACGTTCGTAGCCGTGGCTTCGGGCATGCTGCTGTCAATGACCGATGAAGATCTGGACCGCATCCTGTTCGAAGTGATTTCGGCTTTCGCGACCTGCGGGTTGAGCACCAATCTCAGCGCCGAGCTTCCACCTGCGGGCAAGTACATCCTCTCGGCCCTGATGTTCGCGGGCCGTGTAGGTACTATCACGCTGGCCTCCGCGCTAGCCTTGCGTGAAAGCCGACAATTGTTCCATTACCCGGAAGAGAGGCCGATCATTGGCTGACAAGTCGAACAGCAACCGCCCGGCGCATAACGCTCCGGTGCTGGTGGTGGGCCTGGGCCGCTTCGGCGCGGCCACGGCCGAGCAGCTGGTGAAGCAGGGCCGGGAAGTCCTGGCCATCGAACGCGACCCTGCCCTGGTCCAGAAATGGTCCGGCCAGCTGACCCACATCGTCGAAGCCGACGCCACTAACATCGACGCGCTGCGCCAGCTCGGCGCCCAGGACTTTACGTCCGCCGTCGTCGGTGTGGGTACCTCGATCGAGTCCTCCGTGCTGATCACGGTCAATCTGGTGGATCTGGGTATCGAACACTTGTGGGTCAAGGCCATTACGGCCTCGCACGGCAAGATCCTCACCCGCATCGGCGCCAACCATGTGATCTACCCGGAGGCCGACGCCGGCCGCCGCGCCGCGCACCTGGTTGGCGGACGGATGCTGGACTTCATCGAGTTCGACGACGGTTTCGCGATCGTGAAGATGTACCCGCCGAAGGAGACCCAGGGGTTCACCCTCGGCGAGTCGGGAGTCCGCTCCAAGTACGGCATCACCGTGGTCGGCGTAAAGTCCCCCGGCGAGGATTTCACCTACGCACGCCCCGAGACCAAGGTGTCCAGCCGCGACATGCTGATCGTGTCAGGCCATGTGGACCTGCTCGAACGGTTCGCTGCGCGGCCGTAGTGCTCAGGCGAGTTCTCGGGAGATCTCCGCGGCACGGTCCGCAGCTGCACGCGCACCGGCGGCAATGATGTCCGGCAGCCCAGCCTCGTCGAAGGCGGCGATAGCGCGCTCGGTGGTGCCATTAGGGCTGGTGACCGCCTTGCGCAGCGCTGCGGGGTCTGCCCCGTCCTGAGCCAGCATGGCACCGGCGCCAGCAACCGTATCGCGGGCCAGCACCATGGCAAGCTCCGGATCAAGGCCGAGCTTTACGCCGGCTTGCGCCATGGCTTCGGCAAGATAGAAGGCATAGGCCGGGCCCGAACCGCTGACGGCGGAGACGGCGTCGAGGTTCTCTTCCGGAACTATGACCGTAGTGCCTGCGCCAGAGAACACTGCGGCTGCCGCCGCCAGCTGATCTTCGGTAACGTTGCTGCCGGCCGAGAGCCCGACGGCGCCCCGGCCCACCTTGAGTGGTGTGTTGGGCATGGTGCGCACGAGCGGCTGGCCCTCGGGCAGCGCAGCCTCCATGGTGGCGATCGTGACCGCGGCAGCAACGCTGAGGACCACGGTTTGCGGCGACAGTGCGGACGCAATGCTGCGGCACAAGTCGACGATGCCGACAGGCTTAACCCCCAGCACCACCAGCGCGGCATCCTCCACCGCTTTGATGTTGGCCTGCGCGTCCTCGTTTTCGGCCAGCACGGTCAAACCCTCGTAGCGGCTGCGCAGTTCTTCCGCCCGCTCGCTCCGGCGGACCGTGGCCGTCACGTTCCCTGCGGCAGTGCCGGCCGACAACAGGCCCGCGAGCACCGCTTCGTTCATGGAACCGCATCCGAGAAAGACGATCCGGCCGGTGGTTTCAGTAGTCTGCGCAGTCATGCTGCCATTGAATCACGCGGCCGCTGGGCCCGGCATGTTCTGTGTCGGGATCGATTCACAGTCTTTTCCCAGCATCCTAAAGGCGATATCCCAACAAGGAAACCTACCGTGATTAGTACCTCATAAAGGTGCGAGTGATTATGGATCGGGTCTCCTGGTCCGGTGCCGGCAAACCCGCGGACGTCTCCCCCAACCGTCCGCAGGTGGTGCCGGCACCTTCTCTTTAACCAGCAGCTGGCTAAGGTATCGCGCTGTCCAGCCTTTCCACCGCCGGAGCAGGCTCCAGTGCCTTCTGTACGAGGGCGGTCCCCACGGGGCGTACCGGTGCATCGCTGTCATACAGCAGATGGTCGAAACGCTTGAGGATGAGCCCTTCGCGCAGGGCCCACGGACAGATCACCATGGAGTTGATGTCGAACATCTCCATCGCCGCCTCCGCAACCAGTGCCCCGGCCAGCAACTGCGGGGCGCGCACAAGCGAAACCCCGGGCAAGTTAGCCCGGTCATTGGCTGGCATTGCCGAAAGCCGCTGGGTCCAGAGGGATAGGTCCTCGCGGCGTAGTTCGCGCCGGATGTAGGGTCCGGCCGCGGACGGAGCCGCTCCCGTAATGCGTGCCAGGGACCTGAACGTTTTGGACGTGCCGGCGACGAGATCAGGGAACCCAGCGCCGTCGAACTCTTTAACCGCCGGAGCAAGGGTTTCCCTGATGTAGTGCCTCAGGTCCTTGACGCTGCCGGCGCTGGGCGGATCTGACGGCAGCCAGTCGCGGGTCAGCCGTCCCGCGCCCAGTGGAACCGATGCTGCCACATCCGGTTGTTCATCATGCCCGATGGCCATTTCGAACGAGCCGCCGCCGATATCCAGGTCCAGAATGGTGCCGGCGCCCCAGCCGTACCAGCGCCTGACCGCTACCAGGGTCATCGCCGCTTCCTGCGGGCCGGTCAGTTCCTGCAGGGCGACGTTGGTTTCAGCCTGCACGCGGGCCAGCACGGCGTCGCCGTTGGCAGCCTCGCGGATGGCGGAAGTGCAGAAAGCCAGCATGTCCTCGGCGCTGTGCTGGCCGGCGAATGCCCACGCTTCCCGGATGAACCCGATCAACTCCTGCTGGCCGGCCTCGTTGATGTTCCCGTCGGCGTCCAGATAGGCCACGAGCGACAGCGGCCGCTTGTGCGAGGCAAACGGAACGGGCCGGGCACCCGGATGGGCGTCGACCAATAACAGGTGGACGGTGTTCGAACCGATATCGAGAACGCCTAGACGCATGCTCTTATTATGTCGGCTGAAGCACGGCTGTTTGTCCCTTACTTCTTGGCTGTGGCCTTGCGCCGGGCGGCTGGCTTTTTGGCCGGACCCTTGGCACGTTTTTCGGCCAGCAGTTCAATGGCCTGTTCGCGGGTCAGCTCCTCGATGCTCATCGAACGGGGCACCGTAATATTGGTCGCGCCGTCGGTAATGTACGGACCGAAACGGCCGTCCTTGACCACGATGTTCTTCTCCGAGACGGGATCCGTGCCGAATTCGGCCAGCGGCGGCGCCGCGGTCCGGCCGCCGCGCTGCTTCGGCTGGGAATAGATCTCCAGCGCCTGCTCCAGCGTGATGGTGAAGATTTCCTCTTCGGAACCGATGGACCGCGAGTCCGTGCCCTTCTTCAGGTACGGGCCGAAACGGCCGTTCTGCACGGTGATCTCGTTGCCTTCGGCATCTGTGCCCAGGACCCTGGGCAGGCTCATCAGCTTCAGGGCGTCTTCCAGCGTCACCGTCTCCACAGTCATGGACTTGAAGAGGGAACCGGTGCGCGGCTTGACCTTGACCGGCTTCTTCGGCGGCTTGGGCTTGCCGTTCTTGTAGTACTCCACGGGCTGGTTCGCCAGATCCTCGGCCGTGAGCTCGGGAATGATCTCGGTGACGTAGGCACCGTAGCGGCCCTCCCTGGCCACAATAGTGCGGCCCGTCTCCGGGTCCTGCCCCAGCTCACGCTCGCCGGGGCCCTGGTTCTCCATCAGTTCCACGGCCTTTTCCGCGGTCAGTTCGTCAGGCGCGAGGTCGTCCGGAACATTCGCGCGCTGCGGGTCGGCCAGTTCGCCGGTTTCCGGATCGAGCACGGCGGCCCGTTCCAGATAGGGGCCGAACTTGCCCACGCGCAGGGTGATGCCCTCGGCGATATCGATCGAGTTGATCTGCCGCGGGTCGATTTCGCCCAGGTCATTGACGATGGTGTTCAGACCCGTTTCCTTGCGGTCCCCGTAGTAGAACCCGTCGAGCCAGTCCACCCGCTTCGCCTCGCCGCGGGCAATGCGGTCCAGGTCCTCTTCGAGCGCGGCCGTGAAGTCATAGTCCACGTAGTCGCGGAAGTGCTCTTCCAGCAGGCGGACCACGGAGAACGCGATCCAGCTGGGCACCAGGGCGGAGCCGCGGGTGCTGACGTAGCCGCGGTCCATGATGGTGGAAATGGTTGCGGCGTAGGTGGACGGCCGGCCGATGCCGCGCTCTTCCAGCGTCTTGATCAGCGAGGCTTCGGTGTAGCGCGGCGGGGCGGAGGTTTCGTGTCCGACGGCGGCAACGTCCTGGGCCTTCAGCGCATCCTTTTCGGCGAGCTGCGGCAGGCGGCCGGTGGCGGCGTCGTCGTCCTCGTCGCGGGCTGCGTCCTTGCCTTCCTCATAGGCGGCCATGAAGCCGGGGAATGTTATGACGGTACCGGATGCGGAGAAGACCGCGTCCCGGCCGTCCGGAGCAACGGCGCCCAGACGAACGGTGGAGGTGGAGCCCTTTGCGTCCGCCATCTGGGAGGCAACGGTGCGCTTCCAGATCAGTTCGTAGAGCTTGTATTCATCGCTGCTGAGCTGGCTGCGGACCTGGCCCGGGGTGCGGAAGGAATCCCCAGCAGGACGGATTGCCTCGTGGGCTTCCTGCGCATTCTTGTCCTTGCCCTTGTAGACGCGGCGGGCATCCGGCACGTACTCCGGGCCGTACAGTTCCGAGGCCTGGCGGCGGGCAGCGTTGACAGCCTGGTCGCTCAGGGCCGGCGAGTCGGTACGCATATAGGTGATGTAGCCGTTTTCGTACAGCCGCTGGGCCACCTGCATGGTGATCCGGGCCGAGAAACGCAGCTTGCGGGCGGATTCCTGCTGCAGCGTCGAGGTGGTGAACGGCGCGGCCGGGCGGCGGGTGTACGGCTTGTTCTCCACCGAACGGACGGCGAACTCCGCGGTGCGCAGGCCGTCGGCGAGAGACGAAGCAGCCGCCTCGTCCAGGTGCACAGCGGACTTGGCGGTCAGCACGCCAGTGTCATTGAAGTCTTTGCCGGTGGCCACGCGGGAGCCGTCAAGCGAAACGAGCTTGGCCTTGAATGCGCCGCCCTTGGCGGTATCCTCGGGCTCGACCGTGGCCAGCAGATCCCAGTAGGAGGCGGAGCGGAAGGCCATGCGCTCGCGTTCGCGCTCGACTACCAGGCGGGTGGCCACGGACTGCACGCGCCCGGCCGAGAGCCCGGCCTTGACCTTGCGCCACAACACCGGGGACAGTTCGTAGCCGAAGAGCCGGTCCACAATGCGGCGCGTTTCCTGCGCGTCCACCAGATCGGTGTCCACATCGCGCATTTCCTGCAGCGCGCGCTGGATGGCTTCGCGGGTAATTTCGGGGAAGGTCAGCCGGTGGACCGGGACCTTGGGCTTTAGCACCTCAAGCAGGTGCCACGCGATGGCCTCGCCCTCGCGGTCACCGTCAGTTGCGAGATAGAGCTCGTCGGCGTCTTTGAGCAGGCTCTTGAGCTCGGCGACTTTCTTCTTCTTGTCCGCAGACACCACGTAGTAGGGCTCGAAGTTCTTCTCAACATCGACGGCGAACTTGCCCACCGAAGTCTTCTTCAGCTCGGCCGGCAGGTCCGACGGCTGCGGCAGGTCCCGGATGTGGCCCATTGAGGCCGTGACCTCAAAACCCTCGCCGAGATACCCGGCAATAGTCTTGCCCTTGGCAGGAGACTCGACAATGACGAGTTTCATACCGGTTTTTTCGCGGGCCTTGGGTGGCACGATTCTCCTACGTCAATTGCTGTGGCGGTGCGGCAGATGCATCCTGTCCCCGAAGTATCCGGGACAGCTGCCAGCTCTAGGTTAGCCCCAAGAATGGCACAACGAAGAAAATCGGTTGCAGGCACGGGGCCAGCGGGCGCTCTACGCGTCGTCGATATCCCCGGGCAGGAACGAGAATACGTAGTACAGCTTTTGGGCGTCTTCGCCCCGGTTTTCGGGATTTGTGGTGGGGCTGAACTCGAGCAGGATCTCGCCGATCCGGCGGCCCAGATCCGCGCGCTGCTCCTCGGTCAGATAAAAACGGCCGGTGCTCAGCGCGGCGAGGTGGCCCTCCTGGCGCCAGGTGTCCGGGTTCGGCGCCTGCTTGTCCCGCTTGACGTACTTGGAGAGGCGCTGGCGCAGGTCATTGAGCTCAACATCGACGACGCCGAGGGTTGCCGCCCGGCTGTCCGCCACCGAGGTGACATCCAATCGTCCCGCGGCTGCCTGCCAGTGCCGCTCGCGGCCGTCGCCCTGGTTGGCGCTGCGCTTGACGAAGCCCCACTTTTCCAAGGCCCGTAAGTGGTAGCTCATGGCACTCGGCGTGAGCCCGTGCCGCTGCGCCAACTCCGTCGCCGTGGCCGGCTGCTGCGTATCGAAGAGTTCCTCGATGACTTTCAGGCGCACCGCATGGGCAAGCGCCCGGATGGCCCTCGCATCTGAAATGTTGACCCGGTCCCCCGAGCCCGCCTGCGCCCCTGCTCCGGAAATTTCGCCGGGCGCTGGGTCGGTAAATGGCGCTGCACCTTTGGTCATGGAAGGTAAGTCTAATGCCCTTCAGAGCGCGGCAGTGAGCCGGTTCACTTGCGAAACGGCAACGATTAAGGCACCTATCCCTCGGCAGGAACGAGGAAGCCGTCCGCCACGAGGTTGCGCACGTCGGAAGTCAGCTGCTCGGCGAATTCCGCGTCCGGCCTCTCCAGCAGGGCTGCGAGCGCAGCCACCAGCTGGCCGACGGTCAGTTCGCCGTCGCTGGCAGAGACGAAGCCCGCCAGCTCGGAACTCATCAGATTGGTGCGGCGGAAGCCGGCTCCCTGGCGCAGCAGGATCACCCCCGGGTGCTCTGCCCCCGGGCGCTGATGGCGTTCCTCCGTGACATCATCGGCCGGCTGCAGTCGCTGGTCCGCGAAGTCCCCCGCGTGCGCCTCGAGCCAATCGTGACGCTGAACGGCGGCGGCCAGGTGCGGACCGATGGGCTGCTCGATCGCGTAGCCGATTTCCTCGAACCGGCGCAGCCGGGCGGCGCTTTCGCTGCGCCGCAGCCAGATCATGCCGAACCCCACGCTCTCCACATCGCGGGAAGCGAAGTCCTCCAGATACGCTGCATAGGAACGCCCGTAGAGACCCGGGTCCCGGTTTTCCGAAGCGTCCCGCAGCCAGGTCTGTGCGTACGACGACGGGGTCAGCTGTTCTCGCTGGATCACCCAGGCCTCGGTTTTCGGATCGAGCCAAACTTCGAGCCGGTCATGCCAGGAACCTGCACCGCTGGGAACCTCCCAGTTTCCCAGCAGCTGCGCCACCCCGCCTGTCTCCAGCGCCGAGGGCAGCCGGCGGACCAGCGTGGAGACAATATCGTCGCCGGGCAGTCCGCCGTCGCGGTAGGTGAATTGCTCCTCGTCGGCCGTCTCCTCGGTCCGCGGTGTGATGACGAACGGCGGATTGCTGACCACCAGCCCGAACTCCTCGCCGGCCACCGGGTCGAGCAAGCTGCCCAGCCGGAGGCTGACCCGCGCGGCCAGGTTCCGCGGATCCAGATCCAGTGCGCCAGCGTTGAGCAGCAGGTTGAACCGGGTGAAGGCCAATGCGCGTTCCGAAATATCCGTGGCCGTGACATGCCGCGCATGGCCCAGCAGGTGGAAGAGCTGGATGCCGCAGCCGGTACCCAGGTCCAATGCGCGTTCCACCGGAGCGCGGACGGTCAGTTGCGCCAGCGTCAGAGAGGCCTGCCCGATCCCGAGCACGTGGTCGCGCCGCAGCACCCCGGGCGCCTGGTGCGCGCCCAGATCACTCGCCACCCATAGCTGCGTTTCGTCGAACGCATGCGGCCGGAGGTCAACGGCGGGACGGAAGCGTCCGCCGTCGTTATTGATCAGCCCCAGCGCCAGCAGCCCTTCCGGCGCGACGGCGGGAAAGGCCGATGCCAGCTGGTCCCGGTCCAGTGTGCCGCCCAGCAGCCACAAACGTACGACGGCGGCCAACGGCTTGGGCCCGGCAGCGGCAAGTTCGCGATCGGTTACCAGCTGGGCCGGAATCAGCTGGTCCCG
Organism: Arthrobacter sp. B055-34; assembly: GCF_059090425.1. NCBI lineage: Bacteria > Bacillati > Actinomycetota > Actinomycetes > Micrococcales > Micrococcaceae > Arthrobacter > Arthrobacter sp. B055-34. The sequence continues at coordinate 56,631 of NZ_JBNHFQ010000007.1, forward strand.
GTCCAAGGCCTCGTAGGCTTCGGCGCCCAGCAATTGCTGGACCCCGTCCACCGTGTAATCCAGCGCCGTCAGGTCCTTAGCCAGGGCAGCCATCAGCTGCAGGTCCGTACTCTGCGGGGCGTGGGAAATGTTGCCGCTATTGAACTCAGTCACGCCTCAAAGTCTAGGCGCGGGGCAGGAATGGTTAGATGGCCGCATGCTTGTTACCACCACCCATCTGGAACAGACCGTGCCCGAGCAGCTGGTTCCGGGATCGCGCCCGCTGCCGCCGGGTAGCCGGATCGAGCAGGTCCGCCGCATTAGTCCTGACTTCAGCAAGTTCCTCTACCGGTCTGTCGGCAGCGGCTGGAACTGGTCGGCTCGCCTGGCGCTGACGCGCGCCCAGTGGGATGAAGCACTGCGCACTCCGGGTTCCGAGACCTGGGTGCTGTGGGTGGAAGGCTCGCCGGCCGGCTACGTGGAACTGATGGGGCGTCCGGGCGCGGCGGGCACCGAAGTTGAGATCGTGTACTTCGGGCTCTTCCCGGAGTTCATCGGCGAAGGGTTCGGCGGCGCGCTGCTGACGGAAGGGATCCAGCAGGCGTGGCAACTGGATACCCGGTGGGAGCGCTTTGCGCCCGTCAGCAGGGTTTGGGTCCACACCTGTTCGCTGGACGGGCCGTCGGCGCTGGCCAACTATCAGGCGCGCGGCCTGCAGATCTTCAAGACTGAAGAAGAGGTTATGGAGCCGCAGGATGCCTCCGGCGGGCTGTGGCCAGAGGCCGGCCCGATGGAATCCACCGGTTCCGCCCGCGAACTACCCGTGGAGGCCTAGCCAGCGCGCAAACCGGTCCTGTCTGCAGCGCCGGAGCTGGACCCGGCGCTGTACTCGCTTGCCCTCTTAAGCGGCGCAGCCGTCCGGGCAGCGGAGCGTCTCGGGGTTCGACGCGCACTCGGTGCAATACAGGGTGAGGTTGCGGCAGCTCGGATTCGAGCAGTTCTCGAACTTGTTCGTCGCCCCCTGGCAGCGGACACATTCACCGATGGTCTTCGCTTCGGGAGTGAACTCCATATGCATACGCTTGTCGAAGACATAGAGCGAGCCTTCCCACAGCCCGGCGTCCCCGAATGTCTCGCCGTAGCGGACGATGCCGCCCTTCATTTGGTAAACCTCTTGGAAACCGCGGTTGGCCATGAGCGAGGACAGCACTTCGCACCGGATTCCGCCGGTGCAGTACGTCACCACAGGCTTGTCCTTGAGATCGTCGTACTTGCCGGATTCCAGCTCTTTGATGAAGTCGTGGGTGGTGGCCACATCCGGGACTATGGCGTCCTTGAACTTGCCGATCTGCGCCTCGAACGAGTTGCGGCCGTCAAAGAAGACCACATCCTCGCCAGCCTGCTTCTTGGTCTCGACCAGTTCGTGCAGTTCTTCCGGCCTCAGGTGTGTCCCGCCGCCGACCACACCGTTCTCGTCGACCTTGAGCTCTCCTGGTGCGCCGAAGGACACGATTTCGTCACGAACCTTTACGCTGAGCCTCGGGAAGTCCTCGGCACCGCCTTCCGACCATTTAATGTCCATCTTCTTGAACGCCGGATACTCGCGGGTGGCCTTCACATACTGCTTGACCGCACCGATTTCCCCGCCGACGGTGCCGTTGATGCCGTCCGCGGAGATCAGGATCCTGCCCCGCAGCCCCAGTTTTTCGCAGAGGGCACGCTGCCACAGCCGTACCGTTTCAGGGTCCGGCAAGGGGGTGAACGCGTAATAAAGCACAATTCGGTTTACAGCCACGTATTTAAGGGTAAGCGCAGATGGCAAACCGGTTATTGTGACCTTGTTGTCATCTACTTCGGATGCCGCCCACGCTGTTGGTTCGGTACTGTCTACCTATGGGCCTCGATTTCACCGCAGACGTACCTGATAACTTGCTCCCGGCGTGGGTTGCCGGATGGTCAGCCTGCCGCGGCTATTCCCCGGCTCGCGAAGCCGGGCATCCGGCCATCGTGCTCGCCGACAAGACCGGTGACTGGGAGTTCTTTGCCTATGAGCCCGGTGACGAGGAGTTCGCGGATCTCGCCAGGAACACGCTGGAATCGCCCAAGCGCATGCTCACCGTGCTAACCCGTGATCCGCAGCGCTACCACATGCTGGCGCCACAGCACGGGCTGAGGGTCCATCACAGCGACCAGTCAATGATGGTCACCGACATGTCCGAACAGGACGCCGAGGATCCCTGGTACCGGGACACCGATTTCAAGACCGTCATCGATCGGGACGGCAACGTGCACCGCGCCCGCGTCATGTACGGCGAGGAGGAAGCAGCCCATGGCGTGATGGCTGTGGTGGATGGCGTCGCGGTCTTCGACCACATCGAGACCCATAACAACTTCCGCCGCCGCGGCCTCGCCACGCACATCATGCGCGCCCTGGCAGCTTCAGCGTTCGAGCACCTTGTGGAAACAGGCCTGCTGATCGCCTCGCATGACGGCCGCATGCTGTACCAGCATCTGGGCTGGGACACGGTGTGCGACGTTCTGATCCTCAAGCCCTCGGACGCCGCTTAGCCGGACCATGGCAGGCGTGCCCCGCCATCCTTCCTGCTGTCTGCTGCTGCTGCTCGGGTAGGCAGCGGCGCCGTCTGCTTCCGGCAGGTGACACAATGTTCGGGTGGCACTGCATGATTCCCTGATTCCCCTGCTCGGCTCCGGTCCGGATCCCGAACAGCTCATGCACGTCCGCGAACTGCCTGCACGGGATGCCATCCACGAACCCTGGCCCGATTGGGCGCACCCGGATGTCGTCGATGCCTACGCCACCTTGGGCATGCATCAGCCGTGGCGGCACCAGGTCCTCGCCGCCGAATCGGCCCACGCAGGCCGCCACACGATCATCGCCACGGGTACCGCGTCCGGGAAGTCGCTGGCTTACCAGCTCCCGGCTCTGGACTCGATCCACCGAACATCGCTGGAGGACCAGGCCAGGCTGGAACCCACTGGATCCGTCGCGTTGTATCTGGCTCCGACCAAAGCGCTCGCCGCGGACCAGTTGTCCGCCATCAAATCCCTTAAGCTGCCGACGGTGCGGGCCGAAACGTACGACGGCGACACGGACCCCGGTGCCCGCCGCTGGATCCGCGATCACGCCAATTTTGTCCTGGCGAATCCGGACATGCTCCACTTTGGCATTCTGCCGAACCACACCTGGTGGGCCCGGTTTTTCCGCCGGCTCAAGTACGTCATCATCGATGAAGCCCACAGTTACCGGGGCGTTTTCGGTTCCCATGTCGCCAACTTGATGCGCCGGTTGCGTCGGATCTGCGCCAGCTATGGCGCGGACCCTGTCTTCATCGGTGCCTCCGCGACGTCGTCTGATCCGGCCTCTTCCTTTGGCTGGCTGATTGGTGTTGAAGCCAACGCTGTGACGACGGATTGTTCGCCCCACGGCGCCACCACCGTAGCGTTCTGGGAGCCCCAACTGACGGAGCTCAAGGGCGAAAACGGCGCCCGAGAACGTCGGACCGTAGTAGCCGAAACCGCCGATCTGCTGGCCAACCTTGTCTCCGCACGCGTCCGGACCATCGCCTTCATCAAGTCACGCCGCGGGGCGGAAACCATCTCCAGCATTACCAAAAGGCTCTTGGAAGAGGTCCATCCGTCGCTGCCCGGACGGATCGCTGCCTACCGCTCGGGCTATCTGCCCGAGGAACGCAGGGAACTTGAAAACAAGCTCCGGTCCGGCCAGTTGCTTGGCGTTTCGAGTACTTCCGCGCTGGAACTAGGTATCGATATTTCCGGACTGGATGCGGTACTGGTCGCAGGCTGGCCTGGCACCCGGGCCTCGCTGTTCCAACAGATCGGACGGGCAGGCAGGGCCGGGCAGGATGCAGTGGCAGCGTTCGTGGCCAGTGACGATCCACTCGACACTTACCTCGTGCACCATCCCGAAGCGGTTTTCGACGTCTCCGTCGAAGCCACTGTGTTCGACCCGTCAAACCCCTATGTCCTCGGTCCGCATCTCTGTTCGGCGGCCCAGGAGCTGCCGTTGACTCCGGCAGAGCTGGGGCTCTTCGGTCCCACAGCCGAATCCCTGTTGGATAGCCTCACGGCGGACGGTTATCTACGGCGTCGTCCTGCAGGCTGGTATTGGACACACGCCGAAAGCGCAGCGTCCCTGGTTAACCTCCGGGGCGACGGCGGTGGTCCCATCAACATTGTCGAATCGGAATCGGGCATGCTGCTGGGCACCATGGACTCACCGCAGTCCCATTACCAGGCTCACACCGGAGCCATTTACGTCCACCAAGGCACCACCTACATCGTGGACGAGCTCAATGAGCAGGACCATTGCGCCATGGTCACCCGGTCCAATCCCGACTACTACACGCAGGCCCGGGACATCACCCAGATCGAGGTTCTGGAAGAACTGCGCGGTGCAGACTGGGGCAGGGTCCGTGCTTCCTTCGGTGAAGTCAAAGTCACGACGAAGGTGATCTCCTTCCAGCGCAAGGCCTTCATCTCCAACGAGATCCTGGGTGAAGAACCACTCGAATTGGGTGCGCGGGAACTGTTTACCAAGGCAGTCTGGTTCACCATCGACGAGGCCGATCTTGCGGCGGCCGGTCTGGTTACGGCTAGGATTCCCGGAGCGCTGCATGCCGCCGAACATGCCGGGATCGGGCTGTTGCCGCTGGTGGCGTCGAGCGACCGGTGGGACATCGGCGGAGTCTCCACGGCCCTGCATGCCGACACCGGGAAACCGACCATCTTCGTCTACGACGGCCATCCGGGCGGAGCCGGTTTCGCTGAGCGGGGTTACGATGCTGCCCGGACCTGGCTGACCGCCACCCGAGACGCCATCCGGGCCTGCGAATGCGAGTCCGGCTGCCCGTCCTGTGTGCAGTCACCCAAGTGCGGCAACAAGAACAACCCCTTGGACAAGTCCGGCGCCGTAATGCTGATCGACGCGCTGCTCGCCGCGGCCGATATGCCCGCGGCGGAAGCAGCGCGCTGACCGATCAGGGCGGCGGACCAGCCCTGGCCCGTCCCTCAGCCTCCTTCCACGGCGCATGCACCATACCGAACAGCTGCGGTAACGGGACGGCTACGTCGATGTCGACTACGGCTCCCGCCGCTCCGTCCCGGCGGCAACTCTCCAGCTCGGCTCCATGCTCGCGGGCAACTTCACCGGCCAAGCCGCACGGGTCCCCGGCCAGCAGCCCACGGGCGGCGTCGGCGGATGCCAGGGCTGCGAGGTCCGCAGCCTTGGACGCGCGCGCGACAGCGGTACTGGCTTGCATTCCCGCCGCCAGGGCCGCCGCCAGAAAGCACATCAACAGGGCCGCTGCCGCCGCCATCACGGTGCCGGAGCCGCGTTCGCGCAGCGGGGCGACGGCGTCTCGTGTCATTTCCCCGCTCCCGAGATCGTCGCCGATGAAACCGCGTGCTGCTCGGCCGGTGCAGTCGCTTCGGCCGCCAAGGTCCAGCCGCCGACGCCGGCCCAGGGAACCGGTACCGCCGCAGTAGTTCTCACGGTGATCCAGCCTCCGGCGTTTCCGCTCGCCAACGTGGCCCCGCTGCCCGCAATCCTGCGGACGGCGGAGGCCGCCACTGCTGTCGTTTCGCCCCGGGCTAACTGCCGGGCGGCTGTCTGTGCTGCCTTCTCCAACTGCAATTGTGTTGACCCGGCGGCGGCCCCGGCCAGCAGCATGGCCAGCACCGCCACGATTGCCGGCATCACGATGGCTGTCTCGGCGGTGACCGACCCGCGGTCACCGTTCTGCCGGCGGGATGCCATGGCCTTTCCTGCTGCCGCGCCGGGCGTACGTTTTGCGCGGCAGCAGGAATCGTGTCGCTTGAGCACAGGTCTCACACCGCGGTCAGTGCCATTTCCACGAGGCCCGTCAAGAGCCCCCGCACCTCCCCGCTGCGCAGGATGAGCACCAGCAGCCCGGCAAAGCCCACGGCGGCAAGTGTGGCGATGGCGTATTCGGCGGTCGCCATTCCCGCTTCCGAACCAGTCAGCCCGCGCCAGCCGCGGCGGGTGGTTTCGTCCGCATGCGGGAGCGGAAGCCGGATGACCTCGGCGAGCTCCTCCGATCCAGCAGAAGCTTCTGCCGCGGCGGCGCCGTCGAAAGAACGGGAGAACTGGGTTGATCGTGACAAGGACATTTCTACCTCCTGATTGAGCCGCAGTGTTGCGGTACATATGAGCCTGCCGCCGCGCAAACCGGCGTAACACCGATGTTTTCCCTCAAGTGCACAAGCCCACCTGCAGGAAGGTGTGTGGAGGATAACTGGCTCCGGAGCCGATTCACAGGTCGGGGAGCAACGAGATCAGCACCGGCACGATACCCAGGCTGATGAAGGACGGCAGCGCACACAAGCCCAACGGCAGGACCAGCCGCGTCCCCAAGGTTGCCGCACGCCGCTCGGCTTCCTGCCTGCGGCGGCGGCGCAACTGGTCCGCTTGGGCATACAGGATCGCCGCGGAGGGCGCGCCGGTGGCTGCTCCGAACCGCAGCGCCTCCTGTATCTCGTCCATGCGCGTGTCCCTACCGACGAGCCCCCAGGCCGTGTGCCACTCTGTTCCGAGCTGCAGGGCCGAAGCGACTTTATCCAGCCGTTCCCTGCTGTCAGGTTCGGCGACCTGGGCAAGCGTCGCCACCGCGGCAGGCAACGACGTACCGGATTGGATCATGGCCCCAAGCAGGTCCAGCATCAGCGCCGTGTCGGGTGCGCTCACCCCAACGTTGCCACCGGCGGCACCTGTGTGGGTGGCTCCGGCATCGGACGACTGCCGCTTTACAGCACGGAACCAGTGTGAGGTGCCGGCCCGGCCACGATCCCACCTGCGTTTCCCCAGACATGGCCAAGGACCTACGAGCAGCCACAGGGCTCCAAAGATGAGCAGCGGGATAATCAATCCAGCCATGTCGGTCCTCTCCCTCGGCGCATGAGGATTTATCCGTCTGCAGCGCGGCTGACCAGATGCTGGGACCAGAGCCGGCCCGCTGCCAGCAGCCCCAACCCCACTGCGAGGATGGCCCAGCCCGCCGGGGTTCCCAGAAGGATGCCAAGAGGATCGGCACCCATGGCAATGCCGAGGCCAAGGCCGAAGATCGGAAGCCATGTCAGCAGCGTGGTCGTGGCACGTGGGCCGGCCAATGCGGTACGCCGGGCGGCTGCCCCGTCCAGGGTGTGCTGCAAATGACCGGCGTAATTCTCCAGCAGGACTGCCAGCGGGGCTCCGGTCTGTTCGGCAGCGTCCCAACAGGCAGCCAGGTCCTGCCACATGCGCCTGGCCATTGCAGCAGCCGGCAACCGTGTCCCGGCGCCGGGTACGTTGGCCTGGCGCAGGGCGAAGCCGACGCTTAATCCAAGCTCGGCCGCTTGTCCGGCCGACCGCATACCAGGCAGAAGCAGCGCGGGCAGGCCCTCCCCAGAACGGTCCGGTCGCTCTGCCCCGGTTGAAGTCCGGCCTGCTTCCGCTTGGAATTCGTCAGGTCCGTAAACCCGGAGAATGTCTGCCCACATCTGGGCCGGGGTACGTCCCGAGCGCAGCAAGGAAGCCATCTGCCGCACGAACATGGGCAGTTCATCGGCGCTGTCCCGGCCACTTTTGCCTGTACCTTGGCGGGGTCGTGGCAGGCGTAGCAACCCGGGACTTATCGGAGCCAACCGGCGCTTCCCGCAGCCCAGGACCACGATGGCTGCCAGGCACAGCAGCATCACCAGCAGCGCCGTCATGATCCGGCTGTTCCCGCCTGGCCTGTTCGCGGTCCGAACAGCCTGGGCTCCAGTTCCCGCCAGCCTGGTCCGAATTCCATAGTGGTGCCGCGGGCCGCCAGTGCCGGCACCGTTTCGAGATTTCCCGCCGGCGTGGCCCGCAGCAGCGCCAGCTCCCTGATCTGCCTGCCGGCAGCTGTGCGGTCCAGATGAATGATCACGTCCAGTGCCGTACTGGCCTGCAGGGCCAGCGCCTGGGGTTCCAAACCGGCGAGCGCTCCCATGGCCGCCAGCCTGGCCGGTACACCAGCGGCTGAATTGGCGTGCACAGTGCCGCCCGCCCCGGCATGACCGGTGTTCATGGCAGCGAGGAACTCGCGCACCTCCGCGCCCCGGCACTCCCCCACAATCAGACGGTCCGGGCGCATCCGCAGGGCTTGGCGGACCAGCTCGCCGAGATCGACACTGCCGCTGCCTTCCAGATTGCTGTGCCGGCTTTGCAGACCGACAACGTGCGGATGGTCAGGATTGAGCTCGGCTGCGTCCTCGACCAATACCAGCCGTTCAAAGGACGCGGAGAGCCCGAGCAGCGCGGACAGCATCGTGGTCTTGCCCGAACCGGTGGCACCGCTGATCAGGAAGTTCAGCCGCCCGGCCACCACTGCTTCGAGGTACGGCAGCCAACCGGATGAAGACCCGACCAGTTCGGCGAGGGTAAACACGCGGGGCCTGCGGATGCGGATTGACAGCAGCGTTCCCTGGGTCGAAACCGGCGGCAGCACCGCATGGACCCGGTACCCGTCGAGGCGCACATCCACGCACGGGTTGCCGTCGTCGAGCCGGCGGCCACCGGCGGTCACCAGCCGGGTAGCCAAGGCGCGCACCTCTGCATCGTTACCGAAGGTGACTTGGCTTCGCTCCAGGCCCCGTTCCCCGTCGGTCCACACCTCCGAGGGCCCGTTGACCAGAATATCCGTGACTGTCCCTTCCAGGGCCAGCCGCTGCAGCGGTCCGAGACCCCGCAGGTCAGCCGTCAGGTTCTCCACGGCCTCCAGCACACCGTCGGTGCCCAGAAGCTGGCCGCTCGACTGTACCGCCGCCGCCACGCGGGCTCCCGTGACTGGCGACGGATCGGACAACACGGCGTCCCGGAAGGGAGCCAGGTTGACCGGGGACCCTACAGGCCCGGTTGCGGCACGGCGGCCGCGGGAGCCAGCTGATATGACCATGGTCACCGCTCCTTGCTCGGAAGATGCATGATCTGTTGCGCCAGCCGTCTGACCGGCCGCCGGATCCTGCGGCTCTGGCCTCTTTCCAACAGCCTTCCGGTTTCCTGCACCAGCCCCATCCCGCGAAGCCGGGGAACATACCCCGCGAGTTCAAGCCCGGCCGAAGCCGCCGCCAACACTTCGTCCAGCCCGGCCGGCAACGGCCCGCGGACCACCGCACTGACTGTCAGCGGATGCAGGATTTCCGCCGCTGCCCGGGCTGCGAGAACACCACGGGTGCCTGAAGGCATCAACAGCAGGGCCTGATCAGCGGTATCCAGCCAGCGGTCAAGCCCCTGCTGGACCCGTCCGGCGTCAATGACCACCAGCGAAAATCCTTCCGACGCCGCAGCCATAACTCCGCCAATGGCGTGTGCCGGCACGTCCAATGCCGACGAGGAGGTTTCGCCGCCTCCCCAGGACAGCACTGAGAATCCGTTCGTGACCGGCAACGAGGCCCGCAGCTGGGCCGGGTTGACGGCACCCTTCACCCCGGCGAGATCCGGCCAGCGCAACCCGGTCAGCGGTTCGGGTGCGAGCCCGAGGTCAAGCCCGCCACCGAGCTGGTCAGTGTCCACCAACAGGGTCGACACTCCCTGTGCCGCCGCTTCCGCGGCGAGCCAGCACGCCAGCGTGGAACAGCCAATGCCGCCGGTGGCGCCCAGCACGGCCACCACGGTCCCCGCGCCGTCCCGCTGCCTGTTCCTGCTCAAGTACTCTGCTAACCATGCGGCCGCTTCCGGCAGCACGGCCACCCGGTGGGCGGCAACCATCGCGGCCTGTTCCCAGAGCAGCACGGATTCCTCTGGGAAACCGGCCACAATGACATCCGCTCCCAGCCTAGGCAGCCGGGAGGCTGCATCGCTGCCCAGTACCAGGACGCTCCCGTCCGGAACCCGGCCCAGATCCTGCACGGCCACAATCCGCAGGCCCACTCCGGCTGCGGCGGCGATCCTCGCGACTTCATCACGCAGTCTGGCGGCCTCGGTGACCAGCAGCACCTCGGGCATGCCGTGCTCCGGTGTCCACGGCTGGACTGTTGAAATCTGCTCCTGCATGTTCCGAGACTGGCTGCCCCTGCCTGCCGCCGACACCTGCCCGCGCCGGATTGTGCAAACGGTGAGGGCCTTCCGGGCCTGTGGAGGAGAACTGCGGACAGCTCCCATCCGCTGTCCTCCGGCATCTCACGGCCAACCGGCAGAGCAAACTGGCGAAACAGGAGAAACTGGAGACATGTACATGGTCCTTGCCCCTGCTGCGTCCGGCACTGGCGCTGCTTCGCCGGACGAGCAGGCCTTCTGTCTCCAACCCGCGGACGCAACGGGCGCACCCAGCGGGCCAGCCGCCGTCGTAAGCTTTGCGGACCTTCCCGGCGCCGTCCACCGTGCCGAGCAAGGACGTGTCCGTTGGGTCTGGGACACGACGCGGAGCAGTTACCTGCCGATGTTCAAGGCGGGAGTGAGCGTGGAGCGTTGCCACGATCTGACTCTCACCCGCAACATCCTGTCGCTGTCCGAGTTCGTGCCCGGAAACGATTATGTCCGGTCCTTGCGGCAGGCCGCTGTGACGGATGAAGAACGTGATGGCTTGCCCCGGCAGGTCCTGCCCGTTCCTGATTCGCCGGACCAGTTCGCGCTCTTCGATTCGCCGCAGCCCCGCGGTAGAAGCGTGCACGAACTGGTCCGGGAGCTGCAGGACCAGCTGTCCGCTGTCGCCGGATCATCCCGGCGCGGACGGCTCCAGCTGCTGGTGGCCGCCGAATCCGCCGGCGCGCTCATCGCCGTCGAGATGGAATACGCCGGCGTGCCTTGGCGCGAAGACATCCACGAGCAGATTCTGGCAGGATTCCTCGGTCCGCGGCCGCGCACCGGCGAGCGCCCCATTGAGCTGGAGAGGCTCGCCGCCCGGCTGCGCGATCTGCTGGATAACCCGCGCTTTAACCCGGATTCCGCCCAGGAGCTGCTGCGCGCCTTGCACCGCGCCGGGATCGAGGTCAAGAGCACCAGATCGTGGGAACTGCAGGAACACAACCATCCGGCCATTGCCCCGCTGCTCGAATACAAAAAGCTCTCGCGGCTGCATTCGGCCAATGGCTGGACCTGGCTGGATACCTGGGTGCGGAACGGCCGGTTCCGGCCCGAGTACATTGTGGGCGGGGTGGTGACTGGCCGCTGGGCTTCACGCGGCGGCGGCGCGCTGCAGATTCCGCAGCAGATCCGCGACGCCGCCCGTCCGGATCCCGGCCACAAACTGGTGGTGGCCGATGCCGCCCAACTCGAGCCGCGGGTGCTGGCCGCGTTGGCCCAGGACTCCGCGCTCGCGGCGGCAGCCCGGGGCAAGGACCTGTACCAGGGCATCGCCGACGTCGGATTCGGCGGCGATCGGGCCAAGGCGAAAGTTGCCATGCTGGGCGCCATGTACGGCGCTACTACCGGCGAGTCCGGCCGGCTGGTGCCGCAGCTGACCCGGACCTACCCGCGGGCCATCGGCATCCTCGAACGTGCCGCGCGGACGGGCGAAGCCGGCGGCATCGTCAGCAGTTATTTGGGCCGGAGCTGCGCCGCTCCCTCGGAACGCTGGGCGCAGGCGCAGCTGACCACCACAGCGGAGGAGCAGCGCCGTGCGGACAGCATCGCCCGCACCCGGGGACGTTTCACACGTAATTTCATTGTCCAGTCCACGGCAGCGGAATGGGCCTTGTGCTGGCTCGCAGAATTACGACGGCGGCTGCGCGCCGCTGCGGCTGAGGGCACCTACGTGGGGGAACTGGTGTTCTTCCTGCATGACGAAGTGATGCTGCACGCGAAGGCGGACCAGATCCAACTGGTATGCCGGATTGTTGAAGAGTCGGCGGCGGAGGCTACGCGGCTGATGTTCGGTCCGATTCCGATCGAGTTCGCTGTCAGCATCGCGGTGGTGAATTCCTACGCCGACGCGAAATAGCGGTTATCCACAAGTAGCAGAAGTGCCATGGTACTGGCATCAGCAGTCCCCCTAGGCTCGAACCGACGTTGTTCGGCCGGCCCAGTCCGGCAGCTGACAGGGGTGCTGGTGGCAGTCTTGACCATCGATACAGAGGCAATGCTCGTCTCGGCTGCTGCGGCGGAGGGTTCCGCGGACAGAGCCGCGGACTTGCGCATCGACGCCGTCGGGCGGACTGCCGTGGCAGCGGGAATGTCCGGCTGGGAGACGGAGGCGATGGAATGGGGCCAGGCCTACGACGACGCGGCCATCCAGATCCTCACCTCACTTGAGCGGCTCGGCTCAGACTACGCGTCCGCGAACTTCCATACCCGGGCCGCGGCCGAGCTCTACCGCTTTACGGAGCAACTGGCCAGCGGGAAAGACGGTCCCTACGCGGCGCCGCAGGAGCCGGCTGCGCCCGGGCTGTGCCGGCAACTGCCGGTCTCCGCAGTTGGCGGCAGAATCCCGGTCCTGCCCGAGTTCGGACAGTTCATCGCCGATGCCGCCGGTGAAAGGTGGCCTTCGGGCGATGCCGAGGCCATGCGCGCCGCCGCTGACGCCTGGCGAATGGTTGGCGCAGATCTCCGGGCGCTTGGCAGCGAAGCCCTGCGCACCACCACAGCCCCGTTGGCCGGACAGCGGGGAGCGGACATCGCCCTGCTCGAGTCGCATCAGGAGGAGCTGTACCGCAGTGCCGCGGCCGTCGCCGAAGCATGTGATGCCTTGGGGAGTGACTGCGACGAGCTGGCCAGCGCGGCAGAGGAAGCACATGCCACGCTGATCCAGGAAGCCCGGGACTTCGCCCTGCAAATCGATCGGCATGGGAGCAGTCACGGCCTGGCTGACCGCCGGCGGCGGCCTCATCATTACCACCGGACTCGCCGCCTCCAGGGTTGGCCAGGCCGTGTTGACCTTCCTCGAAGCCACCGGCAGGCTCCGTATCCAGGTGAAACCGCTGATTGACAGAACCCTGGAGATAGCCCGGAAGCTGGTCGGCGTAGGAAGGCCGACTGAACTTTCACGGCGCTCGCAACCTGGCCCGCTGGGCATGCAGGCAGCGGCCATGGGCACCTTTGCCCGATCGGCGCTCCAGTCCGCCCCGGTAGCTGCTGCCCGCGGCTTTGCTGCCAAGCATGCAAGCTTTGCCGGCAAGCACGGTGAGAGGCTGCTCAGTGTTGCCGCCAGCGGGCCGGAAGCGCTGCTGACCGGGGCACTAACGGGAGCTGTGCGAAAAGAGGCCCAAGGCGCTGCGGGGATCGTGGCGAATCAAGTACGCCCGGTTGCCGGACGCGCCGGCATCCGTATGCTCAATCCCGACGTCGTCTCACCGGCAGTCCTCGGAGCCTACTCCGCGTTCGGCTGGTACTCCCGTGTGAACAACACGATGAAGGTCTGGGAGAAAGAGGGCTGGCTGGGTTCCTCCCGCTACCACTCCGGCCCGCCACGGGTGGAGCCGGTCAACGTCCGGTTTCCGGCGCCGCTGAAGTTCAGGCTTGGGACGGGTCCTCAACCGGAGCAACCGGGCGCAGCGGCGCGGGGATCTCATGGGACTGGTCCCAAGGGATCGTCCAGCCCAGATCGTCGAAAAGATGACTTAGCAGTATCGCGGTGAAACCCCAGACGATGACGTCATGGACCAGGAAGCCGGGGCTCTTGAAGACCTGTCCTTCCCGCTGGACAACTGTCATACGCCGGTTGGCGGGATTCAGCAGGTCGGCCACGGGCACCCGGAAGACCTGGGCAGACTCGGCGAAGTCGACCACGGCTACCGGCGACGGCGCAGACCACCAGGCAACGACGGGGGTGACCAGAAAGTTGCTGACCGACAGGGGAATCTCCGGCAGCGTGCCGAGGACTTCCACTCCGGTGGCATCGAGCCCCGTCTCTTCCACTGCTTCACGCAGGGCAGTGGCAATCGGCCCGTCGTCGTCGGGATCGATTCCTCCGCCGGGAAACGCCACCTGTCCGGGGTGGGAGGACAAGGTGGCGGCACGTTCCACAAACAGTACGTCCAGGTCATCAGGGACAGCCGACTCATGGAATTGGGATGGTGTGCTGTCCAGCGCCCCGAACAACAGCAGGACCGCTGCCGCCCGGGATTCCTCGTCGTCGAGTTCGACGTTGTACCAGCCCTCACGGTCCCGTACGGACAGCCGCTCTTCCATGGGGACGTTCAGAAGCTGCTGCAGGTCGGACTTCGCGCTCATGCATCCAGCTTAAAGCCGGCCGCGCGCAGTTCGGCACGGCTCTCGCCGGCCCGCATCCTGGCCAGCAGTTCCTCGCGCCCGGGAGCAAGTTCATATTTAAGCAGCTTTGCCGCCTTATCCGGGTCGACTTCGCCTTCCCCAAAGGACGGACAAAGCGCCGCTACAGGGCAGACGCCGCAGGCTGGCTTGCGCGCATGGCAGATCCGCCGGCCGTGGAAAATGACGCGGTGCGAGACCATCGTCCAGTCTTTGGGTTCGAAAAGCTCTGCAACATCGAACTCGACTTTGACCGCGTCGGTGGCATCGGTCCAGCCGAAACGGCGGGCCAGGCGGCCGAAGTGGGTGTCCACGCTGATGCCGGGAACGCCGAAGGCATTGGCCAGCACCACGTTTGCCGTTTTCCTCCCCACGCCCGGTAGCGTAACCAGGTCCTCAAGCCGCCCGGGGACTTCGCCGTCGAACTCGTCGACGATCCTGTTGGACAACGCCAGCACACTGGCCGTCTTGGCCCGGAAAAACCCGGTGGGCCGGAGCATCTCCTGCAGCTCGGCTTCATCGGCTTCGGCCATGGCCCGGGCGTCCGGATAACGCGCGAATAACCCGGGCGTCGTGGCGTTGATCCGGACGTCGGTCGTCTGGGCCGAGAGCACCGTGGCGATGAGCAGTTCGAAAGGGTTGCGGAAATCCAGCTCCGCAACCGCATAGGGGTACTGCTCTGCCAATATCTTGTTGATGCGGCGCGCACGGCGTTTGAGCGCCAGCGGGGATTCATCAGGACTGATCTTGCTTCGTCCCACGGACCGCTGGCCCTTAAGCGCGTTCAATGTTGGTCAGATCCCTCAGCACGCCAACCCGGCCGTCGGTGTGCTGGACAAGGAACTCGTCTCCGCGGTCCTGCAGCGCCAGGATCCAGGCGCCCGGTTGCAGCATGAAGGCGACTTCACCGGTGTTTTCGTCATATGTCGGACGGGTACGGCCGACAGCGAACCAGAAGGCTTCATAAGTGACCTCCTCGTCGGATTCCTCAATGTGTTCCCGGGTGGCACTTATCGGTTCAGCGGCGTCAAGCCTGGTCCCTTCGGTGCTGGCGCCCGCCACCGAACCCATGGCCGCAGTTTTCGGCATTTCGGACTCGAACCGTCCTTCGGTCCGGTCTTCGGAGCGTCCGGTCTCGACTGTCTGAGCGGCAGGAGCAGTCTGTGATGCGCTCGTCTGCTCGCCGGTGGATTCGCCGGAAGCAGCTGCCCCAGCATCGGGCTGCTCCTTGCCGGCATCCGGTCCTCTGGATCCCGCGCCGGCAATGCTGTCTGCCTCGGTCACTTCCCCGCGGTCCTGCGGCCGGGCCGAATCCTTCGCTGCCCGGGCCGACGCAGCTGCACTCGACTCCTTGGCCGACTGCTTGGCGTCGGCTGCAACCGCCACCTCGTCGTCGGACATCGGAATGCCCACTGCCTCGCCATCGGCCGCGCCGGGGGCCGTGAGATCCTCGTCGCCGGCTGCCTCACCGTTGCGCGCGGACAGTGTTTCCTTCTTCGAGTCTGTCTTGCCCGCTTCCGCTGCAGCGGCCACACCGGCCACGCCCGCGGCGCCTGTTCCTGCAGGCGCCGCGAAATCGGCGGCGGAACCGGACGGTGTTGCGGCACCGGCGGAAGCCTGGGGCTGGGCACCAGCCTTCGCCAGCTCGTTCGAAGCCTCAGTCCGCCCGGTAGCATCATGCGGGCGGCCCTGGGACCTAACGCCGGAACGGCCCTGCTCACGAGCTCCCTTGTCCTTGCCTGCAGCACCGGCCCCTGCGTTGGATGCCGTTGCGAATGCTCCGTGGGTGCCGGGGCTGGACAGACCGGCAGCCGCGCCCGACACGGCACCGGCTGCACCTGCTGCACTGTTCTTACCGAACCCCGTTGAGTTTGTGGCCTTCGCCCGCGCTGAGGGAGATCCTGCCGCGCCCGCCTTTGGTGCCGAGTCATTCGGTGCGTGCTGCTGCCCCGGCGCGGCTTCTGCCGTGACCGGTTTGGGAGCTTTGGCCCGGGCCGGAACCGCATCCCGGGCAATCGGATGTGCCGGCGTTTCCAGCCGGCCGGCGAAATCGGCCCGGAACTGCGGAATCCAGCGTGCGCAGACGGTCGCTGCGAGCAGACCGAGACTGCCGATGAAGCCGATCGTAGCGCTAAGGCTGAACGCGCTGACCAGCGTCAGGAAGAAATAACCGGCAGTAAACGAGGCCACCACCGAGGCGAACTGGTCCACGGACAGGGACCCGATGCGCAGCTTTGTCTTGGGTGCCAGCCGACGGATGATGAACAGCACCAGCACCATGGCCGGCAGCAGGATGCTCAGACCGAGACGGAAGAGGTTAGAGGAATTCCACTGATTCAGCCCGATTCCCTGAATGACGGCGGTGGGCAGCACTGATGCCAGGAACAGCAGTACCACGGACAGTGCCACGGCGACGTCCCGCACGGTGAACGGCCCGGCTACTGCCTCGCTGACGCCGTCCGAAGTGGTTACTGCATGATCTGTCATAGTCATTCTCCGATCGTCGCGGCCAAAGCAGGCCTTGGCAGAGCTTGCGCTGGTCTCAGCGTAGTCAAGGAAAGTAGCCATCACTAGCCGAATCGCGGTGTCCGCAGGAGCCGTTCAACACCCTTTTTCACCGCTCACCGCAGAATTACGTCCTTTTACATCCGAACCTGTGACCCGTGCCACGATGTCCGGACGCAGGGACTAATGTGATGATCAGCACGAGTGGCCGACCGTCCTGGCGGAATGTGCCACGCACAGCCGCAACACCACGAAAGGGCCTTCTTATGTCTGAAGCCAACGGAACCCAGCACGCCACGAGCGATGCCTTGGAAAACCTGCTGCAGGAGAACCGGAAGTTCGCGCCCAGCGAGGAATTCGCCGCGAACGCGGTGGTCAAGCCCGGCATCTATGCAGAGGCCGACGCCGATCATCAAGCCTTCTGGGCGAAGCAGGCACGGGAACTGTTGTCCTGGAACGAAGACTTCACCCAGACCCTGGACTGGTCCGACGCGCCGTTTGCCAAATGGTTTGTCGGCGGCACGCTCAACGCGGCATACAACGCGCTGGACCGCCACGTGGAGAACGGGCTCGGGGACCGGGTAGCCATCTACTTCGAGGGCGAGCCTGGCGACACCCGCACGTACACGTATGCCCAGCTGACCGAAGAGGTCAAGAAGGCGGCCAACGCATTCGAGTCCCTCGGCGTGGCCAAGGGCGACCGGGTTGCCATCTACCTGCCGATGATCCCGGAAGCCGTCATCACCATGCTCGCCTGCGCCCGCATCGGCGCCATCCACTCGGTGGTCTTCGGCGGTTTCTCTGCGGACGCCCTGCGCAGCCGCATCGACGATGCCGAGGCCAAGCTCGTGGTCACCTCGGACGGCACGTACCGCCGCGGCAAGCCCAGCCCGCTGAAGCCGGCCGTGGACTCCGCCCTGGAGGCAAAGGGTCATGCGGTCAGCAGCGTCGTCGTCGTCAAGCGCAACGGCGAGCCCGTGGACTGGCACGAGGGCCGCGACCGCTGGTGGCACGAAGTGGTGGAATCCGCTTCCGCGGACCACACCCCGGTTCCGCACGACGCCGAGCACCCGCTGTTCATCCTGTACACCTCCGGCACCACCGGCAAGCCCAAGGGCATCCTGCACACCACCGGCGGGTTCCTGGCGCAGAGCGCGTTCACGCACAAGGCCACCTTCGACCTGCACGCCGAGACCGACGTGTACTGGTGCACCGCGGATATCGGCTGGGTCACCGGCCACACCTACGTGACTTACGCACCGCTGATCAACGGCGCCACGCAGCTGATGTACGAGGGCACGCCGGACACCCCGCATCAGGGCCGCTGGTGGGAACTGGTGGAGAAGTACAAGGTCTCCATCATGTACACCGCGCCCACGGCGATCCGCACCATGATGAAGTGGGGCGAGGACATTCCGGCGAAGTTCGACCTGTCCTCCATCCGGGTCCTCGGCTCCGTGGGCGAGCCGATCAACCCGGAAGCCTGGATGTGGTACCGCCGCGTGATCGGCGGCGACAAGGCCCCGATCGTGGACACCTGGTGGCAGACCGAGACCGGTGCGCACATGATTGCCCCGATGCCCGGCATCACCGAAACCAAACCCGGTTCGGCGCAGACCCCGGTGCCCGGCATCGCCGTCGACGTCGTTGACGAGATGGGCCAGTCCGTGCCGAACGGCCATGGCGGCTACCTGGTCATCCGCGAGCCGTGGCCGGCCATGCTCCGAGGCATCTGGGGCGATCCGGAACGCTACAAGGAGACCTACTGGTCCCGCTTCGACAACATGTACTTCGCCGGCGACGGCGCCAAGAAGGACGACGACGGCGACTTCTGGCTCCTCGGCCGCGTCGACGACGTCATGAACGTTTCCGGGCACCGGCTGTCCACCACCGAGATCGAATCCGCACTGGTGAGCCATCCCTCGGTGGCCGAAGCCGCCGTCGTTGGCGCAGCGGACGAGACCACGGGTGAAGCAGTCGTGGCGTTCGTGATTCTGCGCGGCAACGCGGTGGAAGACCCGGAGATCGTCGCCACCCTGCGCAACCATGTGGGCAAGGAGATCGGTCCGATCGCCAAGCCGCGCCAGATCCTGGTGGTGCCGGAACTGCCCAAGACCCGGTCCGGCAAGATCATGCGCCGCCTGCTCAAGGACATCGCCGAAGGCCGCGAGGCCGGCGATGCCAGCACGCTGGCGGACAACACGGTGATGCAGCAGATCACTTCCTCGCTCAAGGGCTGACACGTCCGCAGCAGATGCGGCGGCCACCGGCAGGACATCCTGCCGGTGGCCGCCCTTCGTTTCAGGGTAGGTCCCGTCCGGAGGACGTAACGCGGCTCGGGAGCGTGTCCGCCGTTGAGGCATAGTTAAGCCATGACTTCGCAACCCGCCGGCACGGCAGACAAGACGATCCTGGTTCTCAACGGCCCCAATCTGAACCTGCTGGGCACCCGCGAACCGGCCATCTACGGCTCGGCCACGCTGGCAGACGTAGAGCAGCTCGCCGCGCAGACAGCCAAGGCCCACGGACTGGGCACCACCTGCCTCCAGTCCAACCATGAGGGCGAACTCATCGACGCCATCCACGGCGCCCGCGGCACCGCAGCCGGCATCGTGATCAATCCCGGCGCGTACACCCATACCTCCGTGGCACTGCGGGATGCGCTCTCCGGCGTCGAGCTTCCCGTGGTGGAAGTGCATATCAGCAACATCCACCGCCGCGAGGAGTTCCGCCACCATTCCTACATCTCCGGTGTAGCCCAGGCCGTCATCGCCGGCGCAGGCATCAGCGGCTACAAGTTCGCGGTCGATCTGCTCGCCGAAGCCCTCTAGCCAGCCCAATGGACACGGTCAACGGTGCCGACCCGGAACCTGGCCGGAGCGCCGGCGGCGACGCCGACCCGGGAACGGTTTCGGGCACGGCGGACTGGTACCGCAATTTCGGGCTGCATGAAGCCCGCGGCCAGTCTGACTGCTATGAGGAGTGGGCGCTGGCCATCAGCCAGGATCCGCAGCTACTGACCCTGATCGACACGCTGCCCTATGCCAAACGCCAGCCGAACCTCGTCCTCGCCGCGGCCCGGTTCCTCGGTGCCGGCATCACACCCTATGTCGAATTCCGGCGGTTCCTGCTCTCCCGCTGGCCACAGGTACGCCAGGTCATCCTGACCCGATCCACGCAGACCAACGAACCGGGCCGGTGCGCGGTTTTCCTGCCCTCCCTGGCAGGCATCGCCGCGGCCGAGGGCAGACCGCTGGCGTTGCTGGAGGTCGGCGCCTCCGCCGGACTGGTGCTGTTTCCGGACCGTTACCGCTACCAGTACAACGGCGGCCCTGTCCTTGCGGGGCCGGCCTCGGCCCCGGACTCCCCGGTGCTGCCCTGTGCCGTCACCGGACCTGCGCCGCTTCCGTCCGAGCCGCCGACAATCAGCTGGCGGGCCGGCATCGACCTGAATCCATTGGACAGCACCAACAACGACGACGTCGCATGGCTCCAGGCGCTGATCTGGCCGGAACAGGAGTTCAGGCGGCAGCGGCTGCGGGCTGCCCTGGCGATAGCCCGGCAGGATCCGCCGCGGCTGGTCGCCGGCGATCTTAACCAGCGCCTTGCGGAAGTGGTTGCCGAGGCACCTGCGGAAGCGGCCGTCGTCGTACTTCATTCAGCAGTGCTGGCCTACCTGGCTCCGCCCGAACGGAGGAAGTTCGCGCAGACAGTGCGGGAGCTTGGCGTGCACTGGCTGTCCAACGAAGGCGCGCACGTGCTGCCGCAGCCCGGCGACGAGCCCGAGGGCATCGACGGCGACCTTGTCCGCGGCAGATTCGTGCTCCGGCACAACGGGCGTCCGGTTGCGCTCACCGGCCCGCACGGGCAGTTGCTGGACTGGCTCTAACACCGCCCGGAAGCTCGGGGGCCTGCCGCTACTTCCGGATGCACTGCCCGGCGGAAACCGTCTCCTGGTAGACCATGGCGTTGTCGATGACCGTCTGGATTTCATCCAGGGACAGCGCGTAGCCTACCGGCACGTCGTCGGTGGCTTTGGCGAAAACGAGACCGGCAATGCGCCCGTCCTGGTCCAGCAGCGGGCCGCCGGAGTTCCCCTGTTCCACGTCGGCGGCCAGTGTGTAGACCTCCAGCTCCTCCGGGTCAGCGCCATAGATGTTCTGCACGAGCACGGTGGACAGGCCCTGCACCGTGGCGGGCTGGCTCTGGAACGGGCCGCCGGCCGGGTAGCCCTGGAAGGCGGCCAGCGTGCCGTCGGCCAGCTCCTCCCCCACAGGCAGCGGGCGCACGTCCAGGCCTTCCACGGCAAGCACGGCAATATCGTGAACCGGATCGAAATGCACCACACGGCCCGGCAGGACCCGGCCGTCCGGTATCTCCACCACGGGCTCGTTCACGGACGCAACCACGTGGGCGTTGGTCATCACGCGGTCCGGCGCGATCACGAATCCCGAGCCGGTCTGGTTCTGTCCGCACTGGAACGCGGTGCCGGCGATCTTCACCACGGACTGGGCGGCCTCGTTCAGCGCGGCTGTATCCGCCCCTGCGTCCGGAACCGGCACCGGGTCGGCGGGCGTCACGCCGTCGATCACTTGGGGAATGCCGTCCTGCACGGCGATGGAGCGGGCCTGCGCCAGCAAGGACTTTACCGGGGCCGGCGTGAGTGAGTCGATGGTCTGGATGACCTTCGAACCCGCAATCTGCTGCGAGACGAACGGCACACCCAAGGCGCTGATGCTGAAGGCCAGCATCGACATCACAAGCGCCGCGACGGCCACGTTGGCGGCTCCGCCCAGCAGCCGGTCCACTGGTCTCACCGGGGGAAAGTCGAGCCTTCGCCGGATTGCCCGGCCAATGCCCGAGCCCATGGCGTGGCCCAGGATCACCAGCAGGACCGCGGCGGCGATGATCGCGGTCAGGCGCCAACCGGGGTCCGGCACCCACATGCTCACAAAAGGAACCGACAGGAACGCGGCGATGGCGCCCAGGACAAACCCAACAATGCCACCCAGCGTCACCAGGAAGCCTTTGCGCAACCCCCCGACCAAGTAGGCGAGCAGGATCAGGATCAGGACAATGTCCAGGATCGTCAGGCCAAAAAGCAAGCTGTCTCCATCGGGGCCGGAAGTTTAGGCATTAGTCTAGTATCCGAGGCTGGGAATATGCCCGGCTGCTGCGACGTTCTGCGCTATGGCACCTCAGACAACGCTGTCTTCCCATTGCACTGACCACCATTTTCCTCATCCCTAAGCGAAACGCGCCTGTGGAAGATGTCACAAGTGCTTTACATACGGCAAAATGGGAGGCAGTGCCTAGCTGACGAGCAGCCGGCTGACCGCCGCAAGACTGAAACAGGAGACTCCATGGACATTGAGATACTACGCCGCGCACCGCTTTTCGCTTCCCTCGACGATGATGTGTTTGCCGCACTGACCGACGAGCTGACCGAAGTGGATCTTTCCCGCGGCGCCTCAGTGTTCCGTGAAGGCGACCAGGGCGACCAGCTGTATTTCATCGTCTCCGGCAAGATCAAGCTCGGCCGCACCGCTGCCGACGGTCGCGAAAACCTGGTGGCCATCCTCGGCCCGGGCGAGCTCTTCGGCGAAATGGCACTGTTCGATCCGAGCCCCCGCAGCACCTCGGCAACCGCCGTCTCCGAGACCCGCCTGGCCGGCCTGAAGAACGAAAACCTCCGCGGCCTGCTCGAGACCCGTCCCGAGGTCTCCGCCCAGCTGCTGCAGGCATTGGCCCGCCGCCTTCGCCGCACCAATGACTCGCTGGCCGATCTGGTCTTCTCGGACGTTCCCGGCCGCGTGGCCAAGGCCCTGCTGGACCTCGCCGACCGCTTCGGCCGTCCGGCCACGGACGGCGTCCTGGTGGCCCACGAGCTGACCCAGGAAGAGCTGGCCCAGCTGGTCGGCGCTTCGCGTGAAACCGTCAACAAGGCCCTCGCCGAGTTCGTCCAGCGCGGCTGGCTGCGCCTGGAAGCCCGCGCGGTGGTCATTCTCGACATCCAGCGGCTGCGCCAGCGCTCCCGCTAAACGCTTTTCATAACGACGGCGACGGTCACCTTGGAAGGTGACCGTCGCCGTCGTTATTTGTACTGCGAAAAACTCTATCGTCCGCGCTGCAGGGAACCGCCTTCGGGGGCGGTGAGGGTTTCGACTTCGAGCATCGGCTCGCCCTCCACCAGTACCAGTTCCGGATGGTAGACGCGCAGCGGCCGCTTGTGGGAGAGGTAGGCAATGCAGCCGCGGGCGGAAGCAATCTTTTCGAGAATGGTTTCCACCGCAGGTGAGGAGACCTCGCTGAGGTTCAGCCCGCGGGTGTCTTCCTGGTCTGCCAGATCCCCGAGTGCGGAGGTGCTCCGCTCGGCAATCACTTTGCCGGCGCAGACCCAGGACGCCCAGACACCCTTGCCAGCCAGCAGGCTGGGCTGCTGGCTGACCGGCTGTGCCGCGGCGAAGTACCTTGTGTCGAACCGGCGGTGGGCGAAGTCCGGGCTGAGCCACCGCGAGAGCGGCTTCAACAGGTCGGTGCGCAGCCCCAGTCCCCAGCGGTCCAGCAGCTGCGGAAAGCTCTTTTCCTGCTCTGCGACCGCCTGGCGGGCGCGCATCCATTCCTCGCTGTCGCCGCCCTCGACCAGGGATGACTCGTCCTGCCCGGCCAGCAGGATGCCGCTCTCTTCGAACAGTTCCCTGATGGCGGCCACCACGAGGGCCCTGGCGTGCTGATGATCTTCCAGCCCCATCAGCTGGGCCCATTTGGCCGCCGACGGCCCGTACCACGGCACCGGCTCGAAGTCCGCCTCGTCATCGATGGTTCCCCCGGGGAACGCGATGGCGCCCAGCGGCGAACTGCCGGAGCGGTACCCAAGGTAAGTCTGGGTACCCTCCGGGCTGTCGCGGATCAGGACCACGGACGACGCGTACCGCGGTTTGCGCGGCGTGCGCTCGCCATGGTCAAACCAGCTGCGGGCGGCCTCCAGCTGGTCCGGCGGAAGCCGGAACAGCCGCTTGGTCTGCCGAAGCGGACTAGCTGAACTCGGCAATCAGTTCCACCTCAACCGGAGAGTCGAGCGGCAGAACGGCAACGCCGACGGCGGAACGGGCATGTGCGCCCGCCTCGCCGAAAACCTTGCCAAGCAGCTCGGAAGCGCCGTTGATGACAGCCGGCTGGCCGGTGAAGTCCGGCTCCGAGGCCACGAACCCGACTACCTTGACGATCCGTGTGACACGGTCCAGGTCCCCGATGACGCTCTTGACGGCGGCCAGTGCGTTGATGGCGCAGGTGGCTGCGAGCTCTTTGGCCTGCTCCGCCGAGACAGAACTTGAGACGTTGCCCACTTTGCCCTTGGCGGCCAGTTCACCGTTAACCATCGGCAGCTGGCCGGACGTGTAGACATAGTCGCCGGACACGACGGCGGGCACATAGGCGGCTACGGGAGCGACCACCTCGGGCAGGGTCAGGCCAAGTTCAGCCAGGCGCTCTTCTACAGCGGAAATGCGGGACTGCTGCGGCTGCGTCATGTTACTGCTTCTCCCTCTTCAAGTAGGCGACGAGATTGGTGGAATCGGGGCCAGGAACTACCTGCACGAGCTCCCAGCCGTCCTCTCCCCATTGGTCCAGAATCTGCTTCGTGGCGTGAATAATCAGCGGAACTGTGGCGTATTCCCATTTGGTCATAAGTCAACCGTAACGCGTGCTTGTAAACTAGAGCCCATGGCGGCTCGTAAATCCCCTTTTTTTGACACTGCTACAACGCTGGGCAAAATCATGGCGTTCCTTGGCATCAGTGCGCTCTGCGGCGTGCTCGCTGCCGGATTGCTGGTGCCCGCAGCGGCCGTAGCCGGTGTGGGAGCGACCTCGTCCATCGACTATTTCGACCAGCTGCCGGATGAGCTGCAGACCAGCCCGCTCTCCCAGCCCTCCAAGATCTACTCGGCGGACGGCAAGCTGATTGCCACCTTCTACGCCGAGAACCGCGTCCCCGTGACGCTGGACAAGGTCTCGGAGCACATGCAGAACGCCATCATCTCCATTGAAGATGTGCGCTACTACGAGCATGGCGGCGTGGATCCGCAGGGCATCATGCGCGCGGCCATGAGCAACGTGGCCGGCGGCGACCTGCAGGGTGCTTCCACCCTGACCATGCAGTACGTGAACAACGTGCTCATCGACGCCGGTGCTTCCGCCGGCAAGAGCGCCGACGAACTGACCATCAGCGGCACCAAGTCCATCGGCGACAAGTTGCGCGAAGCCAAGCTGGCCATCGCCGTCGAAAAGGAATACTCCAAGGAAGAGATCCTGCAGGGCTACCTGAACATCGTGCTCTTCAGCGGCCAGACCTACGGCATTGAAGCCGCGGCGCAGACCTTCTTCGGGGTCCCGGCAGCCAAGCTGAACATCGCACAGTCCGCCATGCTCGCGGGCATGGTGCAGTCCCCCAACTACTTCAATCCGGTGTCCAATCCGGAAGCGACCATCGAACGCCGCAATACGGTGCTGGCCGCGATGCTGAGCAACCAGAAAATCACGCAGGAAGAGTATGACAAGGCGGTGGCCTCGGACCTGGGCGTCGACCTGCAGCCGGTTCGTTCGGGCTGTGTCGCCGCGAACTTCGCCGACTACTTCTGCAGCTATGTGCAGCACGTCATCATGCAGTCTGATGCTTTCGGCGCCGACGCCACCGAGCGGTCCAAGCTGCTGGCCCGCGGCGGCCTGAAGATCCAGACCACCTTGGATTCCCGCCTCCAGAAGTCCGCCCAGGAAAACGTTGAAGAGCAGGTTCCCATGGGCGACGAGTCCGGGGCCGGTTCGGCCATGGTGACCGTGGAGCCCGGAACCGGCAAGATCCTGTCGATGGCCCAGAACACCAATTACAGTCCGGAACAAGGTGCCGAGAACACCGAGCTGAACTTCAACGTGGATGCCGACATGGGCGGCACCGCCTACGGGTTCCAGCCCGGCTCGACCATGAAGCCGTTCACCACGGTGGCGTGGCTGGAGTCCGGCCGGAAGCTGAACGATCGGATCGATGCCAGCCGCACCATGTACCCGGCCGGCTACGACTGGAACGCCAGCTGCCTGCCCGCCGGGGCCTGGTTCGACAAGTGGGACTTCAAGAACGCAATCTCCGGCTGGGAGCGGACCATGACCGTCAGCGAAGGTCTGACAAAGTCGATCAACTCCGCCACCGCCGCGCAGGCCGCCATCCTGGACCTCTGCGATATCCGCGATGCCGCCACCCGCATGGGTGTTCATCGCGCGGTCGACGGCGAGCCGTTCGAGGTCAACAGTCCGTCCTTCGTGATCGGCGGCCAGGAAGTCGCACCGATCACCATGGCAGCGTCCTTCGCTACGTTCGCCAGCGGCGGCATGTACTGCAAGCCCATCGCGCTGACGTCGGTCAAGGATGCGCAGGGCAAAGAATACGAAGTACCCAAGGAATCTTGCGAGCGGGCCATCTCCAAGGATGTGGCCAACGCCGTGACCATCCCGCTCGAGAACCTCGTGGCGGACAGCCCCGGCTACATGCGGCCCATGGGCTTCCCAGCCGCTGCCAAGACCGGTACCACGGACGTGTCCGAGCAGACATGGACGGTCGGCTACACCACCGGCCTCGCCACCGCATCGTGGGTGGGTAACTGGACCTCGTACGATTCGCTCAACAACATTCCCATCAACGGCGTTACCCGCGACTATGTGGACGGCGCCACCATCGCCGGCGCCCAGTGGACCGACTACATGATGGAGATTGCACCGCTTTACGAAACGAATGCGTTCGACAACCCGCCGAACAGCATCGTGAACCCGGCGCAGTCCCAGTCCCCGCAGTCCCAGAACAACGGCGGCGGCTCGGGCAACGGCGGCGGATCCGACGACCGCGGCAACGGCAACAACGGCCGTGGCAACGGTGGAAACGGCAACGGTAACGGCGGCGGAAATGATGACGACTGACCATGGACGCTGAACACCTGCGCAAGCAGCTTCGCACTGCCGGCCGCGTGGCACTTGGTGTCACGGCGGCCGGCAGTGCCGCATTTGCCTATGGCAGCCTGATCGAGTGCAACCTCTTCGGCGTCCGTGAAGAAACCCTCGCCATCCTGCCGCCCGGACGCCGCCCGCTGAGGATCCTGCACCTTTCGGATATCCACATGACCCCCGGCCAGAAGCGCAAGCAGCAGTGGCTGCGTTCCCTGGCGTCGCTGGAGCCGGATCTGGTGGTCAATACCGGGGACAACCTCAGCCACCGCCGGGCCGTGGAACCGCTGCTCGAAGCCCTCGCTCCCCTGCGCGAGTTCCCCGGCGTCTTTGTCCCGGGCTCCAACGATTACTACGCGCCGGTACTGAAGAACCCCTTCGGCTACTTCACCGGCCCGTCCGACCAGCCCGAGGACTACGCGGACCGGGAGCTGCCCTGGCGCCACATGCACGCTACCTTCAGCACCTCGGGCTGGACGGATCTGACCAACCGCCACCAGTCCATGGTGCTCCACGGCCTCCGGCTGGACTTTACCGGCGTCGATGACCCGCATCTGGACCGCGACCGGTACACGGGCTATCCGCACGGCTCCTCGACTTCCGAGGCAGCGGACCATGTGCGCATTGCCGTGGCGCATGCCCCGTACCAGCGGGTGCTGGACTACTTCACCGCCGACGACCCGGACCTCATCCTGGCCGGCCACACCCACGGTGGCCAGGTCTGCATCCCCGGCTACGGCGCCCTGGTGAGCAACTGCGACCTGCCCACGTGGCGGGCCAAGGGCCTGACGTACTGGGAGCACGCGGGCCGCAGCGTGCCGTTGAACGTCTCCGCCGGGCTGGGCACGTCCCGCATGGCCCCGGTGCGCTTTGCCTGCCGCCCCGAGGCGGTCCTACTGACCCTCACGCCCCGCTCCCCCTGACGATCCCGGAGTCCGTCCAGGTGCGGCGGGACGGCTCCAGGACCTGTGTCCAGCGTCACCGGGTCCCCGATTTCAGCTTTCGGCCCTTTCTCCGCTATTCTTGAACAGTTGCTTTTGCTGCTGTGGACAACGACGGCGGAGCAAAGGTTTCGGGGTGTGGCGCAGCTTGGTAGCGCGCGTCGTTCGGGACGACGAGGTCGCAGGTTCAAATCCTGTCACCCCGACGAAACCAGCAGGAAAGGCCTCCGGCCGGCAGCAATGCCAGGCCGGGGGCCTTTCTTCTTGCCAGCTTGATCTTTCGGCCAAATACACAAAGTATTGGTGCATGGGTGCAACTGAACGCAAGGCAATCATCATCGGAGCCGGAATCGGCGGGCTGGCCACGGCCCTGGCCTTGCAGAACACGGACTGGAAGGTCCACGTACTGGAACGCTCCGGCACCCTGTCTCCTTCGGGCACCGGCCTGTCACTCTGGCCCAATGCCCTGGCCGCACTGGAACGGCTCGGCGTCCTGGAAGAGGTGCTGGCGGCCGCCGTTCCGGTCCGGGGCGACGTGCTGGACATGGACGGCAACCCGATCATGCTGCTGGAGCAGCTGGATGTCCGGCGCCGCTACGGTCTGCCTATCCAGATGATCCACCGCGCGGACCTCACCGCCATTCTGGCCAAGCCCCTGGAGGTCAACACGGTGCACCTGGGCCTCAACGCCGTCGGCTTCCAACCCGGCTTTCCCAGAAGTACTGTCGAACTCGACAACGGCGGCCGGCAGAGCGCCGAACTGGTGGTCGGCGCGGAGGGTCTCTACTCGGTGGTCCGCCCTGCCTTGATCGGCCGTGATAAACCGCGCAGCTCGGGGACCACGGCCTTCCGCGGCGTGTGCGACGCGGCGGGGCTGGACCTCGACTCCGTCCCGTGGGGCGAAATGTGGGGAGACGGCGGCGTTTTCGGTGCCACTCCCCTCTCCGGGAACCGCATCTACTGGTATGCCACCGCGCCCAACGAAGAGCTGGCAGACGCCGGCCACGACGGGTGGAAGATGACGGCGATCGAGAACTTCGCCCATTGGCACCCGGGCATCGAGTCCGTTCTGGTGAAGACCGAGGAAAGCGCCATCATCGCGCACGAGCTCTTTGACCGGAAGCCGGAGCCGGTCTGGTCCGGGCGGTCGGCCACGCTGGTCGGTGACGCGGCCCATCCCATGCTCCCCTTCCTGGGGCAGGGCGCCTGCCAGGCGCTGGAAGACGCCGTCGCGCTGGCAGACGCGCTGGCGGGCAAGGATTCCATTGCCGACGGTTTGGTGGAATACGAATCGATCCGGGCGCCGCGGGCCAACGAAATAGTGCAACGCTCACGCACCATGGCGCGCCTGGCCCAGCTGGACTCCGCGCCGCTGCGCAAGGCACGCAATACCACCATGCGGCTGCTGCCCAAGGCACTGCGGCTCCGCCGTCTAGACGCCGTGGTGGGCTACGAGGGGCATTGACTTACGTGCCGGTCCGTACTGCAATGGCTTAAAGGGCTGTGCAGTTAGGAGGTCCCGGCCATGAACCTCACGGACTTCGGTCAACTGCTGCTCGCCGGACTGGCCGTCGTCGCCATTATCGCGGCGACCACGTGGGCCGCCGGGCGGGGAATCGACCGTCCGGATGACCTGGACAATACCTTCTGGTACGCCTTTGCCGGCCTCTCCTGTGCCCTGACGCTCGTCTTCCTGGCATCGGCCCTCAGTGCCACCGCGGCATCGGTCCTGATGGCCCTGCTGCTGCTGACGCTGGTTCCGGCAGGCCTGCATCTGCGCCGCCGGTGGCTTGCGGGGAGCCAAGCCGCGGGTACGAATGCTGCAGCGCCCCTGGCCGCGCACCATGATGCGCTGATCAAACGGTGGCTGCAGTACGAGCTGGATCCAGCCGCCGCGGCCGCTGCCCCGGCCCTGAGCGACGCGGCCAACCCTGCAACTGCTGCCATGCTGCGCGGGATGCGGCGCGCCGAACTGCTGCGGCCTGGCCCAGGGCAGCACGGAACGGGCGGATACAGCCGAGGCAGCGAGGAACTGGCGGCCTATGCCGGAGCCGTTACCGAATTCGGGCGGCTGCTCGCCGCAGCCGAACGGGAGGCAGGAGTGGCGGCTGACGAGGCGGGATACTTAGTTGCCCGCCCCGTCAGCGAACCTGGCTCTGCAAGCCGCGTTATGCCTGTGGTCAGGAGAACTGCCGGCCCGTGAGCCGCTCGTACGCCTCTATATAACGGGCCCGGGTCTTCTCCACGATGTCCTCCGGCAGGGCCGGCGGCGGCGTGTCCGACGCCTTGTCCCAGCCGGATTCTTCCGAGGTGAGCCAGTCCCGGACAAACTGCTTGTCGAAGGACGGCTGGGCCTGTCCCGGGGCATAAGTGGCCGCGTCCCAGAAGCGGGAGGAATCCGGTGTCAGGACCTCATCGCCCAGGGTGATTTCCCCGGTTTCCGGATCCATGCCGAACTCCACCTTGGTATCGGCCAGGATGATGCCCCGTTCACGGGCGATCTCCTCGGCGCGGCGGTAGATCTCCAGCGTCTTCTTGCTCAGCTGCGCGGCAATATCGTCGCCCACCATGGACACCACGGCGTCGTACGTAATGTTCTCGTCGTGTTCGCCCACTTCGGCCTTCGCCGAGGGCGTGAAGATGGCCGGCTCCAGGCGGGAACCGTCTACCAGTCCTTCGGGCAGCGGGATGGCGCAGACCGTGCGGGACTCGCGGTACTCCGCCAGGCCGGAGCCGGTGAGGTAGCCGCGGGCGATGCATTCCACCGGGAACATGTCCAGCTTCTTGCAGACCATCGCACGGCCGGCAACGGCCTCGGGAACATCGGTGGACACTACGTGGTTGGCCACGCCCTCAAGCTGCTCGAACCACCACAGGCTCAGCTGGGTCAGGACCCGTCCCTTGTCCGGAATCGGAGTACTCAGCACATGGTCGTACGCGCTGATCCGGTCACTGGCCACTACCAGCACCGTCTGTGCATCATCCATCGGGTCCGGCAGCCGGTGCCGCGCCGCGGATTTGTTGTTGGACTGTGCGGAGCCCTCGGCCGATTGCGCCGGAATATATAGGTCGCGCACCTTGCCGGAGTACACGTGGGTCCAGCCGGGCAGCTCCAGGTGTTCGGGGTTGAAGTTCATGCCAGATCCTTTGCTGCTGTTTCGTTTCGCTGGCCGGGCAGGACGATCTCGCCGTTGGCCGCCTTAAGTCCGATGTCCGTGCGGTACTGCGAACCGTCCAGGTGGATCAGTTCCACAGCGTCGTAGGCTTTTTCCCTCGCCTCCACCAGGTCTTCACCCAGGGCGACGACCGCGAGCACCCGCCCGCCGGCGCTGACCACCTTGCGGTGCTCGTCCAGGGCGGTGCCCGCGTGGATTACGTGTACGTCCTCGAGGGCGTTGGCCTTCTTCAGGCCGCGGATCCGGTCACCCGTCCGGGGTTTGCCCGGGTAATTCTCCGAAGCGACAACCACGGTCACGGCACTGCGCCTGGACCAGTTCAGCTGTTCGGACGGGTCCAGCTCGCCCTTGGCCGCGGCGAGCAGCAGCCCGCCCAGCGGAGTGCGCAGCCGCGCGAGCACCGCCTGGGTCTCGGGGTCACCGAAGCGTGCGTTGAATTCGATCACGCGTAGGCCGCGGCTGGTCACCGCCAGGCCGCAGAACAGGACGCCGACAAAGGGCGTGCCGCGGTTGGCCATCTCGGTGATCGTCGGCATCGCCACGCGCGCCATGACCTCGTCAACGAAGCCCCGCGGCAGCCACTCCAGCGGCGTGTAGGCGCCCATGCCGCCCGTGTTCGGGCCTTCGTCGCCGTCGTAAATCCGTTTGAAGTCCTGCGCCGGCACCAGCGGAACGGCCCGCTCGCCGTCGGAAATCACGAAGAGGGAGACCTCCGGGCCATCCAGGTATTCCTCGATCACCACTTCCCCGCCGGCGTCAAAGCAGGACTGTGCGTGGGCCAGCGCCTCGACGCGGTCCTCGGTGACCACCACGCCCTTGCCCGCGGCCAGACCATCATCCTTAACCACGTAGGGAGCGCCGAAGGTGTCCAGCGCTGCGGCGGCTTCCTCCGCGTTGACGGCCACCCTGGCCATCGCCGTGGGCACGTTGGCCGCGGCCATGATCTGTTTGGCGAAGGCCTTGGAGCCTTCAAGCCGGGCCGCTTCCTTACTCGGCCCGAAGACCGCGATGCCCGCTTCGCGCAGCGGATCCGCCACGCCCGCCGCCAGCGGGGCCTCCGGTCCGATAACCACCAGATCCGACTCCAGCCGCTGCGCGAGCGCCAGCACTGCTGCCGCGTCGTTGGCGTCAATGTCATAGGTGGGCACTATCTGCGCGATGCCCGCGTTTCCGGGCGCTGCATGCACCTCGGTCACGTAGGGGTCGGTCAGCAGGGCTCGGACAATTGCGTGCTCGCGGCCGCCGGGGCCAATCACAAGTACCTTCACAACGTCTAAGCGTACTGGGCGGGAGCGCGCTGCCCGAAGTTGTTTCAGCCGCCCCAGCCGCCACCTACACTTAGGGGCATGCCCGAAACCTTTAAAGCTGCCGACGCCGTCGAACTGGCAGTCGTGGAACGCAATGGCTTCATCGAGTCCCGCCACCTGGGCTCGGCCGTCGTGATGGCCGCGGACGGTTCCGTGGTCACCGAACTCGGCGACATCAACGCGCCGATCTTCCCGCGCTCCGCGCTCAAGCCGTTCCAGGCCCTCGCCTCGATGCAGTCCGGCGTCCCGCTGCGCGGCGTCCAGGTCGCCCTGGCCTGCGCCAGCCACACCGGCTCGCTGGAACACATGGATGTGGTCAACGGCATGCTGAAGGCCGCCGACCTCACCGACGAAGACCTGCAGTGCCCGGCGGCCTGGCCGCAGGACGAGACGGCGCGGGGCTGGCTGGTGCGTACCGACCGCGGCCGGCAGCGCGTGGCGTTCAACTGCTCCGGCAAGCACGCCGGGTTCCTGTGGGCCTGTGCGGAAAACGGCTGGGACACCAAGACGTACCTGGATCCGAACCACCCGCTGCAGCGCCGCGTGATGGAGATTATCGAGGAGTACACCGGCGAGCGGATCTCCCATCTGGCCACGGACGGCTGCGGCGCCCCGGTGCCCGCCGTGTCGCTGACCGGGCTGGCGCGCGCCGTCGGCAAGCTGGCCAAGGCCCCCTCGGACAAGAACGCGGACGCCCGCGCGGCCACGATCGCCACCGCGATGGTGGACTACCCCTGGGCGGTCCAGGGCCACGGCCAGGAAAACACCGTGGTCATGGAGGACCTGGAGATCATCGCCAAGCTCGGCGCCGAAGGCGTAATGATGATGGGCACCGACACAGGTGTCTCCGTTGCCGTGAAGATTCTCGACGGCGGCGCCCGGGCGGCGTCGTTGGTGGGACTCACGCTGCTGGCTGCCGCCGGCGCCCTCGACGCGGAGAAGGTCGGCCCGGTCCTGGAGAAAGTGGTCAAACCCGTGCTCGGCGGCGGCGAACCGGTGGGCCGGATCCGGCTCGCTGCTCCGGTGATGGCGCTGCTGGACTGACCGGCCGGGAAGCGAAGAAAAAATGGGAGTACGACGGCGGATCACGGCTGCCGACGGCCACGCCGCCCTGGGCGCGTGGCTGGGCGGGGCGATGGACCGCAAAACCACCGCCACGGCCGTGCGGTTTTCGCTCGAGGAACTCGCGGAGCGCGCGCCGGGCAACAGCGTGGAAGTGCGGGTACCACCGTTCGGCGTCACTCAGTGCATCGAGGGCCCGCGGCACACCCGCGGCACACCTCCCAACGTGGTGGAATGCGACGGCGCCACCTGGCTGGCGCTGGTGACCGGCACCGAAAACTGGAGCACCGCCGTCGAAAGCGGAAAGGTTTCTGCCTCGGGACTGCGGGCTGAACTGGCGGATCTGCTGCCGCTTTTCGCTCCGGACCACGGCGCTTCCGGCAGCCGGTAGGCTTGAAGCATGAGTTCCGAGCACGTTCCCGCTGAACCAGCCGAGCCCCGCGAGCCGGCCGGGCCAGGTTCCCCCAACCGTCGCGAAGTGCGGTTGCGCCGCGCCCCCAAATTCGGTCCGTTCATGGGCCTCGGAATTGTCCTCGGTATCATCGTGGCCGCCATCTCCGCCTACACAGGCCCGGAAAACGCCGAGTTCACCCGCAGCTCCATTTTCGGTTTCCTGGCCGTGCTCTTCGGCATCGCGGGCATGCTCCTCGGCGCCCTGGTTGTCCTGATCCTGGACCGGATCAGCATCAAGCGCAGCGAGAAAATGATGGCTGTGGAAACCCCGGAACAGACGGACCCGGAACAAGAAGAGCGCTGAGCCGGATTTACCCGGCCGCCGGCCGCATCCACGGTTCATCCCCAGTGCCGTTGCTCACGCTGAACCCCTCCGGGCCCAAGGACGGCGCGCCCGGCCGGCCTTAGTTGCCGTAATCCGTTGCCCGGGTCCGTTATTAGCGTGAGACAATACTGAGGTGGCACGCGGTGACGGAAAACTTTCCCATGATCTTCTCCCCGGCGAAAAGGGACCCCAGGATGCCTGTGGCGTCTTCGGAGTCTGGGCCCCAGGCGAAGAAGTAGCAAAACTTACCTACTACGGACTGTACGCTCTGCAGCACCGCGGACAAGAGTCCGCAGGTATCGCCACGAGCGACGGCAAGCGCATCAATGTCTACAAGGACATGGGGCTGGTGTCCCAGGTATTCGACGAGACGACGCTGAACACGCTGAACGGCCATATCGCCGTCGGCCATTGCCGCTACTCCACTACGGGCGGCTCAACCTGGGCAAACGCGCAGCCGACCCTCGGCGCAACCGCTACGGGCACCGTAGCGCTGGCGCACAACGGTAACCTGACCAACTCCGCCGACCTCTACGACAAGGTCATCGAGAAATTCGGCAAGCCGGACCGCGGCGAGCTGGCCCAGGGCAACACTACGGACACTGCCTTGGTGACAGCGCTGATGGCGGGCGAGCCCGGCCAGAGCCTCGAAGAGCGCTCCATGGAGCTGCTGCCGAAACTGCGCGGCGCCTTCTGCTTCACCTACATGGACGAAGGAACCCTCTACGCGGCACGGGATGAGTCCGGTGTCCGCCCGCTGGTCCTCGGCCGGCTGGAACGTGGCTGGGTGGTCGCGTCCGAAACCGCTGCCCTCGACATTGTCGGCGCCTCGTTTGTGCGCGAAGTCGAGCCCGGCGAGTTCATCGCCATCGACGAGAACGGCCTCCGCTCCCAGCGCTTCGCGGAGAAGAAACCCGCTGGCTGTGTCTTCGAATACGTCTACCTGGCCCGCCCGGACACCTCCATCAACGGCCGCAGCATCCACGCCGCACGCGTCGAGATGGGCCGCCGTCTGGCCAAGGAACACCCCGTTGACGCTGATTTGGTAATTCCGACGCCGGAATCAGGCACGCCGGCGGCCATCGGCTATGCCGAGGAATCCGGCATCCCCTACGGACAGGGCCTGGTCAAGAACGCGTACGTCGGCCGGACCTTCATCCAGCCGAGCCAGACCATCCGCCAGCTGGGCATCCGGTTGAAGCTGAACCCGCTCCGCAGCGTGGTGCAGGGCAAGCGCCTGGTCGTCATCGACGACTCGATTGTCCGCGGCAACACCCAGCGGGCGCTGGTTCGCATGCTCCGCGAAGCCGGCGCGGCGGAGGTCCACGTCCGGATCTCCTCGCCGCCCATCAAATGGCCGTGCTTTTACGGCATCGACTTCGCCAGCCGCGCCGAACTGATCGCCAACGGAATCGGCGTGGCCGAAGTCCGCGCCTCGCTGGGCGCCGACTCGCTGGGCTACATCTCCGAAAACGGCATGATCGAAGCCACCGAGCAGCCGCGCGAGAAGCTGTGCACCGCCTGCTTCACCGGCGAATACCCGATCGAACTGCCGGACGCCAGCCGCCGCGGCAAGAACCTGCTCGAACGGCCGAATGCCGACGAACAGGAGCACGGCTCCTGCGACCCGGGCCCGGACTCGGATTTGGAAAACCTCCTGACTGACGATGACAAGAAAGAGCGAGTATGACCTCCCCTGACCTGGGCGCCAGCCAGATCACCTATGCCAGCGCCGGCGTTGACGTTGAAGCCGGCGACAAAGCCGTTGAGCTGATGAAGGGTGCTATCAAGGCCACTCACAACTCCAACGTCATCGGTGGGGTCGGCGGGTTCGCCGGGCTCTACGATGTCTCCGCGCTCCTGAAGTACCGCAAGCCCCTGCTGGCCACCTCCACAGACGGCGTCGGCACCAAGGTCGCCATCGCGCAGGCCATGGACATCCATGACACGATCGGCTTTGACCTGGTCGGCATGGTCGTGGACGACATCGTCGTGGTCGGCGCCGAGCCGCTGTTCATGACCGACTACATCGCCTGCGGCAAGGTTGTCCCCGAACGCATCGCCGCCATCGTCCGCGGCATCGCGGCCGCCTGCGAAGTCGCCGGTACCGCGTTGGTCGGCGGCGAAACGGCGGAACACCCCGGCCTGCTGGGTGAACACGAGTACGACGTCGCAGGCGCAGCCACCGGCGTGGTGGAAGACGACAACCTGCTGGGCCCGGACCGGGTCAAGGACGGGGACGTGGTTATCGCCATGGCTTCCTCGGGCATCCATTCCAATGGCTATTCGCTGGTCCGCCGCGTGATCAACCACGCCGGCTGGGCCCTCGACCGCCAGGTCTCCGAACTGGGCCGGACTCTTGGCGAGGAGCTCCTCGAACCGACCAAGGTCTACGCAGCGGACTGCCTCGATCTGGCACGGTACGAGGCGGCCGGCGTGCATGGCTTCAGCCACGTGACCGGCGGCGGTCTCGCTGCGAATCTTGCGCGCGTGCTGCCGCAGGGCCTGATGGCCACCGTGGACCGTTCAACGTGGGAACTGCCCGCCATCTTCAAGCTTGTCGCCCAGCTCGGCAATGTCCCGCAGGCAGACCTGGAACGGACCCTGAACCTCGGGGTGGGCATGGTTGCCATCGTGGACGCTGCCGGCGCCGATGCCGCACTGGCACGGCTGAACGAGCGCGGCATGACCGCGTGGGCCATGGGCACCGTCGGTGCTGTTGATGGCTCGCTGTCCGGGCCGGACTTCGTCCAGGGCGCCAAGGGTGTCGACGGCGGAGCCGTGCACCTCGTCGGCAACTACGCATAGCCTCACCGGGTCCCGGGTGCCAGACTGGGCACATGGGAGCATTCGTCGTCGTTGTTTTTGTGCAGCCGGTTGCTGCCGGTCTCACGTTCGAGCGTTCACGATGGCCGCTGCACATAACCTTGGCACGCTTTGACACGAAAGAAAGCGCCGACGTCGTCATGGGCCGCCTCGGTCCGGCGCTGACACGACACCTGGGCTTCGGGGTGCGGATCGGCGCGGACGACTATTTCGGCCGCAACGGCACGGTGCACGTCTCGCTGGTGGAACCGGTGCCCAGCCTGCAGCGCCTGCATGAGGAATGTCTTGCTGCTGTTGGTCCCGATGCTCATGTCCTGAGCCCGCACCATACCGGCAAATATTTCCGGCCACATGTCAGCCATACCGAGGGCCGGCTTCAGCCCGGCGACGAGGTCTTGGTGCGGCAGGCGGCATTGGTGGACATGCGCCCGGACTCGGACAGCCGGTTCCGCCGGGTCCTCGGAGTGTGGGATGGCAATGCGGAGGTCGATGTCAGCCTGCCGTTAAACGCCTCTTAGCGGCGCGCCGGGCACGCCGCTAAGAGATGAGATTCAATGCTGAAAGTGCCGGCAACTGCCCGGCGATGCTCAGCCGATGCGGCGAGTTTCCTCGTCCTCATCGTCGAATTGATCTGCGTACTTGTCCTCATACGCCGAATAGTCCGGCTCAGCCGGTTCCTCCGGATACCGGCTGGAGGCACTACTCTTAGACGCTGCCAGCTCACGCTGTAGCGCCGTGTAGTCAGTGTTCGGGGTGAAGTACTTCATCTCCCGAGCCTGCTTGGTTGCTTTTGCCTTTTGACGGCCGCGCCCCATGGCGTGACCCCCTTTATCGCCTCGATCCGGAGGTGGTCGCTCGGGCGACGAGCGAGGCCCCGGAATGTTTGATCAATTCTGTCGTATATCTAGGGTACATGCTTTCTGCAGGTCCCGTTGCCGCAGCACAGGCAGCGAAGTTCGCAAAATCCGGTCCGTCACAGCCCGGTCCCGTCGCGATAACCTGCATTGGCGCCTGATAGTTGGCTAAAGTCGGGAGTAACGGAAATTTCCGCAGAACGCGGGGCAGGTATCAGGAAGGCAATTTTCCCCATGAGCGAACAAGGCAAAAAGCCAGACGACGCCGCCCCGGCGGCCGAACCGGAGGCTGATGCCGCGCCCGTCGCGGAGCCGGAGCTTCAGACGAACCCCGAAGAGCTGAAATTTTCGGAGCCCAAGCTCGACCAGGCCCGGATCGGCAACGATGCCGCGCAGGAAGCCGAGCTTGATGCCGTTGCCGCCGAAACCGAGGCTGCGGCCAAAGAAGCCGAAGCGGCCGGTCAGCAACTCGGCCGTGGCCAAAGCCCGGATGTTCCGGCAACCGCAGCAGGGACCGCACCTGCCGGCGCGGCGGCCGGCGATACCGCGCCCGCTGCCGTGTCCGGCGACGAAACCAATGCTGGCCTGAGTCTGGAAGCGGTGTCGCCAGAGCCGCAATGGGCCCCGGAGGCCACCGATGGCAAACAGTGGGATCGGATCTTCGACGCGGTCCAGGTTTCTGCCGCGGCGCAACACGCAGAGGGCGGCGCCCCTGCCTCCGAGGAGGCAACCGCCGATGCCAGCCCGCCTGTGTGGACAGGAGGCAACGCCGAGGCGCAGCCCCGTGCAGCCACTCCCCCGCCCGCCGAGAATCCCGGCAGCGTACCGCCGTCGCAATGGGATCCTGCTCCGGGAACTTCCGACGGAGATACCCCGCAGAACACGTGGTATTCAATCGGCCAGCCAACCTCCGGGAAGAAACCGCCAGTAGCCCCTGGCAGCGCCGACAGACCGCGGGGCAAAGCCCTGCTGTTCATTGGCCTCGGCATTGCCGCCGCCATCGTGATTATCGCGGTGATCATCATCAGCCTCCTCAACAGGGGCGGCGAACCAACGGGTACCGCCACGAGCTCCTCACCGGCCGTTGCGGAGGAGTCGCCGGGCGCGGACGGGATCATTGCGGAAGACGTTTCGCCGTTCGACTTCAAAGAGGGCCAGTGCTTCATCGACTTCGAAGCGGCCACGCAGAATGCCACCGTCGTCAGCTGCGAGACCCCGCATGCTGCCCAGCTCGTCGGCACGTACTTCTATGAAGAGGCCGACGAATTCCCGGGCAAGGACGAACTCAACGTACAGGCCGAGGAATTCTGTTCAGCCATTGAGCTGAATGACAATGCCGACGAGTACGGGAACCTGCGCAATTCCTATGGCATGCCGTCGGAAGGCACCTGGCAGGAAGGTGACCGCCGCATCGACTGCTTTGTCATCTCCGACGAGGGCAACAACATCTCGGCGTCCCTGATCGGCGAATAAGCGCTACGGCGCCGGCGCCGAAGACAACCAGCAAAGCAGCAGCAGAGCCTGCCCTATAACCGGGGCAGGCTCTGCTGCTTTGCGCAGGGCGGGTGCTACTTCGCCCGGACGGTCAGGCCTTCGACACCGCCCTCGAGGGAGGCATCGGCGACGTCCACCAGGACGGTGTCACCATCCGAGATGTCGCCGGCGAGCAGGCCGCGGGCCAACCGGTCGCCGATCTCCCGCTGCACCAGGCGGCGCAGCGGACGGGCACCGTACGCCGGATCAAAGCCAGTCAACGCGAGCCACTCACGGGCTGCGTCCGTCACCTCCAGGGTGAGTCGGCGCTCATTGAGCCGGGCCGCGAGCGACTGTACCTGCAGGTCCACGATGCGGGACAGCTCTTCGATGCTCAGCGGATCAAACATGATCACGTCATCCAGCCGGTTC
Organism: Arthrobacter sp. B055-34; assembly: GCF_059090425.1. Lineage (NCBI taxonomy): Bacteria > Bacillati > Actinomycetota > Actinomycetes > Micrococcales > Micrococcaceae > Arthrobacter > Arthrobacter sp. B055-34. Next base: position 96,151 of record NZ_JBNHFQ010000007.1, read on the forward strand.
AGGAACTCTGGCTTGAAGCTCGCGTTGACCACCTTCATAACCGCTTCGCGCTTCTGCCCGTCGTCCAGCATCGGGTCAACCAGGAACTGGGAACCCATGTTGGAGGTCAGCACAAGGATCACGTTGCGGAAGTCAACGGTGCGGCCTTGGCCGTCGGTGAGCCGTCCGTCGTCGAGCACCTGAAGCAGGATGTCGAACACTTCCGGATGCGCCTTCTCGACTTCGTCCAGCAGCACTACGGAGTACGGCCGGCGGCGAACCGCTTCGGTCAGCTGGCCGCCTTCTTCGTAACCGACATAGCCCGGAGGGGCACCCACGAGACGGGACACGGAATGCTTTTCCGAGTACTCGCTCATGTCGATCCGGACCATCGCGCGCTCGTCGTCGAACAGGAAGTCCGCCAGCGCCTTGGCCAGCTCAGTCTTGCCGACACCCGTGGGCCCTAGGAACAGGAAGGAGCCGGTGGGCCGATCCGGATCGCTGATGCCAGCGCGGGCGCGCCGGACCGCGTCGGACACAGATGCTACCGCCTTCGTCTGGCCGATCAGGCGGCCGCCGATGAACTGTTCCATCTGGAGCAGCTTCTGCGACTCTCCCTGCAGCATGCGCCCGGCAGGAATTCCGGTCCACGCCGAAATGACCTCGGCGATGTCGTCCGCACCAACCTCCTCAGACACCATGAGTTCAGGTGCTTCTGTCTCGGTTTCGGCTGCCTGGGCAGCATCCAGGTCCTTCTGCAAGGCCGGGATTTCGCCATAGAGAATACGGGAGGCTTCGGCCAGGTCGCCGTCGCGCTGGGCCTTGTCCGCGAGGCTCCGCAGCTCATCGAGTTTCGCCTTCAGGTCACCAACCCGGTTCAAGCCGGCCTTCTCGGCTTCCCAGCGGGCATTGAGCGCGGCCAACTGCTCCTTCTTGTCAGCCATGTCAGCGCGCAAAACCTCAAGCCGCTCCTGCGACGCCACGTCCGTTTCATCGGCGAGGGCCAGTTCCTCCATGGTCAGCCGATCGACGGCACGGCGGAGCTGGTCGATCTCCTCGGGAGCCGAGTCGATTTCCATCCGCAGCCGGGAGGCGGCTTCGTCCACGAGATCGATCGCCTTGTCCGGCAGTTGCCGGCCGGCGATATAGCGGTTGGACAAGGTCGCCGCGGCGACCAAAGCCGAATCGGCAATGGAAACCTTGTGGTGCGCTTCGTAACGTTCCTTCAGGCCGCGGAGGATGCCGATGGTGTCGTCCACGCTGGGTTCCCCTACGTACACCTGCTGGAAGCGGCGTTCCAAGGCCGGATCCTTCTCCACGTTCTCGCGGTATTCATCCAGCGTGGTGGCACCGATCATGCGCAGTTCGCCACGGGCCAGCATGGGCTTGAGCATGTTGCCCGCGTCCATGGATCCTTCTGACGCACCGGCACCGACGACGGTGTGGAGTTCGTCGATAAAGGTAACGATCTGTCCGTCCGAATTCTTGATTTCCTCCAGTACGGCCTTCAGCCGTTCCTCGAACTCGCCGCGGTATTTGGCGCCGGCCACCATGGAGCCCAGATCGAGGCTGATCAGTGTCTTGCCCCGCAGAGACTCCGGGACATCGCCGGCGACTATGCGCTGCGCCAAGCCTTCCACCACCGCGGTCTTGCCGACGCCCGGCTCACCGATCAGTACGGGGTTGTTCTTAGTCCGGCGCGAGAGAACCTGGACAACGCGCCGGATTTCGGAGTCGCGCCCGATCACAGGGTCCAGCTTGCCGGAGCGTGCAATGGCGGTCAGATCCACGCCAAACTTCTCCAGGGCCTGGAAGGTATTTTCCGGGTCGGCACTGTCCACCTTGCGGTCGCCGCGCACGCCGGGCAGCGCCGCCCGCAGTGCTTCATGCGAAGCGCCGGCACCCTGCAGAATTGTCCCTGTGGCAGCCGAGTCAGCGGCCAGCCCCAGCAGCAGGTGTTCGGTGGAAATGTAGGAGTCACCCAGCTTTTCGGCCTCCTGCTTCGCCACATTGATGACCTGCAGTATGCCGCGCGAGTACTGTGCTTGGGCCACCGAAGTCCCGGACGATGCCGGCAAGGCTTTGATGGCAGAACTGGCCTGGACGCTGACCGCATCCGGATCAGAGCCCGCAGCTTTGAGCAGTGCGACGGCGACACCTTCACGCTGGTCCATCAGCGCCTTGAGTAGATGCGCCGGCTCAACCTGGGGGTTCCCCGCCGTCGAGGCGTTCATGGCAGCGGAGGAGAGAGCCTCCTGGCTCTTGGTAGTGAATTTTGCGTCCAACACAAGCTCCCTTCCATCGACTGTTGTGCATGACTTCAACGCAACTAAGTTGAGTGTACTACGCTCAACTTTGAAAGTAAAGTTATCCACAGCCTCCCCGACGCCGGCCACTCCTATCGTGGCATCGCAAAACAGGTACGTGAAGGAAACCTGCCGGATAGCGAGTACGGCACCTCGCGTGACGCGACTACGCTGGTGTCATGGCAGGAATTCCGGCAAGGCCACGGCAGGCAGGCGATGGAAACAACGCTGCAGACTGAGCGACTGATCCTCAACAGGCCACGGGGCGAGGACGTGGACGCCATGTTCCGGCTCCTCTCCGACCGGCGGACCACCCGGCACAATCCCGGCGACGCGCTGGGCTGGCGCGAAGAAGCAGAAGGCCTGTTCGCGCATTGGGAGGACCAGTGGGACCGTCACGGCGTGGGCTACTTTGCCGTCCGGCTGCCTGACCGCACTGACCCGATTGGTTTTGTCGGCGTCAAACATGTGCTGCTCGACGACCGTCCAGTCCTTAATCTGTACTACCGCCTGGAACACCGCTCGTGGGGAAAAGGCTACGGGACCGAAGCAGTCCGCGCCGTCGTCGTGCATGTGAACGAACTGTTGGAGTTGCCGCCCATCATGGCCCGGGTCAAGCCCCGCAATGTCGCCTCCGCAAAAATTGTTGCAGGTCTGGGTTTCATACGGGCACCTGGCCTGGATCTGTCGGCCGATGACGAGCATGAGGACGTCTATGTGTTGAACTGGGACAGACACCTCTGAGCGATAAAGGAAAACATGCGCATCATTGAATTCGCGTCGTTGAAAGTGCAGCCCTGGCGCAATGGCGGCGGCGTTACGCGTAAGATTGCGTTGGGTGGCACAGCAACGGAGCCGGTGTGGCGGCTGAGCATCGCCGACATTGCGGCGGCCAGCGCCTTCTCCTCATTCCCCGGCATGGAGCGCACTTTCACCGTGGTCGAAGGGGACGTTGTTGAACTGACGGTCGACGGCGTTGCGCGCCGGCTGGAGCGGTTCCGCCCTTTTAGGTTCGACGGCGACAGCACCACCTCATGTGCGCTTCCTACCGGTGCCTGCCGTGCCCTGAACGTCATGACCCGCAAGGATTCCTTCGGTGCCGGCGTCCTCATTGCAGAGTTATCCAAGAAACAACCGCTGCCCCTCCAGCCGGACCAGTTCCTTGTGCTGCTGCAGGGACAGGCACAGGTTCTGGATGGAAACGCTACGCGGACCTTGGCGCCATTCGACACCGTCGCCGGCAGCACTCCGCAGGATGAAGCAGCCACGGGGGTTCCGGGCGAGCCGCAAGACGATGTTACGCGCCCGCCCGAAATCAGCGGCCGAGGTTTCGCCGCCCTGGTGTCGGTCTTCGCCCTGTAACGTGGCCAGGCGTCCTATCCGCCGTCGTCCGCACTGTTTTCAACTTTCACCGCAGAGACCTCGAATTCGAGCACAATCCGGTCGGACACCAGTACCCCGCCGGAGTCCATCGCCGTGTTCCACTTAACGCCAAAATCCTGGCGGTTGATCCGGCGGGTGCCTTCGAAACCGGCGCGCAGTTGTCCGCCCGGGTCCCGTTCGACGCCGACGAACTCGATGGGAATGGAAATCTGCTTGGTGATGCCGCGGATGGTGAGGTCCCCGTTGACGATGAAATTGCGATCGTCCACCTGATCGATCTGCGTGCTGACGAAGGTGATCTCCGGGTAATTCGGTGCGTCGAAAAAGTCGTTGGTCCGCAGGTGCCCGTCCCGCTGTTCGCTGCGCGTATCAATGCTGGCTACTTTGATGGTGAGCTTGACTGACGAATTGGACGGATTTTCCACATCCGCATGGATGATCCCGTCAAACTCGTTGAAGGCACCCCGTACTTTGGTGACCATAGCGTGCCGGGTGGAAAATCCGATGCGGGTATGTGCCGGATCAAACCGCCACTCTCCGGACAAGTCGGCTGTGAGCTCAGACATTGCTGCCTCCTGAAAATAGGGCACAGGCACTGCCTCCCCAGGCAGATGGATGTGTCCGGCCCATGAGTAAATAGCCTGAACGGCTATGCAGGTAATTCCAGCACATCCGCAGGGAGATTGCACCTGTTTTCCCCGATGAATGATGCTTCCGAGGGCACTGCTGCTGCACCCTGCGAAGGCTGGCAAGGTGGCGCTGACCGGGGCTATCTTCCTGACCTCCAGCTCAAATAGACTGTGGTCATGACGGCACTAGAGGCATCTCAGGGCATTGAAAACCTTTCCTCCAGCCAGTGCTGGGAAATGTTCCGCAGTACCGATTTCGGCCGGCTCGCAGTGGTTGTGGAAGGGCATCCGGAGATTTTTCCCATCAACTACGTCGTCGATCATGGCTCCATCGTTTTCCGCACCGCGCGGGGCACGAAACTGGATGGTGCGCTCTCCGGCGTCAACGTCGCGTTTGAGACGGACGGCTACAACCCGGCAACCAATATGGCCTGGAGCGTGGTCCTCAAGGGTCCCGCCGAGCGCCTGAGCGGCATTGAAGACGTCTTGGCCTCGTCCATGCTGCCCCTATTTCCCTGGCAGGGCGGCGAGAAGAACAACTTTGTCCGGGTTGTCCCGTCGGACATCACCGGTCGGCGCTTCCGAGTGCAGTCCGTCGCTCGCCGCAATCCCGGGGTTAGCGATGCACGCCGGCTCAACGTCGAATAATCGCTCTAGCGTCCGTACTCCGGGTACTTCCGGTCGTAACCGATGACCGGGTACTGCTTGTCATAGCCGATGAACGGACGGTCCGTGGGCACAATTTCCTTGCCCAGCGGCGTCAGGGATACCGGAATCATTTTCAGGTTGGCGATCGCCATGGGGATGCCGATGATCGTCACCGCCTGCGCGATGGCCGTAGCCACGTGCCCGATGGCGATCCAGATCCCGGCCACCAGGATCCAGATGATGTTGCCCAGCGTCGACATTACATAGGTGCGGCCGCCTTTGTCCACCACCTTCCTGCCGAACGGCCACAGCGCGTACCCGGCAATCCGGAAGGACGCGATGCCGAAGGGAATGGTGATGATCAGCGCGCAGCAAATGATGCCGGCCAGGAAATACCCCGCCGCCAGCCAGATGCCGCCCAGCAGCAGCCAGATGATATTCAGTATTGCCCTCATACCACCCATTCTGGCGGCTGCAAACAATATGCGCCATCAGGCAAGGCCCTGACCAGCCCCTCAATCGGGGTCGGTCAGGGCCTTGGCTGGCGCGCTCGTTGAGCGCCGATGAGGGAACTAGCGGCTGCGGCGGGCGTTGCTGGCCGGCGCCGAGGCGCGGCGGTTGCCGCGGCGCGGGGTGGACGACGAGGGCGCCTGACCGGGGCCGCGTCCCTCGCCGCGTGCGCTGGATGGCTGCTGTCCGCCAGCAGACCCTGCCGTACGCTGCCCGGTGGCCCGCTGTCCTGTGGCAGGACGGCGCGAACGGCCCGGCTGAGCTACATCGGCGTCAGCACGGCGGCCACCCGGGGCAGCGGTATTGCGCGCTGCGGGTCCGCGGCCGGCACCGTCTGCCGCAGTTGCGCGGCTTGTTCCACCAGCGGATGCACCGGCAGTGCGGCCGCGGCCACCCTGGGACCGGGCAGCGCGCTTGCGCTGGGCATTGGCTCCGGTGGACTTGCCCTGCTTAGGGGCAGCACCCCGGTGGGCAGCCTTGGCATCCATTGCCGCACGGCGGGCTACCGGGTCTACCGGGGCCGCGACGTCCCCGACAAGTTTGGCCACCAGCGGAGAGGAAGCGGTCACGGATTCAAAGGCTACGTCAACGCCGGCAGCCTTCATCAGCTTGCCGACTTCGAGCTTCTGGTCCGGGATCACGATGGTGACAACCGTGCCGTCGGTGCCCGCACGAGCGGTACGGCCGGAACGGTGCAGGTAAGCCTTGTGTTCCGTGGGCGGGTCAACATGCACGACGAGTTCGATCTCATCGACATGCACGCCGCGGGCGGCCACATCGGTGGCCACCAGGACGCGGACGTCGCCCGAGGAGAACTCCGCCAGGTTCCGGTCGCGGGCATTCTGCGAAAGGTTTCCGTGCAAATCCACCGCGGGAATGCCTGAATCGGTCAGGGTCTTAGCCAGCTTGCGCGCGTGGTGCTTGGTGCGGGTGAACAGAATACGGCGGCCGGCGCCGGACGCCAGCGCCTTCACCAGCTGCTTCTTCACGGTTTGGTCCGGTGAGACCAGCACATGGTGCTCCATAGTGCTTACGGCGGCCTGCGGGCTGTCCACGGAGTGGGTCAGCGGGTTGGACAGGTAACGCTTGACGAGTTTGTCCACACCGTTGTCCAAGGTGGCGGAAAACAACATGCGCTGGCCCTGGCTCGGAGTGGTATCGAGCAGGCGCTGGACCACGGGAAGGAAGCCCAGGTCCGCCATGTGGTCCGCTTCGTCGAGGACGGTGATTTCCACCGACTCCAGCGTGAGGATCTTCTGCTTCATCAGATCCTCGAGACGCCCGGGGCAGGCGACCACAATATCGACGCCGGCGCGCAGCGCTTTTTCCTGCCGCTGCTGCGAGACGCCGCCGTAGATCACGGTGGTGTTCAGGCCCATTTCGCGGGCCAGCGGCTCGATGGTCGCGTTGATCTGCGTAGCCAGCTCGCGGGTGGGAGCGAGCACCAAGCCCAGCGGGCGGCCCGGCTTACGGCGGTAGGCTGCTTCCTGCTCGGCCAGCCGGGACACCAGCGGCAGGGCAAAGGCGAGCGTCTTTCCGGATCCGGTGCGGCCCCGGCCAAGGACGTCGCGTCCAGCCAGCGTGTCCGGGAGGGTTTCCACCTGGATCGGGAACGGTTCGGTGATGCCGCTGCCGGTCAACGAGGTGACGAGCGGCGAGGGAACTCCGAGCTGCTTAAAGGAGCGCACGGCAGTAGAGATAGTCATGAGAGTAATCAGGTACTTTCGGTCAGTGTCCCCGGCACCGGCATGGCCCAGGGTTTCGCCGAAGAAAATCATCAGACAGAGTCAACCGCTCGGCTTCTTACCTGTTGGTCAGGACTTCTGGAGAAGCGATGGAACTGCGGGAGAAATGTGAAAGCGTTCATCGACGCAGGGAACGTACACCAATGCACGCTCCAAGTAGGTCAAGTTTACCAGTCCCAAGGCACCTTCCCGACCACGGCTATTCTGAAGGAGATGACTCACGAGACCAGTTCTTCCCACACTCCTTCTTCCGGCGGCACCGGCAACGCTGACGGCGACACCGAAACCGCGCATGCAGCGGAGCCATTCCTGACCCGTACTGTCAGCTTTGTCCGCCGCGGCAACCGGCTGCAGGGACGCCGGCAGCAGGCCTGGAACGACTATGCGGAAAAGTACGTGATCGACGTCCCCCGGGACAAGACCGACACATCGGTGCATCCGGGCTTCGTTCTCGACGCAGACGCCGCTTTCGACCGTCAAGCACCGCTCGTCGTCGAAATCGGCTCCGGGCTGGGAGAAGCCGTCTGCCACGCCGCCGAGCAGGACCCCGCGCGCAACTTCCTGGCGCTTGAGGTCTACAAGCCCGGACTGGCGCAAACTCTGCTGCGGGTGGGGCAAAAGGGTCTGCGCAACGTCCGGGTGGTCCAGGCCAACGCGCCGGAGGTGCTCGCCACCATGCTCCCGGCCGGGTCGGTCAGCGAATTGTGGGTCTTTTTCCCTGACCCGTGGCACAAAACGCGCCACCACAAGCGCCGCCTCGTACAGGAAAGCTTTGCCGGTTTGGCGGCGCGCGTGTTGGAACCGGGGGGCTTGTGGCGGCTGGCCACGGACTGGTCTTCCTATGCCATCCAGATGCGCGACGTGGGCGAGGCCTCGGAGGACTTTGACAATGTCCATGCCGGCGAACGTTCAGGCGCGGACAGTCCGCTGACCAAAGTCTGGGAAAGCGGCGTCGAAAAGGTGGTCGGCGGCGCCCCGGTCCGCGAGGGCAAACTGCCGGTCAGCACGGGCAACGCAAGCGAAGGTGAAGGCATGGACGACATCGGCGGCTGGGCGCCTCGTTTCGAGGGCCGGGCGCTGACCAGCTTCGAGCAGAAGGCGCATGAGGCGGGCCGGGAGATTTTCGATCTGACGTATCGCCGCAGGTAGCCGTAGGCGCTGGCCGCAGGCCCCGGGCGTTCAGTCCCGCGTGACTACCGAGGCGACCGGGACAGCGTCATCATTCTTGATCTCGACCCTGACGATCTCTTCAGTTCCGATGTCGGTAGCTGCCGTGAGCCGTGCCCGGCCTGCGGGCGTTGCCTTCCACGTGGCCACCTGGCGGGCCTTGCCCGTGGAGTCGGTGACCCAGAGGGACAACACCCCGCTGTCGGGCAGCTGTTCGCCGTCCACAGCCAGCTCGGTGCCCCACCGCTTGTACACCAGGTCCAGATCCACCTGCAGGCCGCGGGAGGAAGCCATCGTATAGCTGTCCATCTCCTGCTCGGGCGCCGTGACCATCGGTCCGACAACCGCACCGATGATCAGCGATGCCGCCGCGACGGCGGCAACCAAGCCAGCCACCCGGCGTCGTGCTTTGCGGCGGCGCACCGCCAATTCGTTCAGCAGCCGCTTGGTATGCTGCTGGATTTCTTCGATGGGCGGTTGCGCCAGCTCCAGCGCTTCGTCCCGCGGCACGGCGTCGAGCATGCCTGGAAGGCTCTCCAGTTCCGCGGCCTCCTGGCGGCAGACCGGGCAATCGTTGAGGTGTGCTTCGAAGGCCCTGGCCTCATCCCGCCGGAGACCGCCGAGGATGTAAAGCCCGAGCAGTTCGCGCAACTGCTCATGGTCGGCTTTCATCGCTTGACTCCCATTTCATCAAGCACGGACCGTAGAGCTTTCACACTGTAAAAGGCACGCGACTTGACCGTCCCCAGCGGTACGTGAAGTTCCTCGGCCGCCTCGGCGGCGGTCAGCCGTTGGTAATGCAACGCCAGAATGACGTTCCTGTGGTCCACGCTGAGCCTTGTCAGGGCTTCCTCCATAATCACTTTGAGCAAGAGCCGATCCACTTGGTCGGCCGTTGCCAACTCTTCTTCCGGCATGTTTGTTTCCTGGGCCCTGCTGCTGCGGCGCCTGTGATTGTCGATAATGACGTGCCGCGCGGTCCGGTACAGGTAACCGCGCATGTTCTCGACCTCCGGGCCCAGTTTCCAGACGCGCAGGATCGTCTCCTGCACTACGTCTTCGGCCTGGTCCGGGTCTGAAGTGGCGGCCAGCACGAACCGCCTAAGTGCCGCCGCATGGTCGCGGTACAACTGCGCGACCGCTTCTTCTTCCATCGACATCGACGTTCCTCCTGACCGGACAGCCCGGGTTCCGGAGCCCTCCGCAATCAGGAAGACGTGCCCAACAGCGGAAAGGTTCACCGGTAGGGAAGAAGAACATCCCCCAGGCGTTGAACCATTTTCGCCCGGCACTACGTCTTTGCCAATAGCGGCCTGCAACGGGCGGGCCGGGACCGAGCGCAGCCCGGTTGATCGTTAGGAATTCCTCATGAAAATCAAACTCAGTGGTGCTGCTGCCCTTATGACCGCAGCCCTTCTCGGCCTCACCGGATGCGGAGGCGGCGACGAATCAGGCACGGAAGCCCCGCCGCCGGCCGAGGAAACGACCGCCATGCCCGAGACCACCGAATCGGCACCGGGCGGGGCAAGTGCCCCGGCCTCCGGTGAAGCCGGTGCGATGGCTGGTTCCCAGCTCATGACTGCCGAAACCGATCTCGGTGAGATTGTGGTCGATGGCGAGGGAATGACCGTCTACTACTTCACCAAGGACGAAAAGGATTCCGGTGTCAGCAACTGCACCGGCGACTGCCTGGTCGCGTGGCCGCCTGTCCTGACGGAAGGCGATGCCCCGGAAGTTGAAGGCATCACGGCGGAAGTCGGAACTATCGACACCCCTGATGGCAAGAAGCAGGTGACCATTGACGGCATGCCGATCTACTACTGGCAGAATGACAAGGCCCCGGGAGACGTCGACGGCCAGGGCGTCAACGACGTCTGGTATGTAGTGGCCCCGGATGGCGAAATGATCCGCTGAAAGAAAGAAGATTAGTCTTGGTTCCCGATTGAAACCAAGACGTGGCAGGGCATGATCGATACAACCGAGGCCATGCTCATTCGTCAGACAGGCGGAGGGTCCGACGCGCGGGTGGACGAGGCCAACACGGCCGGAGTATCCACCCGGGCGGGACTCTCCGCCTGTCTGACGTCCCAGGACATGACTGGTTACAATGCCATGACTGCCAGTGAACGCGCTGCCGGGTGATCGTTACGGCCGGGCCCCATCTCTACAGGGGCCGTTACACACCTGCCGTGTCCACATGGTCTCGGCGCGGCCTTCGGATCAGGCGTGCCTGCGCCTAGCGTCGACCGTATGAGCACAATCGAAAAGAACCATCTCGCAATTGCGCAGATGCAGGCGGAAGACCGGCCCAGGGAGCGCATGGCGCGGATGGGCATCCGCAGGCTGAGGGACGCGGAGGTGCTGGCGCTGGTCATCGGATCCGGGACGCGGGATGCCAGCAGTCTGGAACTGGCGCAGTCGGTCCTGAAAAGGCTCGGCGGTCCGGCCGGGCTGCAGCTCGCCGACCCCGGGGAACTTCAGGAAGTGCCCGGTGTCGGCGCTGCTCTGGCCGCACGGATCGCCGGCGCCATGGAGTTATCGCGGCGGGCAGCTCTCAGGAGTGCGGCCGCCAGACCACCAAGGCCTGGCTCCGTGGCCGCGGACGCTTCCCGCGGGCCAGAGTAACAACGTCTCCGGCCAGCCCGGCGGCGAATACCCGGCTCGCTTCCGTTCCACTCTGCCGCCGCGTGCTTTCGAGCTCGGCGGTCAGTTCCTGCACTCGGGAGCGCAGCGCGTTCACCTGGTTCTCCAGCTCCAGGATCCGCTTGATGCCCTCAAGCGACACGCCTTCCTGCGACAACCGCTGGACCTCACGCAGGGTGTCCACGTCGCGTTGCGAATAGCGCCGCTGGCGGCCACGCTGCCGGGACGGTGAGACCAGGCCCAGCCTGTCGTACTGGCGCAGGGTTTGCGGATGCATCTCCGCGAGCTCTGCAGCTACGGAGATCACAAAGATAGGCGCGTTGCGGTCAATACCCATTGCTCTCTCCATATCTGTCGCCTAAAGCCTGGCCTTGGCTGCCAGGTTGGCGCGAGGATTCGCATCCCCCGTGGCCGCGGCGAATGCCTTGACGGCTTCTTCGGCTTCCTTGTTCAGGTTTTGTGGAACAACGACGTCAATGGTTACCAGCAGATCTCCCGTCGCCTTGCCCGTCTTAACACCGCGTCCCTTGACCCGCAGCGTCCGTCCTGATGGCGTGCCGGCAGGCACCTTAACCTTCACCGCTTCGCCGTTCATGGTCGGAACGTCGATCTGCGCTCCCAACGCCGCCTCATCGAAGGTCACCGGGACATGGATCCGAAGGTTGTCACCGTCGCGCGTGTAGAAAGTATGGGGCTGTACATTCACGGTAACCATCAGGTCGCCGCTGCCGGCAGGGCCGGGCTGACCTTTGCCTCGGACGCGGACCTTTTGACCGTCCTTAATTCCGGCGGGAATACGGACGTCAATGACTTCGCCGGAAGGCTCGCGCAGTCCGATGGTGGTTCCCTTGATGGAACCGGCAAAGGAAATGCTGGTGGAGGCGGTCCGGTCCGCACCTTTGCGCGGCGGCGCCTGCGGCGGCTGGAACCCGCCCCCGAACCCACCGCCGAATAGGTCGGCAAACTCGGGCGGGATATTCCCGTTGCCGAATCCGCCGGCTGAACGGCTGCGGGTGCCCTGACCGAACATATTGCCGAAGATGTCCTCAAACCCGCCGCCACCGGGTGTGCCCGCTCCCCCAGCGGTAAAGCGGGCCCCACTGCCCATCGCCCGGATGGCGTCGTACTGCTGGCGCTCTTCCGGATCGGAGAGTACCGAATAAGCTTCGGAGACGTCCTTGAACATCTTTTCAGCCGTGGCATCAGAGGAATTCGTGTCCGGATGGTACTTCCGGGCAAGTTTGCGGTATGCCTTCTTGATGTCGGCATCCGACGCGTCCTTGGAGACACCAAGGATCTTGTAAAAGTCCTTCTCGACCCAATCCTGGCTAGCCATTCAGGCGCCTCCCTTCGTGTAGTTCAAAGTCTATGGTGGCCCGAGAGCCCATGAGAGCCGGGGACGCCTTTACGACGTCCCCGGCCTCGTTCGGAGCTACTCGGCCGGTACAGCCACGATCACCTGGGCAGCACGCAGGACGCGATCCCCGGACTTGTACCCGGTCCGAAGGATCTGGCTGACCGAATCGACCTGGACATCCGCGCTTTGCTGCTGCATCAGCGCTTCGTGGATATTCGGATCGAACTCCACGTCCGTCTCGGAGATCGGTTCCAGACCGTAGACCTTCAGGACGTTTTCCAGCTTGGCTGCGATTGCGGCGAAGGGTCCGTCCTCGAGGTCGCCGTGCTGGCGTGCGGCATCGATATCATCAAGTACCGGAAGCAGCGAGTTGAGAACACCGATGATGGCCATCTGGCCGGCCACCGCGCGGTCCCGTTCCACCCGCTTGCGGTAATTGACGTACTCCGCCTGAAGGCGCAGCAGGTCATTCCTCAGCTCTGCCGCCTGTTCCGAGTCCACGCCCTGGGCTACCGACTCCCCGGCGGGAACGTCGGTACTGTTCAGGATCGCCTCGGCCTGGGACAGAGCGTCACCCTCAACATCCTCGGATGCGGGTGCCTCCGCGGCGGCAGCCTCCTCGGCTGCCTCCGCTTCGGCAGGTGCTTCCTGGCCACGGACCTTGCCCGTCTCCGGGTCAATCTTACGGTTGTCGCGGAAGCTCACCGGCTCTGACTCGTGCTCGTGCTCGTTACCGTGGTGGGGCATAGTTACTTCTTCTCTTCTTCCTCGTCGACAACCTCAGCGTCGACGATGTCCTCGTCAGCGTTGGCAGAGCCCTGTCCGGCGGTGCCGTCTGCTCCCGGTGCACCCTCGCCGGCTGCGCCGGAGGCCTGGGCCTGCGAGTAGATGGCCTCGCCGAGCTTCGTCTGGGAAGCCTGCAGCTTCTCGAACGCGGACTTCACCTCGTCGTCGTTGTCCTGCTTCTCCAGTGCGGATTTCAGGGCATCGACGTCGGCCTTGACCTCGGTCTTGACCTCTTCGGGCAGCTTGTCGTCATTGTCGGCGAGCAGCTTGTCCACAGAGTAGGCCAGCTGTTCGGCCGAGTTGCGGACGTCTGCGGCCTCGCGGCGCTTCTTGTCCTCGGCCGCGTGTTCCTCGGCCTCGCGCACCATGCGGTCGATGTCATCCTTGGACAGCGCGGTACCGCCCGTGATGGTCATGGACTGCTCGGCGCCGGTGCCCTTGTCCTTGGCGGACACGTGGACAATACCGTTGGCGTCGATGTCGAAGGTGACCTCGACCTGGGGCACGCCGCGCGGAGCCGGCGCGATGCCGGTCAGCTCGAAGGTGCCCAGCGGCTTATTGTCCCGGGTGAACTCGCGCTCGCCCTGGAAGACCTGGATGGCCACCGACGGCTGGTTGTCATCCGCCGTGGTGAAGGTCTCGCTCCGTTTGGTCGGGATGGCGGTGTTGCGCTCGATCAGGTGCGTCATGATGCCGCCCTTGGTCTCGATGCCGAGGGACAGCGGGGTGACGTCGATGAGCAGCACGTCCTTGCGCTCACCCTTCAGCACGCCAGCCTGGAGAGCAGCGCCCACGGCGACGACCTCGTCCGGGTTCACGCCCTTGTTCGGCTCCTTGCCGCCGGCCATTTCCTTGACCAGGTCGACCACTGCGGGCATGCGGGTGGAACCGCCGACCAGGACGATGTGGTCAATGTCGGAAACTTTGATGCCGGCTTCCTTGATGACGTCGTGGAACGGCTTCTTGGTCCGGTCCAGCAGGTCCTTGGTCAGTTCCTGGAACTTGGCACGGCTGAGGTGCTCGTCCAGGTGGACCGGGCCCTCCGGGGTCACCGAGAGGTACTGCAGCGAGATATTGGTGGAGGAAGCCGAGGACAGTTCCTTCTTGGCCTGCTCGGCAGCTTCCTTCAGACGCTGCAGGGCAATCTTGTCCTTGGACAGGTCCGCACCCTTGGACTTGGCCTGCTGGAGCAGGAAGTCCACAACGCGCTGGTCCCAGTCGTCGCCGCCGAGGCGGTTGTCGCCCGACGTGGAACGGACCTGGATGGTGGAGAAATCATCTTCATCCTTGCCAACTTCGAGCAGCGAGACGTCGAAGGTGCCGCCGCCGAGGTCGAAGACCAGGATGAGTTCGTCTTCCTTGCCCTTGTCGAGGCCGTAGGCCAGTGCGGCAGCAGTCGGCTCGTTGACAATACGCAGGACGTTCAGGCCGGCAATTTCGCCGGCTTCCTTGGTGGACTGGCGCTCAGCATCGTTGAAGTATGCCGGCACGGTGATCACAGCGTCGGTGACCTTCTCGCCCAGGTAAGACTCGGCGTCGTGCTTGAGCTTCTGCAGCACGCGTGCGGAGATTTCCTGCGCGGTGTAGTTCTTGCCGTCGACCTCGACCTTCCAGTCGGTGCCCATGTGGCGCTTGACCGATGCGATGGTGCGCTCGATGTTGTTGACGGCCTGGCGCTTGGCGATTTCGCCGACGAGGACCTCGCCGGACTTGGAGAATGCCACGACCGATGGGGTGGTGCGGCCACCCTCGGCGTTGGCGATGACGGTGGGCTCGCCACCTTCCAGTACGGAAACCACGGAGTTGGTGGTACCGAGGTCAATACCTACTGCACGAGACATACGCTTGTCCTTTCATGATGAACCGAAGACCGGCCCGAAATAGTGGTCCCGCCGCCGCCCGCGGCCCTTGAGGACCGGACCGGCGGAGCCCTGGCATTGCAGGGCCTGAACCATATTGAGCGTTCTGCACTCAAGTTTACTCAGACACGAAACGATGTCAATTCAACTTGAGCCAGGCCGACTCAAGTTTGGCTCGAAGGGTCAGCATCACCGTTCAGGCGGAAGACCGCCAGCGCGCGGTTTCGGGCTTGAACCTCAGGCCTTCGCCTCCACCTTGTGTGCGGCGGATTCAGCGCTCGGCGAAGTCCGCGAGAGCTTGCTTGGCCACCAGATGCGTCGGCCCAGATCGTACGACAGCGCGGGAACCAGCAGCGAGCGCACCAGCACAGTATCCAGCAGGACCCCGAAGGCCACGATGAAGGCCAGCTGCCCCAGGAACAGGATGGGGATGACACCCAGAGCCGCGAAAGTGGCCGCCAAGACGATACCGGCCGAGGTGATGACACCTCCGGTGGCCCCCAGTCCGCGCAGGATCCCCGGGCGGGTGCCGATTTTCAGGGATTCTTCCCGCACCCGGGTCATGAGGAAAATGTTGTAATCCACGCCGAGAGCCACCAGGAAGACAAAACCGTAGAGGGGCACGGAAGCATCGGCGCCGGGGAAGCCGAAGATGTGGTTGAACACCAGCGCGGAAACGCCGAGTGCCGTCAGGTATGACAGGGCAACACTCAGGATCAGCAGCACCGGCGCCACCACGGCCCGCAGGAGCAGCATCAGGATGACCAGGATGACCAGCAGCACGATGGGCGTGATCTTGAGCAGGTCGGCCTGGGCCGTCACGTTGGTATCGAGTGCGACGGCGGAGACCCCGCCTACCAGCGCGGTTTCATCCACGGCGTCCAGATCGGCTCGGAGATCGGCGACATCGTTCTCCGCGCCTTCCGAATCGGCGGCCTTCTCCAGCGTGGCCTTGATCATCACGCGCCCGTCCAGTTCAACCACTTCGCCGTCTTTGCTGAAGAAGTCGGCTGCGGCAACGCCATCATGTCCGCGTACGGCGGTGAGCACATCGTCCCGCACCGAGCCGTCGGCCACGATCACGGCCGGAGACCCTGTTCCGGCGTCGAAATGCCGGGCCAGCGCCTCCTGCCCGTCCTCCGAGTCCGTTTGCACCATCACCAGTTCGGACTGCGGAACGCCGTGCGCCTGCAGCTGCAAGACGCCAAGGGACCCCGCCACGAGGACCAGCAGCGAGACGAGCCAGGTGGCGCGCGGACGTTTGGCAATCAGTCTGGCTACCAGGCGCCAGGTACCGCGCAAGTCCTCGGCACCAGCTGGCGCCGTTCCGGTTTCCGCCCGGTGCGCGTGGTGTTCGGGACGCGGAACAATCGGCCAAAAGGCAGCGCGGCCGAAGATCAGCAGCAGGGCCGGCAGCAGGGAGAGTGCGGCAAGGACGGAGAAAACAATGCCGATGGCGGCGATGGGACCGAGGCTGCGGTTGGAGTTGAGGTCCGAGAACAACAGGCACAGCAGCGCCAGGACCACCGTGGCGCCGGAAGCCGCAATCGGCTCCAGCGATCCCCGGTAGGCCGTCTTCATCGCAGCCCACTTAAACTCCTGCTCCCCCAGCGCCTCACGGAAACGGGAAACCAGCAGGAGCGCATAATCCGTTGCGGCGCCAATCACCAAGATGAACAGGATGCCCTGGCTCTGCCCGCTCAACTGGATCCAGCCCACCAGCGCGAACCAATAAATCACCAGGATGGCGGCACAAAGGGCGAAGACTGACGTCAGCAGGACCAGGAAAGGCAGCAGCAGCGCCCGGTAGACGATCAGGAGAATGACGAAGACCGCCAGCAGCGCCACTCCGAGCAGCAGGCCGTCGATCCCGGCGAAGGCCTCAACCAGATCGGCGATGAACCCTGCCGGTCCGGTGACGTAAGCGGTGGCCTCCGCAGGCGATTCGGTCTGGAGCACCGTCCGCAGTTCCTCAACTGCATCCCCCGCGTCCCCCGCGATTGGGACGACGAACTCGATCGCTTCGAAATTTTCTGCCGGAATCGGGCCGGCAACCTGGCTCTCCGACCCCGCGGTCACGCCTGCCGCCTCGGCAAGCTTGTCAGCCAGCGGGACATAGGTCCGCAGCTCCTGAGGCTCGATCGCCTCGTCGAACTCAATAACGACGACGGCGGGCACGGCGTCAGAATCGAGGAACTTTTCCTGCCACTCGCCGGCCTCTGTGGACTCCGCGCTTTGCGGCAGGAACCCGGCCTGGTCATTGGTTGAGACGTCCGAAAGCTTGCCGAAAGTAGGCCCGCCAGCGCCCGCCGCAGCGAGCCACACGAGGACGATCAACACAGGGAACAAGGTTCTAAGCCAGCGCTTCATGCGTTCCTTTGAGGGGAGACAAAGTCCTCTCCACTATAAACTATTTCCATAATCGAGATAATTCCCTGAGATCCTACTATTCGGAGCTTTGATAGAAAGGACAGCATGGAACTCAACGACCTCCTTGAGGCACTGAATGCGGGCCAGACCATCACCGGGAATTCGCCGTTCCATCAGGTGATGCACCAGACCAGCCAGGATGCCCTGCGCATCACCGGTGAACTCAACGGCAGCTACCAGGAGCCGGAACACGTGCGGGAACTGTTGGCCCAGCTGACCGGCAAGCCAGTTCACGAGTCTGTGACGGTTTTCCCTCCCCTCTACTCCGACTTCGGGAAGAACATCACCCTCGGGGAGCGGATCTTCATCAATTCCGGGTGTAAGTTCCAGGACCAGGGCGGTGTGGTCATCGGGGACGACTGCCTGATCGGGCACAACACGGTGTTTGCCACGCTCAACCACGACCTCGCGCCGAGCCACCGCGCAGACATGCACCCGGCCCCCATTGTCATCGGCCGCAATGTTTGGATCGGCTCCAACGCCACCATTCTGCCGGGCGTCACCATCGGTGATGATGCCGTCGTAGCGGCCGCATCCGTGGTTACGAAAGACGTACCGGCAAAGTCCATTGTTGTG
The DNA here is from genome assembly GCF_059090425.1 of Arthrobacter sp. B055-34. Taxonomy (NCBI): domain Bacteria; kingdom Bacillati; phylum Actinomycetota; class Actinomycetes; order Micrococcales; family Micrococcaceae; genus Arthrobacter; species Arthrobacter sp. B055-34. The sequence continues at coordinate 114,169 of NZ_JBNHFQ010000007.1, forward strand.
GGCTCGCCTGCGCGCGTGGTGCGCTCAGTTCCCGGCAGAACCGCGGGACCGGCGACACCTTGCGCAACAGAACGGGCACGTCGCTGTCTCGAGGAGGCCGATTCAGAGTAGTCTGCCCACTATGAAGGATGAGGTGTACTCCCACGGCCACCACCAGAGCGTTGTCAACGCACACGCAGTCCGCACTGCCGAGGACTGCGCAGCCTACCTGCTCCCCCATCTCAAGCCCGGCCTGAAACTGCTCGACGTCGGCTGCGGCCCGGGCAGTATCACCGCGGACCTGGCCGAGCTGGTGGCCCCGGGCGAGGTCATCGGGCTTGACCGCTCGGATGATGTACTCACGCAGGCTGCCGAGCTGGCGGCGCTGCGGGGACTGGAGAACGTCACCTTCGTCAGCGGCAACATCTACGACCTTGATTACGACGACGACACGTTCGATGTGGTCCACGCCCATCAAGTCCTCCAGCACCTGACGGATCCGGTTGCCGCGCTGTACGAGATGCGCCGCGTCACCAAACCCGGCGGCCTCGTGGCCGTGCGGGACGCGGACTTCCATGGCATGAGCTGGTTCCCGCAGCTGCCGGAGCTGGATGACTGGATGGACACCTATCAGCAGATCGCCCGCGGCAACCACGCGGAGCCGAACGCCGGCAGGCACCTGATTTCCTGGGCCATGGCCGCCGGGTTCCGCGACATCACGCCGTCCTCGTCCAACTGGCTCTACGCTACGGACGAGCAGCGCGCCTGGCAGGGCAACGTCTGGTCGGAGCGAGTGCTGCATTCGGCTTACGCGGAACAAGCGCTCGAACGCGGTATCACCGACCAGGCCGGCTTGGACCGCATTGCACAGGGCTGGCGGGAGTGGGCGATGGCCGCGGACGGTTGGTTCCTAATTCCCAACGGCGAAATCCTGGCCCGCAAACCGTAAGGGGGCTGCCACATGGCCGGAAAGTCCCTGCAACACGAGCATTTCGACGTCGTGATCGTCGGCGGCGGGCACAACGGTCTGGTCGCCGCAGCCTATCTGGCTAAGGCAGGCCGGTCTGTGCTGGTCCTTGAGCGCCAGGACCATCTGGGCGGCGCGGCCGTTTCCAAGGAGGTTTTCCCTGGCACCGGCGCCCTGCTCTCGCGCTATTCCTATCTGGTCAGCCTGTTTCCGCGGCAGATCATCCAGGATCTGGGCCTGGACCTGCAGCTGATCCGCCGCCGCTACTCCTCCTACACCCCCGTGCAGGATACGGACCGCGGACTACTGGTGGACAACCAGAACGGTCAGGCCACACGGGAGTCTTTTGAGTCCGTAGGGGCCGCTGTGGATTTTTCCGCTTTCGGCAACTTCTACCGCCGCACCGGGCAGTTGGCACGGACTTTGTGGCCCACGGTGACGCAACCGCTGCGCCGCCGGAGCGAGATACGGCGGCTTGTTGCGGACAACCAGCTCTGGTCGGATGTCTTTGAACGTCCCATCGGGGAGGTTATCGAACGCACTTTTTCTTCCGACCTGGTACGCGGCACTGTACTGACCGACGCGCTGATCAGCACCTTCGCCGGCGCGCATGACGCGAACCTGCAGCAAAACAAGTGCTTCCTCTACCACGTCATCGGCGGCGGCACCGGCGACTGGGACGTTCCGCGCGGAGGTATGGGAGCGGTCTCCGGAGCCTTGGAGCAAGCGGCGCGTGCGGCCGGCGCTCAGTTCCGCACGTCGTGCGAAGTCACGTCCGTCAGTCCCGAGGCAGTGGTGAGGTACGACGGCGGCGGGCGGACCGGCGTCGTCGTCTCCGGTAACTTTGTGCTCGCCAACGTTGCACCGGCGGTGCTGCACCGGCTGCTGGGCGAAGAGCCGGACGCTCCGGGCCCCGTACCTGAAGGTGCGCAGGCCAAGGTCAACCTGCTGCTGGCCCGGCTGCCAAAGCTGCTCGACCCGCAGCTTGCACCGGAGGCGGCGTTCGGCGGGACCTTCCACATCAATGAGCTGTATTCGCAGCTCGAGGCTGCCCGCGCGGCGGCCGCCGCAGGTAGCGTCCCCGACCCGCTGCCGGCCGAAATCTACTGCCACACGCTCTCGGATCCGTCCATCCTGCCGGAGCAGCTGCGCGCTTCCGGCGCACACACCCTGACCGTGTTCACTCTGCAGACCCCGCACCGGCTGCTTACCGCGGGGAACAGCAGAATGCGCCAGCAGTTACAGGACGCGGTGCTGGCCTCGCTCAACTCCGTCCTCGCCGAACCGATCGAGGACTGCCTGCTCCGCGACGCCGACGGCCGGCTGTGCATCGAAACCAAGACCACCATGGATCTGGAAGCCACCTTGAACATGCCCGGTGGCAACATCTTCCACGGGCCCTTATCCTGGCCTTTCGCCGAAGACGATGACCCGCTGGACACCCCTGCCCGCCGCTGGGGCGTGGGCACTGCTCATTCCCGCATTCTGCTCTGCGGTGCCGGCGCCCGCAGGGGCGGCGGCGTCAGCGGGCTCGGCGGCCACAACGCGGCCATGGCTGTACTCGACGAGCGCTAGGGTCCAGCTACTACCGCAGACACCTTCTTGAACTGGTGAGCGAGGAAAATCCGCTCAGCGGCGTGTATGCGTTGGAAGCAGCACAGCTCGAATGGCCTCATCGTGACCCCCGCGACCGGATGATCGCGGCACAGGCCATCGTGGAGGGATTCACGGTCATCACCGCGGATACGGCGTTGCACGATTTCGAGCTGCCTCAGACAGTATGGTGAAGCGGGGCCTGCGGCGCGTAATATCATCTGGTGCAGATTTCCCTGTGGCTGGCGCTGGTAGGCGCGGGCACCGTCATCAGTTTCACCCCGGGCGCGGGTGCCATCAACACCATGAGCAATGCCCTCAACGCGGGCTTCCGCCGTTCCCTGTGGGGCATCCTCGGGCAGCAGGCGGCACTGATCATCCACATCCTCATTGTGGCCCTCGGCGTTGGCCTGCTGGTGGCCAGTTCCCCAACAGCTTTCTACGTCATCAAGTATGCGGGCGCGGCCTACCTCGTCTACCTGGGCATCCGGCAGCTGCTGGCCAAACCCTCGGCCGACCAGGAACTCATCCAGGCCCAACGAAACGAGCCCGCATGGTCGATGTTCCGGCGTGGCCTGTGGGTCAATCTGCTCAATCCGAAGGCCATCGTGTTCTTTCTGGCCTTCATGCCCGGCTTCATCCGTCCCGAGCAGCCGCTGGCCCCGCAGTACGTTGTCCTGGCCGGCACCATTGTCATCATCGACATCCTGGTCATGTGGTTCTTCTTTGCCGCAGCGGCGCGCTCCTTCCACCGGTTCACCAGAACCGAACGCGGCCAGCGGATGCTCGGTTACGTTTTTGGTGTCCTGTTCATCGGTGTCGGCCTGCTGCTGGCGTTCTTCTAGTTAGACTCTTGGCTATGTACCGGATAATTACTGTCTGCACAGGCAATATCTGCCGCTCCCCTATGGCCCAGTACATCCTGACCAAGGCCTTCGAAGATGCCGGCCTGTCCGACGAGGTGTCCGTCGACTCGGCAGGCACTACCGGGTGGGAGACCGGCCGTCCCATCGATGAACGCGCCGCCGCCCGTCTCAAACAAGCCGACCTGCTCACCGCCGACCATCGTGCCCGGCAGTTCGAGCCTGCCTGGTACGCAGACCGGGACCTAATCCTGGCCCTGGACGTGGACCACTATGAACAGCTGCATGGCGACGCTCCGGACGATGGGGCCCGGAACAAGGTCCGCATGCTCCGATCCTTTGATCCCAAAGTCGCGGACCACGGTCCCGCCGAACAGGGCATCTACGACCCCTGGTACGGCGATGAGGCCGACTTCGATGTCAGCTGGAACCTGATCAGTGCAGCGGTGCCGGGCATTGTGGAACATGTCAGGGCGCAGCTTGCCACCCACTGACAAACCGGTCATCATCGCCGTGGACGGACGCTCCGGGGCGGGGAAGACCACCTTGGCGGTGGAACTGGCCGCCCTCCTGCGGGAGCACCACACCGTTTCGCTGTTCCATCTGGAAGACATCTATCCGGGCTGGCACGGCCTGGCCGACGGGCAGCAGCGCTACCTGGAAACGGTGCTGCAGCCGCTTGCCCGTGGCGAGCGCGCAACCTGGACGGCATGGGACTGGGAGCAGAACGACGACGGCGAGCGCCGCTCCACGGAACCTGCCGAGATCGTGGTGGTGGAAGGAGTTGGTGCCGCCCACGCCACCGCACGCGAATTCACCGACGTCGTTATCTGGATCCAGGCCGAAGCGGTGGACCGCCGGGTCCGGGCTATTGCCCGCGACGGTGCCGGCTACGAGCCGTTCTGGGATGTGTGGGCGGCGCAGGAAGAAGCCTGGCTCGACGGCGACGACGTTCCCCGCGCCGCGGACCTGCTGGTCCACGGGCAAACCGGTGCCACGGTGGCCGCCGGTGTGCTGAAGGCCCTGGCCTCGCTCCCGCAACTGGACGCGCTGCTCTCGGTGGAGCGTTCCCATGGTGTTGCCCCGCAACTGCTGACCGAGCGGATTGATGCCCTGCCCGACGGGGCCGCGCTCTTCCGCGCCCTCTATGCCGCTTCGGACCGCGCGGTCTGGCTGGACAGCTCCAATGCCGGGGCCACTGCGGTGCCGGACCGCAACGAATACAGCATCATGGCCGACGACGCCGGGACCTTCGGCCGCTCTGCCGAACATCGCTCGGGCATCACTTCGGTTGCCGACGGGGCTGTCACCACCCGGATCCGCTCGCCCTTCTTCCGCTGGCTGGATGGAGTGTGGGGCACTCCCGCTGTTACCGGCCCGGTGGAGGTTCCCGGCGGATTCGCCTTGGGCTGGCTGGGGTACCTGGGCTATGAGCTCAAGCGCGAATGCGGTGGCAGCGACGTAGCGGCCGCCACTCCCGATGCGGCCTTGATCTTTGCCGGCCGCGGCATCGTGCTCGACCACGCCCGCCGGTGCACCTATCTTCTGGCCTTGGCCAGCGACGCATCCAGAGACGAAGTCCGTGAGTGGTTGGTCCGGACCCGGACCGTCATCGAATCTGTGGCCCTGACCGCGGACGATTCCGCCACGGCGGCGACCGCCGGCCCGGAAAACGGCCCGGCCTTCAAAGTGCGGGACAGCAAGGACCAGTACCTGCTCAAGGTCCGCCAGGCGCAGGCGGAAATCCACGACGGCAACTCGTACGAAATCTGCCTGACCACGGAGCTGTCCGCCACCGCTGCCGCAGGGGCGGATCCGCTGGAAACATACCTGTCCCTGCGCCGTCGTAATCCCGCGCCGTTCGCCAACTACCTGCGCTTCGGCAGTTTGACCGTCGCAAGTACCTCGCCGGAGAGGTTCATGAGTTTGGCCGCCGATGGTGCCCTGCGCGCCGAACCGATCAAGGGTACTCGGCGTCGAGTCGCGGATCCGGCGGCGGACGCGGCCCTGAAGGCCGAGCTGGCAACCAGCATCAAGGACCGTGCCGAAAACATCATGATCGTGGATCTGCTGCGCAATGACCTAAGCCATTTTGCTGTGCCCGGTTCGCTGCGGGTCAGCCGCTTATGCGCGATTGAAAGCTACGCCACGGTGCATCAGATGGTTTCCACGATTGATGCGAGTCTGCGTCCGGACGCCTCCCGCACAGAGGCCATTGCTGCGGCCTTCCCCGCCGGTTCAATGACCGGAGCCCCGAAAATCAGCACGATGGACATCCTGGACCGGTTGGAGTCCGGCGCACGCGGCGTCTATTCGGGGGCGGTGGGGTACTTCTCGCTCAACGGTGCCGCTGACCTGTCCGTGGTGATTCGGACCTTGGTCCGGCAGGGAGACCAGCTGACGCTGGGCGTCGGCGGTGCTATCACGGCCGATTCCGACCCGGAGGCCGAATGGGACGAGGTCCGGGCCAAGGCCTTCGGCGTGCTCTCGGCACTCGGCAGCATTTTTCCCGACTAAAGCCGGCACACCGCTCCTCCGCTCAAGTCGTCCGTTCCCTGCTGCAAGTAAAAACCTCCTGCAGGGCTGTTTTTTGGACAGGGGTGCGTGGTAGACCGGAAATCGAAGGATTTGGACGGACGTCCAAAAGATTCGAGGTCACTGCTATGATAACCCACCATGCGAAAACGGCCAAGGGCGCCCGGACCCGGGACCGGATGCTGGAGTCCGCCGTCGTTTTGATCCCGCAGCTGGGCTGGTCCGCGGTCACGGCCCGGACTCTCGCCGGGCACGCCGGCGTGCGGCCCGGCATTATCCACTACCATTTCGATTCCCTGGAAGCCCTGCTCGCCGAAGCGGCCGTGGGCGCCGTTCGTGAGGCGCTTGAATATCCGAGCCGCCAGCTGGAGTCCGGCATCGGTCTTGACGAAGGACTGCGCATGTTCCTCGCCGCGCTGGACGAGTTCGCGCCGGACGAACCCGTCAATCTGCTGTTCGTCGAAACATTCCTGGCGGCAGCGCGCGGCGGGGTGCTGCGGGGCGAGCTGGCGCACGTGCTCCTGGATTTCCGCACCCGCACGGCCCGCTGGCTGGAGCGAGTGGGTTTCGACGGCGATGCCGACGCAACGGCCGCCGTTCTGGCCGCTGCGGTCGATGGGCTGATGCTGCACCGGGCGCTTGACCCCGGGCTCACTGCCGGCGTCGCGTTCCCGGTACTGCGCAGGACCTTGGGCCCCACTGCCGCAAAAGAAGGAACTACACGATGAAAGCCATTATCTGCGGTGCCGGCATCACCGGTTTGTCCGCCGCCAATTTCCTCAGCGCCAAAGGCTGGGATGTCACCCTCGTGGAACGGTCGGCCGAGCCGCGGCCAGAAGGCTACATGATCGATTTCTTCGGCTCCGGATGGCAGGCGGCAACCCACATGGGCGTTATCGGCAGAATCCGTGAACTGGGATACGACGTCAACCGGATCGACTACGTGGACGCCCGCGGCCGAAGCACGGCCCATCTGGGCTATGAGAGCTTCACCAAGGTGGTCGGCGACCGGCTGCGCAGCATACTGCGCCCCGATCTGGAACAGGCCATCCGCGAAGTGCTGCCGGACTCGGTGGAACTGCTCTATTCCACCACGATCAGCTCGATCCATGACCCGTCCGCCGCAGCGGCCGTGTCCGGCGGGAAGGTGGACGTGGAACTCTCGGACGGCCGGCGACTCACCGCCGACCTGCTGATCGGGGCCGATGGGATCCACTCGGACATCCGCGGCATGGTCTTCGGGCCCGAGTCCGACTACTTCAAACTCCTGGGGTTCCACGTCGGCGCATATTCCTTCCGCGACAACCGGGTAAAGGACATTCTGGCCAACCGGTACGTCATTACGGACACCTGCAGTGAGGCCATGTTCTTCTACCGGCTGCGGGACGGCAGTATTTCGGCGCTGGGCGTCCACCGCACCGACAAGCAACAGCGCCCGTGCGATATCCAGCAGGAATTCCGCGAGCGCTACAGGTCCCTGGGCTGGCTGTGTCCGCTGGCGTTGGAGCATTGTCCCGAATCCTTCTACTACGACCAGGTGGCGCAGATCCGGATGCCCCGCTGGCACCGCGGCAGGGTAGTCCTGCTGGGAGATGCCGCCGCGGCAGTCTCGCTGCTGGCCGGCCAAGGCGCGTCGTTGGGCATGGCCGGCGCCTACGTGCTCGCCGACGAACTGGCCAAACATGACCAGGTGCCGGATGCCCTCGCCGCCTTCGAGGCACGGTGGCGCCCGCACGTCGCCGAGCAGCAGAAGGCCGGGGTGTCCGCCGCCAAGTGGTTCATTCCAGCAGACCGCCGCGCCCTGCTGATGCGGCGGCTCTCGATGCGGCTGATCAAGGTACCGGGCGTCAGCAGGCTGGTCAGCGGCGCCGTCGTCGGTAAAATCGGGGCCGCGATCTGAGCATCTCGTCCGGCTACAGCATGATGGGAGCTATTGGAGGGTCGCGGTCAGGCGGGCAACGTTGTCGACGTAGCGTTCCCACCGGGTGCGCTGGCCCCACTCGTCCAGGGTGATCTCCCGGGAAACCTCGCGGTAGCTTTGCTGGATTTCGCGCATCTTGCCGACGATGTCGCCGCCGAGATGCATGACCGACACTTCCAGGTTCAACGAGAAGGAGCGCATGTCCATATTGCTGGAACCCAGGACGCCGACCTCGTCGTCCACGGTGAAGTGCTTCGCGTGCAGCACCAGCGGCTTCGGATACAGGTAGATGCGCACACCGGCTTCCAGCAGGGCCTGGTAATAGGAACGCTGGGCATGGTGGACCAGGAACTGATCCCCCTGTTCCGAGACGAAAAGTTCGACGTCGACACCGCGCTGCGCCGCCGTCGTAATCGCATAGAGCAGCGAATCATCCGGCACGAAGTACGGGCTGCAGATGGACAACCGCTCCACTGCCGCATAGATCAACGTGTTGAACAAGCGCAGGTTGTTCTCGGTGGCGAAGCCCGGGCCGCTGGGAACCACCTGGCACGTCGTGGGGCCCGGCTCGCGGACCGGTGCCGGCGTGAACAGCTCGCTGCCGAGGGTGTCGTCCGTTTCGCTGGACCAGTCGGTAGCGAACACCACGTTGAGCGCGGTGACGATGGGACCTTCATAGCGGGCCATCAGCTCCACCCACTGCCGTCCAGTCCGCTCGCTGGAGGCGCGGTGGTAGCCGGGCTCGATCAGGTTCTGCGACCCGGTGAAGGCCACCCGTCCGTCCACCACGAGGATTTTGCGGTGGTTGCGCAGATCGATACGGCGCCATTGGCCCCGCACGGGCAGCAGCGGGAGCATGCGTTGCCACTCGATCCCGCTGACCTGCAGCCAGCGCCGGAACTTCCGGTAGCCCTTGATCCGCATGGTGCCGAGGTGGTCGAAGAGCAGGCGGACCCGGACACCGCGGGCCGCGGCCTCCTGCAGGGCCACGAAGAGCTCGTCGGTGACCTCGTCCTTGGCCATGATGTAGAACTGGATGTTGACGAATTCCTCCGCCTTGCGGACGGCGGCGGCCATCGCGGCGATGGAACCCTCGTAGTCCGGATAGAGCTCCACGTGGTTGCTGTCCACCATCGGGAAAGAGCCGAGCGAGCGGTTCAGTTCGGCGGCCGAATGGACCCAGGCGGGGGCATCGCGTTCGCTGCGCGGTTCTTCCATGTCCTGCGTGGCTGCCCAGACCTTCCGGTTAATCTCGGTCTGTTTGGCGATCCGGCGGTCCGAAAGCCGGAAACTGCCGAACATGAAGAACAGGGCCAGGCCGACCAGCGGAATGAAGAAGATGGCCAGCAGCCAGGCCATGGCGGTGGTGGGGCGGCGGTTGCCCGGCACAATGCCCAGCGCAGCGATCCGGATTCCCATGTCCAGTATCGAAGCCACCACGACAACCCAGTCCGGGAACGTGCCCAGACCCGCAAGCGACCACAACACGGCAGCGAACTCCTCCCTTTCCCGCCGGTCCACGGCGCTGTCCTTGTACAGCCTAATGTGCCCGCGCGGCAATCTATGCTGATCCCATGACTGTTTTGGTGTTTCTCGACCCTGCCCTGGAGAACGGGCGCATCGCCGACGCCACAAAGCCGCAGCTGATGGCGACCGATCTGGGCGCCACCCGCGGCGACGGCATTTTCGAATCCCTCCTGGCGGTGGACGGTGTTCCCCGCAAGGTGCAGGCGCACCTGGACCGGCTCGCGTCCTCGGCCCGCATCATGGACCTGGACATCCCGCCGGCCGATGCCTGGGAGCGGGCCATCGCCACCGCCGTCGCCGAACATGCTCCCGTCGAAGAACTGGTGCTCAAACTGCTGGTCACGCGCGGCGAGGAGGGCGCGGGCCGCCCCACCGCGTGGGTGCAGGCCTCGCTTCCCGGCTCCACCGGCAGGGACCAGCGGCAGGAGGGCCTCGACGTGCTGCTGCTGGACCGCGGCTACGACAGCAACATCGCCGAGCGCGCGCCGTGGCTGTTGCTGGGCGCCAAGACCCTCTCCTACGCCGTGAACATGGCCGCCCTGCGCTATGCCAAGGCCAACGGCGCGGACGACGTCATCTTCACCTCCACCGACGGCCTGGTGCTGGAGGGCCCCACCTCTACCGTGCTGATGGCGACCGTGCGCGACGGCGTCCGGAAGCTCACCACGCCGCTGCTCGAAAACGGCATCCTGCCCGGCACCTCCCAGGGCGCCCTGTTCAACGCGGCCGCGGATGCCGGCTGGCAGCTGGGCTATGGGCCGCTGGAACCGCACCATCTGCTGGCGGCCGACGCGGTGTGGCTGGTCTCCAGCATCCGGCTGCTGGCACCGGTCAAGTCCATCGACGGCCAGGCCATCCCGGTGTCGCACGAGATGACGGAGGAACTGACGGCGCTGCTGGCCAAGGGCAGCCGGGAGTAGCCCAGCGCTTCCTGCGGCGGCGAGGGCTGCGGCCTTCCGTCGTCGTAAACCTACGTAACGGTTACCAATGATGACGACGGCGGCGCCCCGGCTTGGGTGCCGGGGACGGCGCCGTGCTACTTTCTTGAGCAGAGTAACGAGGTCCAGCGTCAAGCCCTGACTGTGCTGGCCGGCAACCCTCTTCACGGCGGGGTGCCTCAGGTGACTACTCGGCAGTGTTCATTAGGTTCATTTGCAAGCGTGATCAGGAGTACCCCATGCCCCCGTTGGAACAACCCGTCCAGTCCCCCGTTGACAATGCGGCGGGCAGCCCCCTGCCCTACCGGTTGCTGACCGGGCCGGACGACAGGTCCTTCTGCGCCCGGGTCAGCGCGGCGTTGGCGGAGGGCTACGAACTCTACGGCAACCCCTCGATTGCCTTCGACGGCGAACGCGTCATCGCCGCCCAGGCCGTGGTGCTGAAGGGACACAGCGCATGAGCTACGCCGGAGACCTCACCGTGGAAGAAGCCGTGGAGAAGCTGCGCGGCGGTGCCGTCCTCGTGGACGTCCGCACCGAGACCGAATGGCAGCAGGTGGGTGTGCCCGTGACGAACGACGACGGTGCTCCCGCGCGCTTCATCGAGTGGAACCGGATTGACGGCAGCCGCAATGCCGCGTTCCTCAACGAACTGCAGTCGCTGCGCGGCAAGGAGCTGTTGCTGATCTGCCGTTCGGGGCGGCGCTCCATCGATGCCGCTATCAGCGCCACCGCCGCCGGGCATACCGCGTACAACGTGCTGGGCGGCTTCGAGGCCGCCGGCGGCTGGCAGCAGAGCGATCTGCCCTGGAAGAGGGGCTAGCCGGTGGCGCCCCCGCAGTCTGCCGGCCCGGGGCCGGACCTGGCGGAACTGCGCGCCGGCTGGGACCCGCAGACGAGGGCGGTCCGCGGCGGCCTTGACCGCACGGGCTTCCAGGAAACCTCAGAAGCCTTGTTCCTGACGTCCGGCTACGTTTTTGATTCCGCCGAGGCAGCCGAAGCCTCCTTCAACGGCGAGGTGGAGCGCTTCGTCTACTCCCGCTACGGCAACCCCACGGTCGCCGCCTTCCAGGAACGGCTCCGGCTGCTCGAGGGCGCCGAGGCCTGCTTCGCCACGGCCAGCGGCATGAGCGCCGTCTTCACCGCCTTGGGCGCCCTGCTCGCCGCCGGTGACCGGGTGGTTGCGGCGCGGAGCCTGTTCGGTTCCTGCTTTGTCATTCTCAACGAGATCCTGCCGCGCTGGGGCGTGGAGACGGTCTTCGTCGACGGGCATGACCTCGCCCAGTGGGAGCAGGCCCTCGCCACCCCTGCCGCTGCGGTCTTCTTCGAGTCGCCGTCCAACCCGCTGCAGGAGCTGGTGGACATCCGTGCGGTGGTGGACCTGGCGCACGCCGCCGGGGCGCAGGTGGTGGTGGACAATGTCTTCGCCACCCCGCTGCTGCAGCAGGCAACGGAACTTGGTGCCGACGTCGTTGTTTATTCGGGTACCAAACACATGGACGGGCAGGGCCGCGTTCTTGGCGGCGCCGTGCTGGGCTGCGCGGATTTCATCAACGGCCCGGTCAAGCAGCTGATGCGCCACACCGGTCCCGCGCTGAGCCCGTTCAACGCCTGGACGCTGCTCAAGGGGCTGGAGACGATGTCCCTGCGCGTAAACTATGCCACCGCATCCGCCCTGGAGATCGCCCGCTGGCTGCAGACACAGCCGGCGGTGCGGCGCGTGGTCTACCCGTTCCTCGAGTCGCATCCGCAGTACGAACTGGCGCGCCGCCAGATGAGCGGCGGCGGAACCGTGGTCACGTTTGAACTTGAGCCGGGCGCTGCGAACGGTTCGGATGCCAAGGCCGCCGCGTTCCGGCTGCTGAACTCGCTGACCACCGTGGATATCTCGAACAACCTCGGTGACGCCAAGTCCCTGATCACCCATCCGGCCACCACCACGCACCGCGCGATGGGACCGGACGGACGGGCCGCGATCGGGCTCGGCGACGGTTTTGTCCGGCTGTCCGTGGGGCTGGAAGCCACCGAGGACCTGCTCAAGGACCTGGACCGGGCACTGACTGGCCCGTAGATCCAGGGAGTCGACGAAGGCCCGCGCCTTGTTGCGCCCAGCCGCAATCGAGGAGACAGCTGCGGCCCTTCCCAGAGCTGAAAAGGGCCGCAGCTGACCAGTGGATCGCGGAGGAGCCCGGGTTAGCCGAAGATGAAGTTCCAGGTCCCGGCGGAGACGGCGGCGGTAACGGCCGCCGCCGAGACCAGGGCACCGCCCAGGAAGACCCAGATATCCACCCTGCTGAACGTCGATTCCCGCGCCCAGGTGCGTTGCGCCCCGCCGAAACCGCGGGCCTCCATCGCCACCGCCAGGCGGGTGGCGCGCCGGATGGCCTGGACGATGAGGCCGAAGGCTTGGCCGAGGAACGCCGCGAATTTGGCCAGCGGTTTGTTCTCGGCGCCGACTCCGCGGGCACGGCGGGCCAGTCCCAGGGTCCGCCATTCCTCGACCAGGAGACCCACCAGCCGGAGGCCGGCCAGGGCCCCGAGCACAAACCGGTGCGGCATCTTCAGCTTCTGCGCCAGCGCATCGGCCAGATCCGTGGGGTCGGTGGTCAGCAGCAGGAAGATTCCGGGCAGTGCCACCGCCAGGGACCGCAGCCCGATGGCGACGCCGGAGTTGATGGAATCCTCGGTGAACAGCAGCGGGCCCGCTTCGAAGACCACCGCGCCGGTTTTCTCCGCCAGCAGCGCCGTTCCGTAGGCGCCGACCGCGGCCGCCACCACCAGCGGCCAGCCACGCCTGAATAACGCCCAGGCGCTGATGCCCAGCACGGGCAGCAGCAGCAGTTCCGCAGCCAGCACCACGCCGGCGCTCACCCAGTCCACGCTGAGCATCACCACCACGGTGACCATGGCAACGGCGGCAAGCTTCGAGAGCGGATTTGCACGGGTGAAGGGCGAGGCAGTCAGCCGCGGGGTCATGATGTCCAGGCTCATGCCGCCCTCCCGCCCGCGGCCCGCGCCTGCAGCTGCGCCGTTCCCTCGGCCACGCGCAGGACGTGGCCGTCGAGCGCAGCGGTGAAGTCGCCGTCGTGGGTCACGGACACCACCGCGTGGCCTTCGGCGATCAGGCCGCCGAGCAGCGAGACCAGCTCGGCCCAGGTGTTCGCGTCCTGCCCGAACGTCGGTTCGTCCAGCACCAGGATGTCAGGGCTGGTGGCCAGCATAGTCGCCACGGACAGCCTGCGCTTCTCCCCGCCCGAAAGGGTAAAGGGATTGGCCTGCAGGAGTTTGGTCAGCCGCAGCCGCTCCGCAATGGCATCAACGCGGCGTCGCACCTCGTCCTCCGGTAGCCGGGCGACCCGCCGGGGACCGAATTCGAGTTCGTCGATCACCCGGTGGGTCAGGAACTGGTGTTCGGGTTCCTGGAAGACGGTGCCGATCCGGGTGACCAGCTCGGCAGATTTCCACTTGTGCACGGTGCCGGACGCACCCCGCCGGAGCTCCGGTGCGGCCTCAAGCCTGCCGCCCGCGGGGGTCAGCAGCCCGGCCAGGGTCAGCGCCAAGGTCGACTTACCGGCGCCGTTGGGGCCCGTAATGCTCAACGCCTCGCCCGCCGCCAGTTCCAGCGAGACCTTATTGACTACCGGCCCGGCCCGCCGGGTCCGGGCAACGGACAGCTCCGCTGCCCGGAGCAGGCCCGTACCCTGCGTGTTGTGGCCGCCGCCGCTGCCGTGGCCACCGCTGGTGGCCCCGGGCGTGCGCAGTTGAGGAGTATAACCGGGAACCCAGACACCGGCTTCGATCAGGCGTTCCCTGGTACCTGCGGCATTGAGTACCTCCCCCGGCGGACCGTCGGCGAGAACTCCGCCGCCGGCAGCCAGTACGATGACCCGGTCCACCACGTCCGCCCAGACGGCCACGCGGTGTTCCACCACAATCAGGGTGGCGCCGGTGCGCTCAAGCACCCCGACCACCGCGTCCCGGACCTCCAGCACCCCGTCCGGGTCAAGGTTCGCCGTGGGCTCGTCCAGCAACAGGACACCGGGCCGCATGGCCAGGACCGACGCCAGCGCAAGCCGCTGTTTCTGCCCGCCGGAGAGCGCCGTAGTGGCATGGTCCAGCGGGACCTCGAGGCCCACATCGGCGAGGCTTTCGCGCACTCGCGCCCAGATTTCGTCCCGTGGCAGGGCCATGTTCTCTGCGCCGAAGGCGACCTCGTCCCCCACGCGCGCCATGACCACCTGGGACTCCGGGTCCTGGAGCACCAGTCCCGTCCGGCCGCGGGACTGGACCGGGTGCATGCCGTCGACGGTCAGGCGGCCCGCTTCGTCGCCTTCGCCGTCGTCGCCCAGTACCCCGGCAATGGCATGCAGCAGCGTGGATTTGCCGGCACCGGAGGCGCCGAGCAGAAGCACGCGCTCCCCCGGTTCAATCCCGAAGCTCACGTCGCTGACCGCCGGATTCTTGCGGCCGGCATGGCGCCAGCCGTATCTTTCGGCGGTGACAGCGGCCGGGCGGCCGCGCTCCGCCGTCGTACTTTGAGTGTTTGCCATGGCCTATACGTCAGCAGTCCGGCCGGCGGCAAAGGACGAGAGCGCGCCCGTCTTGGCCAGTCCTCTCATCGCCAGCCAGGGCAGCAGTCCGGCGATGACCACGCCGGAAACGGCGGCGAACAGCGTGTACCAGAGCTTCCAGTCGGTTGCCCATTCCACGTTCCACATAAAGTTCTCGCCGATGGCCAGCGCCAGGCCGGCGCTCAACCCGGCCAGCAGCGACACGCCGAGGTTGAACTTTTTGTAGAGGAAGAGCAGGAAGACCAGTTCCGCCCCCACGCCCTGGATCAGGCCGGACAGAAGCACTGTGAGGCCGAACTGCGTGCCCAGCAGGCTCGACACCGCGGCCGCGAGGACCTCGCAGTAGATCGCCGCGCCGGGCTTGCGGATGAGCAGCCCGCCCAGGACCCCGGCCGTGAGCCAGCCGCCGGCGTAGAGCCCGCCGGCCGGCGGGAAGGCCGCGGTCAGCACCGCAATGCCGGAATAGCCGGCGGACCAGGCCCAGAAGATGACCCCGATGGCCACGCCGATCACGGACGCGACCACAATATCGACAACGCGCCAGGTGTAACGGGGTTTGCGCGCAGATGCGTGCGCGGAAGGTGTAACGGTGTTCATGGAAAATCCTCCTGGGGTTCAGGAGGGGAGGGCAACCCGGCTTTTCCGGGCACACCCTGAGATCTCGACTCCCTTCGCCGGTACTAACCGGAGCAGGTTCGAGGGTCTGCGGCTGTCCGCACTCTCAGCGTCCCGACCCGGTACGGCTGCTTGCCGTGGTTACCGTGACGGACGCTCCCCTGTCGTCATGTGTGCTTTTTCAAGCGTCTTCCAGTGTACTACTGACGACGGCGGGTGGCAGCCGACCCGGAAAACGCTAGGCTGGGTGGCAGATGACGTTCTCCAAAGAAGGGCAGTGGCAAATGAGTACGGTTTTGAAACTTCTGGGTACGTTGGTGAGCATTGCGGCTGGCCTGGCCGGCGCAAAGCTCATCGACATCCTGTGGAAGGCCGTTACCGGGGAGGACTCCCCTAAGCATGACGACGACATGGAAAACAGCCTGCGCGCCACCCTCGCTTTTGCCGCGATTTCCGGTACGGTCAGCGCCATCATCCGCGTGCTGTCCCAGCGCGGAACCATGCAGGCAGTCAACCGCTTCAACCGGACCCGGGACATGGTCTAGCCCTTGGGCAAGTTTCAGGATTCGCGGCGGCGTTTGGCGGAAGCCTTCGCCGCCGCTTCCTTTGGCTCCTTGATACGCAGCGCGCCCTTCAGCTTTCCTACAGACTTTTCCTCAATGTTCCCGCCGACGTCCAGTTCTGCCGCCAACTCGGGATCGGCAGCCAGGGCCGCCTCTTCCGCGGCATCCGCCTTCCGGCGTTCGGCTTCTTCCGCCGCGGCTTTCTGGACCACGGCATCCAGGTCGTCCACGCTCAGCGTTTCCCGGTGCAGGTGCTTGGTGCGGTAGCCGGCACGGCCTACCATATGCGCCGAGACCGGAACCGTCAGCAGCTGGAACAGCCAGGCGATAATCAGCACAGGCACCGCTGCCCAGCTGCGGAGCTGGAGGGCCAGACCGATGAGCAGCAGCAGCAGCCCGAAAACCTGGGGCTTGGTGCCTGCGTGCATCCGCGAGAGCAGGTCCGGAAACCGGAGCAGCCCGATAGCGGCGGCCAGGGACATCAGCGCCCCGAGGACCAGGCAGAGTCCGGCAACAATTTCCAGCACAAGATCAGTGTTCATGGGTCCGCCTATCGATGACGAAGCGGGCTACCGTGACCGAACCGATGAAGCCGATCAGAGAAATGATGATCACCAAGGTCAGGTTGGCCTGATGCTTCCGGACGGCCATGTCCGCTATCAAGCCCGCGCATACGATGGCCAGCAAAACGTCGATAGCGATCACACGGTCCAGGATGGAGGGGCCTTTGACAATGCGGGAGATTGCGACGGCGGCGGAGAAGGCCAGGACGACAGTGACGATCACCAGCACAACTTCCATGAATGGACTGTTCAACTGGTTCCTCCGTTCCGTCGGTTTGCTGCCTCTGCTTTGACCATCGCGAGTTCCTCTTTACTGCCGATGGCCCGGATCAGCCCGGCCTCGATCCTGCGGACCTGTTCGCGGAACCGGTCCGCCTTGTCCGGGTCCGGAATGTCCAGCACGTGCAGGTACAGCGTCGACGTGGACCGGTCCACGTCCACCACGAGGCTCCCGGGAATCAGCGAAATTGTATGGCCGGTGGCGGTGACCAGCAGGTCCGAATGGCTGCGCAGTTGGACGGCCACCACCCCGTTCATCGTGCGCGGGCCACGGGTGAGAGCAATCCAGAAGACCTCGAAGCTGGCCTTGGCCACGTTCACCAGGAACGATGCCACGAACAGGGCCGCCGCCCACAGATTCAGCCGTCCGGCCAGTTCTACCGGCGGCAGGTAGAAGATATTGACGACGGCGAGGGCGATGAGCAGTCCGAAAATCAGGTTGCCGGCGCTGAAGTCCTGCCAGAGGGCTCCCCAGAGGATGACCAGCCAGACCAGCAGCGGTATTTCGACGAGCAGCGGAATCCGGGAACGGGTCATTGCTCAACCCCCTGCGCCGCGCCGGGGCCAAGAACGGCCTCGATGTAGGGGGTGCGCTCAAGCATCGCCCGGGCGCCCTGGTCGCTCAGCTGGAACAGCGGGCCGGCGAAGACGGTCAGTGCCACCCCGAGTGCCACCAGGCCCATGGTGGCCCCGACCATGCTCTTGGGCAGCAGGTGGATGGTCCCCCTGCCGGAGAACCGGCCGGTGGGCTTGTCCGTCACGTACTTGGAAGTGCGCAGCGTGGAACCGTCCGGCTTGCTGGCCAGCAGCACTGGGTCCGGGTGCTCGGCGTCCTCCGGAGTCCGCCAGAAGGCCCTGTTCCAGACGCGGGCCATGGCCATCAGGGTCAGCAGGGAGGTGACGACACTGCCGATGACCAGCGTGTACGACACCGGGGTGGCCAGATCGACGCCGCCCTGCAGCAGGCCGAGCTTGCCCAGGAAGCCAGAGAAGGGCGGTATGCCCGCCAGGTTCATGGCCGGCACAAAGTACAGGATCGCCAGCAGCGGCGAGAGTTTCGCCATCCCGCCCAGCCGGTCCATGTTGGAGGTGCCGCCGCGGCGTTCGATCAGACCCGCCACCAGGAACAGGCTGGTCTGGACGGTAATGTGGTGGGCCACGTAGTACATCGTCGATCCCAGACCCACCACGGAACTCATCGCCAGGCCGAAAACCATGTAGCCGATGTGGCTGACCAGCGTGAATGAGAGCATACGTTTGATGTCGATCTGGGCCAGTGCGCCGAGGATGCCGACCACCATGGTCAGCAGCGCAACGATCATCAGGAAGGTGTTGATGCGGTCCCCCGGGAAGAGCAGCGTCTCGGTCCGGATCAAGGCGTAGACACCCACCTTGGTCAGCAGGCCGGCGAACACTGCGGTGACCGGGGCGGGCGCGGTGGGATAGGAGTCGGGCAGCCAGAAGGACAGCGGGAACACTGCGGCCTTGATGCCGAACGCGACCACCAGCATTAGGTGCAGAATCATTTGCGTGGAATCATCCAGTTCGCCCAGCTTCACGGCCAGGTCGGCCATGTTGATGGTGCCGGTCGCCGCGTAGATCATCGCAATGGATAGCAGGAACAACATCGAGGAAATAACGCTGACCACCACATACGTCACGCCGGCCCGGACACGCGGCCCTGTCCCACCCATGGTCATCAGGACATAACTGGCCGTCAGCAGAATCTCGAAACCTACGTAGAGGTTGAACAGGTCCCCGGTGAGGAAAGCGTTGGACACCCCCGCCACGAGGATCAGATAGGTGGGATGGAAAATCGAGATGGGACCGTCCTCGTCCCCGTCTGCCATGCCCTGGCCGGACGCGTAGACCAGCACCGCCAGGCTCACGGCCGAGGAGATCACGAGCATCAGGGATGAAAGCTCGTCCACCACCAGGGAAATCCCGAACGGAGGCACCCAGCCGCCAAGGAACACGGCCTGTACGCCTTGGGTCCAGGCCGACCACAGCATGAGCAGTTCGACGGACAGGGTCAGGGCGAGTGTGCCAATGGCCACGGTCCGCTGTGCAACCGGCCGGCGGATCAGGATGAACGCAAAAGCGGCGCCCAGGAAGGGAAGGACAACGGCCAGCGGGGCCAGGCTAGCGGCGTTCATTCTTGTCCCCGAACTCTGGTCTTCGGTGCTGCCGGCCGTTCATCGGCGTCTGCCGTCATGACGAATTCGGTCGTCTCTACGGGAATGGCGGTATCGTCTTCGGCGTCGAAGCTGGGCTGGTTGGCCACGCGACGGTCTTCAATATCGTCCTGCACTTCGTCCTGCCGGCCCAGCACCCAGGACCGGTAGATGATGCCCAGCATGAACGCGGTCACCGCGAAGGAAATCACGATGGAGGTCAGGATCAGGGCCTGCGGCAGCGGGTCATTGTATTCCCCGGCAGGAATATTGGCGTCGTATAGCGGCGCGAGGCCAGCGGCCCCACCCGTGGTCAGCAGCAGGATGTTGGCCCCGTTGGCCAGCATCATCAGGCCGAGCATGACCCGGGTCAGGCTCCGTTCAAGGATCAGATAGACGCCCACCGCCACGAGAACTCCCATGACTACGAGCAGCGTGATGTTCACCGTCATCGTGCTACTCCTTCCTCGATGGAGTCCGGTGCCGGCTGCGGCACGCCCTCATCCGGTTTTGGTGCCTTCTCCTGGCTGCGCTCGTCGACTTCCGCACCGAAACTGCGCAGAACATCGAGCACCAGACCCACCACCACCAGGTAGACCCCGATATCGAAAAGCGTTGACGTCACGAACTTATGGTCACCGAACACCGGCAGGCTGAAATGGATAATGGCGCTTTGTAAAACCTCGCCACCCAGGAACAGCGGCGCCATGGCTGTCAAGGAAGCGATCCCCAGCCCGGCGCCTAGCAGGAAGCCGGCGCTGACAGGCGTGGCCTCGGCCAGTTCCACGCGGCCGCCCGCCAAGTACCTGACCGCCAAGGCGATGCCCGCCAGCAGTCCGCCGGCGAAGCCCCCGCCGGGCAGATTGTGTCCCGCCAGCAGCAGATAGATGGAGAAGATCACCAACGAATGGAACAGCAGTCTGGTGACGACCTCGAAGATAATGGAGCGCCGCTCAGGGGCGAGAGTCCGTCCGGCAACCAGCCAGGCATCTCTGGCCGAGGTGGCGAATCGCCGGGCAGTGACCAGCGCGGCGGCATCCCGGCCGGTGTGCTCGGGCAGTTCTGTGAGACGGTCCACGGATCCCGTGGCGACGGTTGAGGCGCGCATACGCTTGTCTCCGCGGCTGCGGACGAAGATCAGGCTGGCCACACCCGTTGCAGCGACTGCCAGCACCGAGAGCTCACCGTAAGTGTCCCACGCGCGGATATCCACCAAGGTGACGTTGACAACGTTGGCTCCGCCGCCGCCGTCGTACGCTAACTGCGGGTATTCCAACGAGACCGGCAGTTGGGTGCGCGCAGCCATGGACGTCATGGCTATGATCACCATGGCCAGGCCGAACGCTGCGCCGATCGCAGCCCGCAGCCATTTGAAACTGCTGGGGGTGCGCAGCCAGAGGCGTGCCGGGAGGGAGCGCAGGGCCAGCACAATGGCGACCAGCACAATGGTCTCCACGAGCATCTGCGTCAGCGCCAGGTCCGGCGCGCCCTGCAGCGCGAAGATCAGCGCGATGCCGTAACCGGCGACAGCGACCATCAGCACGGCCATGAACCTCTTGTTGGCCCTGATGGCGAGAATGGCCGCCACGATGATGCCCAGCCCCGCGATCAGCTGCGCGGGAGAGTCGAAGGCGATCCAGCTGTCAGGCCAGGGCGCGTCCATCAGGAACACGGCACTCAGCGGAGTGATCACCGAAACGCTGAGGATGACCACGAGGTAGAAAATCAGCGAACCGCGCTGGGTGCGGCCGGTGACCCAGACGGCCACCTCATCCAGCACGCCGATGATCCCACGGTAGGCGCGTTCACCGGTCAGCCCACCGGAGAAACGATCCTGGAATGCGGTGACCCGGTTCCGGAACAGGAACAACAGTGTGCCCACGGCCAGCGTCAGTACCGTCAGTCCGAGCGCCGGGGTCACGCCGTGCCACAGAGCCAGGTGCCCGTCGGGCTCGCCGTCCGAGGGGAACAGCGAAACATAGGGGGCGATGATCGAGTCGAGCGGGGCAGGCCAGAGACCGAACACCACGGTGGCCGCCGTCAGCAGCATCGGGGATGCGATAAAAGCTCCCGGAATGCGCTTGAACGGCGTCTTCTTCACGTTGCGTTTGTAGGCAAATCCGCCCCAGACAAACCGTGCGCTGTAGGCAAAGGTCAGCATGGAACCGACGACGACGCCGGCCAGCAGGACGGGGCCGGTCCAGCCGCCTTCGGAAGCGTGGTGGACGAACGTTTCGTAAACCGATTCCTTGGCCACGAAGCCCAGCAGCGGCGGTAACCCTGCCATCGAGGCCGCACCGATCAGCGAGACGGTAAAAAGGACCGGCGCCGCGCGGTAGATGCCCGAAAGCTGGCGGATGTCGCGGGTACCGGACTGATGGTCAATGATGCCGACGACCAGGAAGAGCGTCGCCTTGAAGAAGCCGTGGGCCAGCAGCAGTCCCAGTCCTGCCAGCGCGCCGTCGCGGCTGCCCAGCCCCACCACCATGATGAGGAAGCCCAGCTGGCTGACCGTGCCGTAGGCCAGGATGAGTTTCAGGTCGAACTGCTTGAGCGCCAGCCAGCCGCTGATCAGCATGGTCGCCAGGCCCAGGACCATCACGGTCCCTTCCCAGTACCGGGTATCCGAGAAGCCCGGCGCGAAGCGTGCCACCAGGTAAATGCCGGCCTTGACCATGGCTGCGGCATGGAGATAGGCACTGACCGGTGTGGGTGCGGCCATGGCGGCGGGCAGCCAGAAGTGGAACGGCACCAGGGCCGACTTGCTGATAGCGCCCACCAGGATCAGCAGGATGGCGATGTCGATCAACATGCCGTGCTGGATCAGTTCCGGGGCTGCGGCCATGATTTCCGAAATGCGGTAAGTGCCCGCCGTCTGCCCCACCACAATCAGGCCGACGAGCATGGTCAGGCCGCCGAAGGTCGTCACAATCAGGGCCTGCAGGGCGGAACGCCGCGCCGCCAACCTGTGCCGCGCGTACCCGATCAACAGGTAGGACAGAATGGTGGTCAGTTCCCAGAAGACGTAGAGCATGAGCAGGTCATCGGTGATGACCAGGCCGAACATGGCGCCGGCGAAGGCAAGCAGCTGCGCACCGAACGGACCGATGTTGGGATCATCGGCTTTAAAGTAGCGTGCGCAGTAGAAGAGGACCAGGGCGCCGACACCGAGAATAAGGATCGCCAGCACGGCGGACAAGGTGTCCATCCGGAAGGCCAGCTCGAGCCTTAGCTCGGGAATCCACGGGATGATTACCGACGGCGGCGCATTGGGCCCGCCGGAGAGTACAGTTTGGTCCGAGCCCGTGTACCGGTCGAAAGTGGCCAGCAGCCAGATGAAGCAACCGGCCGGCACGGCGGCCAGAATGTAGAAGGTTGAACGACCGAGTTTCCTGAAGATCCAAGGCGCGATGAAGGCCACCACGAAGAGCAGGGTGAGCACAACAAGCACTATATTCTCCGGGGCTTCCTTCTGGGATTGGCGGTAAAAAAGGCGCAAAAGCCTGATTCCATTCTACCCATGGCATACGTCCGGCCCCGACGGCGCCCGTCACAATCGCCCTCAGGAACGCCCTTCCATTCGTTGATTTACGGCGGATTCATCCACTGGTCAGCGGCTTAAGCTGTTCACGAAGGGCGAAGAAGCTAGCATTCGGTTATGAGCCACTGGTCAGGAAAGCCAGCACCATCCGCGAACGCCGGCGTTCCCATGGAAGAGAGAATCAACAAGAAGCACGTGCTCGCGTGGGCCTCTTGGGACTGGGGCTCCGCCGCCATCAACGCGGTCATGACGACGTTCGTCTTCACGGTCTATCTGGTGAGCGACCCCTTCGGCGGCGAAGACTATGCCTCGCAGATCCTCGGGTACGGCCTGGCCGTGTCCGGCGTTGCCATCGCGCTCCTGGCCCCGATCACCGGCCAGCGCTCGGACTCCGGCGGACGGCGGAGGTACTGGCTGGGCGTCAACACCATGGCCGTCGTAGCACTGACGGCGCTGTGCTTCTTCGTCTACCCCTCCCCCGGGTTCCTCTTCGTCGGCGTCGCGCTGATCGCGCTGGCCAACATTTTCTTCGAGTTCGCCAACGTCAACTACTACGCGATGCTCGGGCAGATCTCCACGCCGTCCACCGTCGGCAAGGTCAGTGGCTTCGGCTGGGCCATGGGCTATGTCGGCGGCATCGTGGCCCTGGCGCTGGTGCTGATGGGCTTCGTCCTCCCCGAGACCGGCTGGTTCGGAGCCACCGCCGAAAACGGGCTGAACATCCGGCTGGTCGCGGTGTTCTCGGCCGTCTGGTTCCTGATCTTTGCGCTGCCGGTGCTTTTTACCGTGCCGGAAATTCCCCGCCAGCCCAAGGCCGCCCGGCTGGGCTTCTTCGCCTCCTACGGTCTGTTGTTCCGCCGGATCAAGGCCATCTACCGGACCAGTCCGCACACCATCTTTTTCCTGCTGGCCAGCGCGATCTTCCGGGACGGGCTGGCAGCCGTCTTCACCTTCGGCGGTGTGATTGCCGCCGGCACCTTTGGCTTCACCCTGACCGAAGTCATCTTCTTTGCCATCGCGGGGAACGTCGTCGCCGCCCTTGGCGCAGTTGTCGGCGGGATCCTCGATGACCGGATTGGACCGAAGAAGATCATCGTCGGTTCCCTGGTCGGACTGATCGTCGCCGGCGCTGCTGTCCTTGTGCTCGGTGCCAACACGTACAGCATCTTCGGCGCAGCTCTAACCGGAGATACCACTTTCTGGATCTTCGGGCTGATGCTGTGCCTCTTTGTCGGCCCCGCCCAGTCCTCCAGCCGCGCCTATCTGGCACGGCTGGCGCCCAGAGGCGAGGAGGGAGAGTTCTTCGGTCTGTACGCGACCACCGGCCGGGCCGTCAGTTTCCTGGCACCCACGCTCTTCGGCCTGAGCATCACCATCTTCGGGTCCCAGCGCTTCGGCATCCTGGGCATCCTCATCGTGCTGCTGGCGGGCCTGCTGGCACTTCTGCCGGTCAAGGAGCCGCGCGAGGTCCCGACGGCCCAAACGCCGTCGGCCTGACTAGCGCTCTATGGTGGTGCGGTGGAAGTTGAGGTAGCTGCGCGAAGCCGTCGGGCCCCGCTGGCCCTGGTACCGGTTACCGTACTGGCCCGACCCATAGGCGTGTTCGGCCGGTGAGGTCAGGCGGAAGAAGCACAGCTGGCCGATCTTCGAGCCCGGCCAGAGCTTGATCGGCAACGTGGCCATGTTGGACAGCTCCAGCGTCACGTGGCCGGAGAAACCCGGATCGATGAAGCCCGCCGTGGAGTGTGTGAGCAGGCCCAGCCGGCCCAGCGACGATTTGCCTTCCAGCCGGGCGGCGATGTCCTCCGGCAGGGTGACCGTTTCATAAGTGGATCCCAGCACGAACTCGCCGGGGTGCAAAATGAACGGCTCATCGGGGTCCACCTCAACAAGGCGCGTCAGATCCGGCTGCTCCAACTGCGGGTCGATGTGCGCATATTTGTGGTTGTCGAACAGCCGGAAGAACCGGTCAATCCGCACGTCCACGCTGGAGGGCTGGATCATTTCAGGCAGAAACGGGTCCAGGACAATACGCTCGGCATCGAGTTCGGCTCGGATATCGCGGTCTGAGATCAGCACCATCTAAAAATAACGCATGGCCCGCAGCAGCCTTCAATTCCCGACGGCGGATCCACCGGCCGCTCCTCTGTTCCCCGAGGCGGCGCAGTGGAAACATAGAGGGTACGGCCGCGCTGGGCGCCAGTTCATTGACAGGGGAATCATGGAAACCGGAAGCACTTCGCAACGCCCACGGCTCGCGCTGCTGGTCGTCATGGCCACCGCCGCGGCACTGCTTTTCACGCTCGTGACGGCCGCTCCCGCCTCAGCCGCCGAACCTGTCCGGGACCCGGCCAACATCAAGGTTCTGGTCAACAAGGCCCACCCGTTGAGCCCCCTCAAGTACACCCCGAAGCTGGCGCGGTGGAAGAGTACTGGCTACCGGATGCGGCCGGATGTCAGCACCAAGCTCACCAGCCTTTTTGCCGGCGCCGACAGCGCAGGCCATGCGATCGCCGTCGTCAGTGCCTACCGTTCCTATGCTGAACAGCGTGACCTCTACAACTACTACGTGAGAATCTACGGCAAGACCTACGCGGACCGGATTTCCGCCCGCCCCGGCTATAGCGAACACCAGACGGGACTGGCAGTGGACATTGGCTTGGCCAGCGGATCCTGCGGACTGGAAGCATGTTTCGGCGATACCGCCGCGGGCAAGTGGGTGGCCGCCAACGCGTACAAATACGGATTCATCATCCGCTACCCGAAGGGCCACGAAGCCACCACCGGCTACACCTATGAGCCTTGGCATCTGCGCTATGTCGGAGTCACTTTGGCCACCGAAATGCGGACCAAGAAGATCCCAACCATGGAGCACTACTACGTGCTGGGCAAGCCGAGTATCCGCAGCTACGCGGACGTGATGGCGGCCGATTCCGCCGGTGACCTCTGGCGTTACCCGGGCAGCGGCGGCAGGATGCACCTCCGGGTGAAAATCGACTATGCCTACGGCGGCGTCAAGACCGGCACGTCGGTCGACTGGAACCAGGACGGGACCATCGACCTGCTGCTCCAGATGAAGGACGGCCGGCTGCTGGTGAACTTCGGCCGGTCCGGCGGCGGCTTCCAGGCACCCCGCGAGATCGGCCGCGGCTTCGCCAAGTACGATCTCACTGTTGGACGCTGGACCGATGCAGACACCTACCCGGGCGTTGTGGCCAAGCGTTGGTCGGACGGCGCCCTGCTCTACTACCGCAACGGCTCCGCGGCCTACCTGTCCGCCGGCAGGACAATCAGCAGCGGCTGGGGACGTTACCGTCCCACGATGCTGGACTGGAACCAGGACGGCAAGCAGGATCTGATAGCCATCCGGAACACCGGCGAGCTCTACTTCTACCCGGGAAACGGCTCCGGCAGCATCAGCACCTCAAACCGCAAACTGGTTGGCAAAAGCGGCTGGCACAAGGTCTCGACCGTGACCCCGCTCTACGGCTACACCGTGTCGGGATCCGCTGGCTTCATCGGGAAGTTCACGGACGGAACATTGAAGTATTACCCCTACAGCAAGGGCCGCTTCGGCTTACGTACCCAGGAGGGGACAGGCTTCACCTCTTACAACGTTTTCCGGTAGAGCTCCCCCAAACGCTGCCGGTGGTCGAGACGAACGGTGACCGCCGGCAGCCCTTCTCCGGCCGCGCGCGGGCTGGGCTACGGCTGGCCGATCTCGGTGCGGACGGCGTAGAGCTCCGGGAAGAACGTCAGTTCCAGGGCCTTTTGCAGGAAACCGACGCCGGATGAACCGCCGGTGCCGCGTTTCATGCCGATGGTGCGTTCCACCGTCTTCAGGTGGCGGAAACGCCAGAGCTGGAAATTGTCTTCAAGGTCCACAAGTTCTTCACATGCCTCGTAAACGTCCCAGTTCTCGTGGGCATTCTCGTACACGTATTTAAAGGTCTGCACCAGTTCAAGATTGAACACGTGGGCTTCGCTAACGTCCCGTTCCAGCAGTTCCCGCGGTACCGCGTAGCCCCGGCGGGACAGGAACCCCAGGAACTCGTCGTAGATACTGGTCTTCCCCAGCAGGTCCCCAAGCAGGGCCTGGGCGCTCGGATCAGACGAGAACACGTCGAGCATGCTGCGGTTCTTGTTGCCCAGCAGGAACTCAACCGCCCGGTACTGGTAGGACTGGAAGCCCGAGGACGAACCCAGCTGGCCACGGAATTCCGCGTACTCGGATGGCGTGAGGGTGGCTAGCACGGACCATTGTTCCGTCAGCGAGCGCTGGATGTGTTTGATCCGGGCAATGCCCTTCATCGCAAACCGCAGGTCATCGGCCTGCAGTTTTTCCCGCACGGCGCCTAGCTCGTGCAGGACGAGCTTGAGCCACAGCTCCGAGGTCTGGTGCTGGATGATAAAGAGAAGCTCGTCGTGGTGTTCCGGCCGGCTCACCGGCCGCTGGGCGGAGAGCAGATCGTCCAGCTGCAGGTAAGAGCCGTAACTCATCTTGTCGGAGAAATCGGTCTCGATTCCGGTTTCAAATTTCCGGGTGTTCTTGTCCACCGTCATGGCACTCCGTTGTATTGGTTTTGGTTACCTACCAGCCTACGGCCAGTGCACTCAGGGCAGGGGCTGGGAGGTCTACAGTTGTGCCATGGACGTGGAAGAAACGCCGTTGCCGGGAATCGGCCTCCGCCGGGAGATCGTGCTGGACAACGGCAGGCGTGTTGGCATAGTCATCCATCGCGACGGCGAGACCGAGTTGATCATCTCGCGCCTGGACGATCCCGACGCCTGCCTCGCCTCAGTTCCGATGAGTGTGGAGGAGGCCGCTACCTTGGGCGGGCTGCTCGGCGGCCCTACGCTGGTGGCCCAGCTATCCGAAGAACACAGCGAACTGCCCGGCGTGAGTACGCGGCAGTTCCCGGTGACCGAAGGGTCGCCTTTCTCCGGGCATGCCCTGGGCGAGGCCAGGATCCGGACCCGCAGTGGCGCGTCCGTGGTCGCCATTGTTCGCGAAGGCCAGGTGATGCCTTCCCCCGCACCGAACGACACCATGAAGCCCGGAGACCTGCTCATTGTGGTGGGCACTCCTGATGGACTCGATGCTGCCGCCAAGATCCTGCACGGGGGATAGCCGGGCGTGGGCGGCACGACTCTTGTCCTGATCGAGCTCGGCCTGGTGTTTCTTGGGCTGGGCATCCTCGGTCGTCTTGCCGCCCGGATCGGCATGTCGCCGGTTCCGTTGTATCTGCTGGGCGGACTGGCTTTCGGCAACGGCGGGTTGATCGAATTCGGCAGCATCAGCGAATTCAGCCACATCGCCAGCGAAATCGGAGTGGTCCTGCTCCTGCTTATGCTGGGGCTCGAATATACCGCCCGTGAACTCGCGACAGGCCTGCGGCAGTCCTGGCAGGCCGGAGTGGTGGACCTGCTGCTGAATTTCCTCCCCGGTGCTCTGCTGGCGCTCATCCTCGGCTGGGGCGGGATCGGAGCACTGGTACTCGGCGGCGTGACCTATATATCGTCGTCGGGCATCGCGGCCAAAGTCCTCACGGACCTGGGCCGTCTGGGAAACCGGGAAACACCGGTGGTGCTCTCCATCCTGGTCCTGGAAGATCTCGCCATGGCCGCCTATTTGCCGGTGCTCACGACGGTCCTTGCCGGGGCTTCGTTCCTGGGCGGACTGCAGGCCGTTGGCGCAGCGCTGCTGGCGGTGAGCGCAGTCCTGTTCCTGGCCATCCGGTACGGCCAGCGGATCACCGCCTGGATCCACAGTCCGGAACAAGAAACCTTCCTGCTCAAACTGATCGGCGTCGCGCTGCTGGTAGCCGGCCTGGCCTCGGCCATGCAGGTTTCGGCCGCCGTCGGAGCCTTCCTGCTGGGCATCGCGATATCGGGTGCAACGGCTGAAAGCGCCGTCCGGGTCCTGGCACCGCTGCGCGATATCTTTGCGGCCATGTTCTTCGTGGTGTTTGGACTCAACACCGATCCGGCCTCCATCCCGCCGGTGCTGGTCTGGACCATCGTATTGGGGGTGGTGACTGCGGGCACCAAAATGGCTACCGGCTGGTGGGCAGCGCGTCAGGCGGGAATCGGCCGCTGGGGACGGCTTCGGGCAGGCTCTGCACTGATTGCCCGGGGGGAATTTTCCATCGTCATCGCCGGCCTCGCGGTGGCCTCGGGCGCCATAGTCGCCGAACTGGCAGCGGTAGTGACGGCCTATGTGATGCTCATGGCGGTGACCGGGCCGATCGCCACCCGCTTTGCCGAGCCTGCCGTCCGCCGGATATCCCGACAACCCGAAGCAGAGCCGGCGAGCTGACTCAGCGTACGGAGGAATCCCAGCGCCATGCCCGGCCCCGGGTTTCCGCGGTCCGTCCGCTGGCCCGCAGCAGGTCCTGCCACGGCTCGCTGGTCCTGGCAGCGTCAGGAAACAGCCGGTCGAGCACCCTGGTGATGGTCCCGCCGTCGGCCTCATAACCAATGCCGTGGGCAGCCAGAATGTCGTAGGCGTGCAGGGCCGCTTCGGTGATCCCCATGGCGGCAAAGCCCGAAGCGTCCGAGATACCGGCCGGGTGATAGCCGCGTTTGTCCGGCGGCGCTACCGCAACCACGGCACACAACAATCCCGCGGTAGCGTCGAGGCAACTGATGATGCCGGCCGTCCCGGTGGCCGGATCCGGCCAGAACAGGATCTCCGGTGAGCCTTGCCGCCATGGAGGCGGGTCCTGCAGCACCACATAATCGTCCTGCGGCGGGCTTCGCCCCGCCAGCTGCATGGCATAGAACCCGAAATCGTCCATTAAGTGCGCCGCGGTGTCGCGGCAGTTCCACTCAAGTTCGTGCGCAGGCTGCTCCCAAGCAGGGTCCGGCAGCGCGGCCAGGTGGTCCAGAACGTCATCGGCGACGGCACGCAGATCATCCGCGGTAAGCATCATGTCTCGATCGTGCACCATTTCGCTCCAATTTGTCGCCCCTTTGTAGCGTAACCCCCACTTTGGGGCTTATGGTCAGATCGAAAGGTTGCTTAGGACCGTCTCTTCCACCGAGGATTCAGTCTGAGCGTCTACAAGGATGTGGAGGCGCAGTACCGATGCCACAGCACGAGAGGTTTGAGCCCCGGAACCGCAAGAAACCACGCGCCCTGGCCGGACTAACAATGGCTCTGGGCGCCATGCTTTTAAGCGGCTGCAGCGAAGCGGAAAGCGTGCCGACGCTGACCTGGTACATCAACCCCGACGACGGCGGCCAAGCCGCTATCGCCGAAAGATGTACCGCCGATTCCGGCGGCGCCTACCGGATAGAAACTTCACTGCTCCCCAACGACGCGGCCGCCCAGCGCGAGCAGCTGGCCCGCCGCCTCGCCGCCGGAGACTCTTCCCTTGACATCATGAGCCTGGATCCGCCGTTCATCCCCGAACTGGCCGAGCCGGGCTTCTTGGCACCGGTGCCAGATGATGTGGCCCAGCGGACCACGGAAAACGTGGTGGAGGGGGCCTTGGCCGGTGCGCAGTGGAAGGACGAACTGGTCACTGTCCCCTTCTGGGCCAACACCCAGCTGCTGTGGTACCGCAAGTCGGTGGCAGAAGCAGCCGGACTGGACATGAGCCAGCCCGTAACGTGGCAGCAGATCATGGATGCCGCGGCCAGCCAGGATAAGTTCCTGGGCGTCCAGGGCCAGCGCGGGGAGTCGATGACCGTCTGGGTCAACGCGCTGATCGAGTCCGGCGGCGGGCAAATCATCCAAAACCCGGAGGCACCCGCCGCGGAAATCGAACTCGGCCTGGTCTCCGAGGCCGGCACGGAAGCCGCGGAAATCGTTTCGACCATCGGCGACGAAGGGCTCGGCGGCCCCGGCCTGGCCACCCAGGACGAGAACTTCTCGATGATCCTGTTCCAAGGCGACAACGGCTCGTTCATGGTGAACTGGCCGTTCGTCTGGCCGGCCACCAACAGTGCTGTTGAGGCAGGTTCTCTGGATCCGGAACTGATCGAAGACATCGGCTGGACGCTGTATCCCAGGGTAAACGCAAACGAACCGGCCGCACCTCCGCTGGGCGGCATCAACCTCGGCGTCGGCGCGGCGAGCGACCACCCAGACCTGGCCTACCAAGCCATCGAGTGCATCGTCTCCCCCGAAAACCAGGCCGAGTATTTCATCACCAACGGGAACCCGCCGTCGAACACCGAAGCCTACGAAGATCCGAGGATCGAAGAGGCCTTCCCCATGGCTGACACCATCCGGGAATCCCTTGAACTCTCCGCCCCGCGGCCGCAGACCCCCTACTACAACGAGGTCTCCATCGGCCTGCAGCAGAACTGGGCACCGCCCAGATCCGTCGTTCCGGCAACCACTCCGGAGCAGACTACCGAATTCATCCTTGCAGTACTCCGAGGGGAGAGCCTGCTGTGAGTACCACGGTCAAATCAAGCAGCCCGGGTACCAAAGCTGCCAAGCGTGCAGCCCAGCCCTACAGCGAACGGGCCAAGGGCGAGCGGCGGCTGGGCTGGCTGCTGGCCGGTCCGGCGTTCGTCGTCATGCTGGCCGTGACGGCCTATCCCATCGTCCAGGCAGGCTATGACTCGCTCTTCAACTACCGCCTGACCGCGCCGTCGGAGCGGGAGTTCATCGGCCTGGGCAACTATGGCGTCATCCTGACCGATTTCGTCTGGTGGCGGGATCTGGGCGTGACGCTCCTGATTACGGTCATCACCGTCATCGTCGAGCTGATCCTGGGGTTCGCGCTGGCGCTGGTCATGCACAAAGCGCTCAAGTCCGTCCGCGGACTGCTGCGCACCGCAATCCTGGTGCCCTACGGCATCATCACGGTGGTCTCCGCCTTCGCCTGGTTCTACGCCTTCGACATCAACTCCGGCTACATCAACAACTGGTTCGACTGGGTGCCCGGCATCGATCCGGACCTGAACTGGTTCGCCGGCACCTGGACCTCGCTCTTCGTCATCATGGCCTCGGAGATCTGGAAGACCACGCCCTTCATTTCGCTGCTGCTGCTGGCCGGCCTGGCCCAGGTCCCGGATGAGCTGACGGAGGCAGCAGAGGTCGACGGCGCCACCTGGTGGGAACGGATGAGCCGGGTGATCCTGCCGAACATGAAGGCGGCCATCATGGTCGCGGTGCTCTTCCGGGCACTGGATGCCTTCCGCATTTTCGACAACGTGTTCATCATGACCAACGGCGCGTTCGGCACCGAAGTACTGTCCCTGCTCGCCTACCGCACGTCCATCAGCCGACTGGAGATCGGCATGGGTTCGGCCGTCTCCGTCCTGCTGTTTATCTGCGTTCTGCTGATCTGCTTCATAGCCATCAAGCTGTTCAAGGTCGACCTTGCCGGCGCACGAGGGAGTAAGTAATGAAGAATTCATCGACCAAGGAAAAGGTGACGTGGGCGGTCATTTCCGTGCTCGTGCTGCTGTACGCGCTGTTCCCGGTGGCTTCCATCCTCGCGACCTCCTTCAAGCAGCCCAGCGACCTGACCACGGGCAAGTTCCTGCCCACCGAATGGAGCACGGTCAACTACGAACAGATTCTGGTCGGCGAAGCCCAGGGCCTGTTCCTCAGTTCGCTGCGCAACTCGATCGGCATTGCCCTCATCGCCACCTTCATCGCCGTCGTCCTGGCCACCTTGTGTGCCTATGCGATTGCCCGCCTGGACTTCCCCGGCAAGAAGATGATCCTCACCACCGCGCTGGCAGTCTCCATCTTTCCGGTCATCTCGATCGTGACCCCGCTGTTCAACCTCTGGCGGACCATCGGCCTCTATGACACCTGGCCCGGACTGATCATCCCCTACCTGTCGCTGACGCTGCCGATCTCCATCTGGACACTGGCGGCATTCTTCCGGCAGATTCCGTGGGAGCTGGAGCAGGCTGCCCAAGTCGACGGCGCCACCACGTGGCAGGCGTTCCGCAAGGCGATCGTCCCGCTGGCCGCCCCGGGTGTATTTACGACGGCGATCATCGCCTTTTTCATCGCCTGGAACGATTTCGTTTACGGCATCTCCCTGACCTCGACGGAGGCCGCCCGGCCGGTACCGGCGGCGCTGGCCTTCTTCACCGGCGCCTCCCAGTTCGAGGAACCTACCGGAGCCATCTCGGCGGCGGCCATTATTGTGACCATTCCGATTGTCCTGCTGGTGCTGCTGTTCCAGCGCCAGATTGTCTCAGGCCTAACCCAGGGCGCCGTCAAAGGCTGACCCGCTGCGCATAGAAAAGGATTCGACATGGCCTCGATTACTTTGAACAACCTCGTCAAGCAGTACGGGGACGGCTTCCCTGCCGTAAACGACGTCAGCATCGATATAGCGGACGGGGAATTCATCATCCTCGTTGGCCCTTCCGGCTGCGGCAAGTCCACCCTGCTCAGGATGATTGTGGGTCTGGAGGACATTACCTCCGGGGACCTGCTGATCGATGGCAAGCGCGTGAACGAGAAGGCGCCGCGCGACCGCAATCTGGCCATGGTGTTCCAGAACTATGCCCTGTACCCGCACCTGACGGTGTTCGAAAACATCGCCTTTCCGCTCCGGCTCGCCAAGGGACGGCACAGCGAGGCCGAAGTCCAGCGGCTGGTGACCGAGGCCGCCAAGACACTGGAGCTGACGGACCATCTGCAGCGCAAGCCGGGAAACCTCTCCGGCGGGCAGCGGCAACGGGTGGCCATGGGCCGGGCCATCGTGCGGCAGGCCGATGCCTTCCTGTTCGATGAGCCGCTCTCCAACCTGGACGCGAAACTCCGCGGCCAGATGCGTTCCGAAATCTCCCAGATGCAGCGCCGGCTCGGGGTTACCTCCGTCTACGTCACCCACGACCAGACCGAAGCCATGACCTTGGGCGACCGGGTTGCCGTGCTGAAGAAGGGCGAACTGCAGCAGATCGCCTCGCCGCGCGAGCTGTACGAGCAGCCGGTCAACCTGTTTGTCGCCGGCTTCATCGGCTCGCCGTCGATGAATTTCCTGCCCGCGACGCTGGAAGGCAACAAGCTCAAGACTCCGGTTGGGGACATCGAGGTCTCGGAGGAGAAAGTCCGGGTAGCAGAGGGCAAGCGCGTGGTCCTGGTGGGCATCCGCCCGGAATACTTCGAAGATGCCAGCATGGTGGACGAAAGCAAGCGCCAGCAAGGCTCCACCTTCACCGCGGAGCTGACGCACACCGAGTGGCTGGGCAACGAACAGTACGGCTACATCAAGTTCGATCCTGATCCCGAGGTCCGGGACCTCCTGGACAACCTCGCCCGCGAGATGGACGCCGATGAGCTCAGGCCGCAGATCGTGGTCACCCTCGACGCTGCCAGCCGGATCCGCGGTGGCCGTCCGGCCGAGCTGTGGCTGGACACCCGCAAGATCCACCTGTTCGATCCGGGAACCGGCGAAAACCTGACCCGGGACGCTGCGGCAGGAGCCGCGCTGACCGATGAAGCAAACGCTGCGCGAGCCGAGGAAATCGCGGACGCCCGGGAGCGGGACGCGGCGACAAAGCAACAGGCGTCCTAAGCCGCTGCGCCGCCTGCATGTCGCAGTTCCGCAGTTGGCCAAGGCTGGGGTAAGCTGATCCTCGTTGTTTCAACCGGGATCATTGTCCAGTTTGTTGGACGGTCCCCGTGCGGGCGTAGCTCAATGGTAGAGCGCTAGCTTCCCAAGCTTGATACGCGGGTTCGATTCCCGTCGCCCGCTCCAATTTCCCCTGTCTGCCCCTTTGGGCATGGCCGGAATCGCGGCCGGGGCTCCGGTTATGGCCCCGGCGCGACCGGACTGCTCAGTACTCCTTGTCGGGACCGAAGCCGGCCCGGTCCACCCGGCGGTGGAAGCGCATTCCTGCCATCCCGCCCAGCAAAGCTCCACCCAGCGTCAGCACCAGCACGACGCCCAAGGCGATCAGCCCCGGAACCGTCAGATCCTGAAGCGCTGCCGACACGGCAGAATTTCCGGTAGCCGAATTGATCAGATCCATGCCGCCGGTTGCCAGGCCGACAACGCTGGCCACAACGGCCATCACGATTCCCCAGAGCCATACCGCCAGTCCCTGGCGGACCCCGTCAAAGCGTGCCATCCGTCCGGCGACGTAACCACCGGCGAAATAGGACAGCAGCAGAATGACGCCCAGGACGATGGCGGCGGGGATACCCGCGGCCCCACCACCGGAGGCAATCGCCTCCGGATTCTGGACATCGTTGAGGGCAGAGAAGCCAAAGGCTACGGCAACACCTGTGGCAATGGACAGCAGCAGGACGATCATGCCGCTGGCACTGAGCCACCCGAAGAACGCGGAGCCCAGCTTCACTCCGCCGAACGCGTCGCGCTGCCGCACGAACACGGCCTCGCGGTCCAGCGGCGTCACCGGCCGGTAGGCGTCGGTATCCCGCGCCGGGTATTCATCGCCGGCCTGTTCATCGACGCCGGCTTGGTCACCGGGATAAGCCCGTTCTGCGCTGATGCGCCGGCGAGTCGGAGCGGCTGCGGCCGCGCCGGAGGTATTCAGGACGGTCGTGTCGTTGCTGCCGGAGCTGCCTGAGCTGCCGGAGGCACCAAGGACGGTCGTGTCGTTGCTACCTGTTGTCCCGGAAGTGCCGGAGCCGGCCGCCGGTGCGGCTGACCGGTCAATCGGCCTGGTGTCCGTGCTTTCGGTTCCGGCGGCCCCGGCAGCGGTCCGGTCACTTTCACCGGTGGTATTCAACACGGTGGTGTGCTCGGCCGTGTCCGCCTCGTTCACGGGCGGCCGTCCGGATTCCGCTACTTGCTCCTGCCACAGGGGGTTTTCGCTCCCCCGGTGAGTGCCGTCGTCGTTCTTGTCCCGGGCCTTGTCTTCGCTCATCTTGCGGGCCTCCTGCTTCGATGGCCACCATCGCCGCTTGGCTACGGCAGGCTTGTGCTCCTGTTGCGTCTACCCTAGTCCGGGCCCCGGACGCAGGCCAGCAAGTGGGGCCGGTGTGCCGGACCGGCCGCAACGCAACGTAGGTTTTCGCCCCGCTACCGGTAAACTTAAAGGCGATGAACCGCAAAATGTTTAAGTCCAAGATCCACCGCGCCACGGTCACGCATGCCGATCTGCACTATGTCGGCTCCGTCACCGTTGACCTCGACCTGCTCGATGCCGCGGACATCCTCCCGGGCGAGCTGGTTTCCATTGTGGACGTCACCAACGGCGCCCGGCTGGAGACCTATACCATTGCTGGCGAACGCGGCTCCGGGGTCATGGGCATCAACGGCCCCGCCGCGCACCTGGTGCATGAGGGCGATACGGTCATCCTCATCACCTACGCGGACATGACCACCGAAGAAGCCGAGGCTTATGTGCCCACCGTGGTCCATGTCGATGCCTCCAACAAGATCCTCGAGCTGGGTACGGATCCGGCCGAGGCTCTTACCGAAGGCCTGATGCGCCCGCCGTTCGCCATTAAGTAAGGGCGCGGAACCGCCGCCGTGCTGGGGGTCATCGCCGGCTTTTCCGTTGTCTGGGTGGTGATCCTGACCGGCTTCGCGGTCGGGCGTGCCAACGTGCTCGGCCCCGAAGGCAGCCGCGCGCTGAGCCGGCTGGCCTTCTTTGTGGCCAGCCCCTGCCTGCTGCTGGAGACCCTGAGCCGCGCCGATCTGGCAGTCATTTTTTCCGACACGCTGATCGTCGCAGCGGTCAGCGCCGTCGTCACGGCCATCGTGTTCCTGCTGTTCGCCAGGCTATGGCTGAAACGGGACCTCTCCGATGCGCTGATCGGCTCCATGTCTTCCTCGCTGGTCAATTCGGCCAATCTTGGCCTGCCCGTTGCCGCCTACGTGCTCGGCGATGCCACCCTGGTGGCGCCGGTCCTGATCTTCCAGCTGGCGTTCTTCTCGCCGGTTTTCCTGATGCTGCTGGATTCGAATACCAGCCGGCACCGGACCACTGTCTTCAGCTTCCTGTTCCAGATTGTCCGCAACCCGATGATTATCGGCACCGGGATAGGCCTGCTGCTTGCGGTCACCGGTTGGCAGCCGCCCGAACTGGTCATGGAACCCATCCGGCTGATCGGCGGAGCGGCGGTGCCGGCGATGCTGATCGCCTTCGGCATTTCCCTCAACGGATCCAAACCCCTGCAGGCCGGCGGCGGGCGGAGGGTCGACGTGGTGCTCGGATCGGCTTTCAAGCTGGTGCTGCAACCGGCCATCGCGTATCTAGTCGCGCGTTTCGCGTTGGGAATGGAGGGGCACCTGCTGTTTTCCGCCGTCGTGCTTGCCGCTTTGCCCACCGCCCAGAACGTCTTTGTTACGGCACAGCGTTATGAGCGCGGCATCGTCATTGCCAAAGACACCGTCCTGCTGACCACGATCGTTGCAGTGCCGGCGATGATGGGACTGGCGGCGCTGCTGGCCTGACCGGCCGAGGGTGTCATGGGTCTGCAGCGGCATGCCGCCTACCGGCGCAGGCTGTGTAGGCTGGCGTTCATGGTGATGACTCCCGCTGACGGACATCTGGACAAGATCCGCAAGGGCTACTCCTCCGACGGCCCGGCCGTGCATTTGGGCGCCGCAATGCTCGACGGCGAAATCCATCCGGACGCGCCTGTGCGGCTGCCGATCGCGATGATGAACCGGCATGGGCTGGTCTCGGGCGCCACGGGAACCGGCAAGACCGTCACCCTGCAGGTCATGGCCGAGCAGCTGTCCGCCCACGGCGTTCCGGTCTTCCTCGCCGATATCAAAGGGGACCTGACCGGGCTCTCCACTCCGGCCGCCGGCAGCGACAGGCTGCGTCAGCGCACGCAAAGCGTCGGCCAGGACTGGAGCGCCAAGGCCTTTCCGGTGGAGTACTTCTCCCTGGGCGGCGATGGCAAGGGCGTGCCCGTGCGGGCCAGGATTTCCGATTTCGGGCCGCTGCTGCTGGCCCGGGTGATGGGCCTGAACGAAACGCAGGAGTCCAGCCTCCAGCTGGTCTTCTACTATGCGGACAAGAACGACCTGGAACTCTACAATCTGGCGGATCTGCGGGCCGTGATCTCGTTCCTCACCTCGGACAAGGGCAAGGACGCCCTGGAGTCTCTGGGCGGCCTGTCCAGGTCCACCGCCGGCGTCATCCTGCGCGAACTCGTCACGCTCGAAGCGCAGGGCATGGACAAGTTCTTCGGCGAAACCGAGTTCGACACCGCGGAGTTCCTCCGGCTCGCCGAGGACGGCCGCGGCGTCATCTCCTGCCTGGAACTGCCGACCCTGCTGGCGCGACCCGCGCTTTTCTCCACGTTCCTGATGTGGCTGATCGCGGACCTCTTCGCTGAGCTGCCCGAGGTCGGCGACGTCGAGAAGCCCAAGCTCGTGTTCTTCCTTGACGAGGCGCACCTGCTCTTCCGCAATGCCTCGGACGCGTTCCTCGAATCCATCATGACCACCGTCCGGCTGATCCGGTCCAAGGGGGTAGGCATCTTCTTCGTTACCCAGACGCCCAAGGATGTGCCGTCCGAGGTGCTCGGTCAGCTGGCAAACCGGATCCAACATGCCCTGCGCGCGTTTACGCCCGACGACGCTAAAGCCCTCAGGGCGACGGTGTCCACGTTCCCGACCAGCGCCTACGACCTGGAGGAAGTGCTGACCAATGCCGGCACCGGGGAGGCCGTGGTCACGGTGATGACCGAGCGAGGCGCTCCGTCGCCCGTCGCCTGGACCAGGATCTGTGCGCCCGAATCCACCATCGGCCCCTCCCCTGCCGCCATAGTGGAGCGGATCGTGCAGGAATCGCCGCTGCTGCCCGTCTACGCGCCGGCCGTGGACAGCCACTCCGCCTTCGAAAAGCTCAGCGGAATTCCTGCTCCTACCCACGACGGCGGACCCGACAGCTCCGGAATGGCCACCGGCACCAAAGCCGGGGGAATCGGCGACGATGGCTCTGGCACTAACGGCGGCACGCGCACCGATACTACCGGCGCCTCCGTCCCGCGGACGCAGGCCGATATCGATGCCGAGGCGCGGCGGATTGAGGAGGCCATCCTCGGCCGGCCGTCCAGCCGCACGGCAACCAGAACACAGGTCCCGCTGCCGGACCTGCGGCCCATGCCCGGAGCGGGACAGCAGCGGCAGCCTGCGCAGCGCGAATCCCGCCAGGCCGGACCGGAGCAGTCTGCCCCTGAGTGGCGCAGTGGGAAGCAGCATAGCCCGGAGCGGCAAACTCCTGAACGCAGCACCCCGGAACGGCAGAACCCGGGACAGTCCGGGAAGCCGGGCAAGAAGGACGATACCGCGGATCTGATCAAGGACGTGGCCGTCCAGGCGGCTACGGTTCTGGGACGCGAACTGGTCCGCGGGCTCTTCGGCACGCGGCGCCGCCGTCGTCGTTGGTAGTTGCCTCGCCTTGACGGGGCGTAACGTAGCTAACAGCGGTCAAGGTTCCTGCCCCGGCAACAGGTAACGTAAGAGCGTGGGAAATTCGACGGTGCTCAAGACGGTGGCTGCATGGCTGCTCTGTTTAATGCTTGCCATTGCCGCCGCCGTGCTGACCGTGGTGCTGGTTAACGCCAACGTCTACAGTCCTCAGCATCAGGTCCGCGCGTACATCGACGCCCTGCGGGACGGCGACGGGTCCAAGGCCTTGGGGCTGCTGAACGCCACCGTTCCGGATGCCAACGCGGCTTTGCTGGACGGCCCGGCCCTCAAGCAGTCCGTTGCCGAGCTGGAGAATCTCGAGATTGGCGATCCCGTGGAGATCGACAGCAACCGGGTGGAACTGCCCGTCCATTACACGATCGACGGAACCGAGCACAGCACGTCCTTCGAGCTGGAGAAGTCCGGAACCAGCTGGCTGTTCTTCAACCAGTGGGCCTTTGTGCCCACCACGCTGCCCACGCTCGACATCAGCGTGGTCAACGAGGACGAGGCCTCGCTCAACGGCACCCGCGTTGCCCTGCCGGAAGGCAAAGGCGAGTTCTCGGTCTTTGTACCCGGCACCTTCGAGGCGCACTACACCAGCCAGTTCTTTGCCGCTCCCGCCGTGGAATCCGTGGTGACCGAACCGGCAGAGGCAGCCGAGGCCCGGCTGTCCCTGTCCACGCAGGCGACCCCCAAACTGGTGGAAGAAGTCACGGCGCAGGTCCGCGGCTTCCTTGACGGCTGCGCCGAGCAGAAGGTGCTGCAGCCGGCCGGCTGCCCCTTCAGCCAGGCCATGAACCGTGTCCAGGACGACAGCATCAACTGGGACATCGTGGACTACCCCGAGGTGACGATCGAGCCGAGCAACGGCACCTGGATCATGAAGCCGTTGACCGGGACCGCGAAGCTCAATGTGGTGGAGATCGATCTCTTCACCGGCCAGGCCGTCCCCCGCGAGCTGGAGCAGGACTTCACCTTCACCGGCAGCCTCGCCGTCAATGACGGTAACGTCACGCTCACCCCCGTTGTGGAGTACTGAGCCGCTAACCGCAGCCGGCCCCGCCCCAATGCGCAGGCCAGCGTGGGACCATCTGACTGCTGCAACCTGCTAACGACGACGGCGCCCGGGTACCGCCGTAGGCAGTCCCCGCGCGCCGCTCGGGTTCTCTTTAGTCCAGTCCGCGCAGGTCCAGCGTCAGCTCGCCGCTGCCGCTGCCCAGCACTACCGGGATGCCCCAGTCCTGCTGGTACAGGTGGCAGGCCGCATGGTCGGGAATTTCGCCCCCGGGCTCGCCGTCGCAAGCCGCGGCGCGGGCAGTGATGTGCAGGACGCCTTCGGGAACGTCCTCGGCCAGCACCAGTTCGCGGACCAGGCCTACGGAGGTGCCGCCGCCGGACACCAGCAGGTTCTCCGGCGAGGAGGAGATCTTCAGCTGGGTGGGATCGCCCCAGCGGTCATCGAGCTTCTGGCCCTTGGGGGCGGCAAACCGCACGGTCAGCGCCAGCGGACCCGCCGAGACCTCGGTCTTCGGGCGCTGCGTCTGCGAGGCACCCTCGTCCACGGTCAGCGCCTCCTTGGGAAGAGGAATCCGGACCAGCTGGTGCTTGTTGGCTTCAACCACGATCAGCAGCGGCTCGCCCCCGTCCGCCACCGCGGAGGTATCCATCAGCACGTCGGAGGGTTCGGCGAACCCTCGCGCCAGCGTGGACACGGTCTTGGTGGCGGGGTCGTAGCGCCGAACCGCGCCGTTGTAGGTGTCCGCCACGGCGACGGAACCGTCCGGAAGCACGGTCACGCCCAGCGGATGCTGCAGCCGTGCCTCGTCGGCGTCGCCGTCCCGGAAACCGAAGTCGAACAGGCCGGTACCGATGGCGGTCTGCACCTGTACCCGCTCGCTGCCCTTGACCTCCGGGAAGGAGATGACGCGCAGGGCGGAGGTCTCGGAGTCGGCGATCCAGATGCTGCCGTTGGCGTCCTGGGCCAGCCCGGAGGACTGGGCGAACCAGGCGGCAGTGGCTTCGCCGTCCTGCAAGCCTTCCAATCCGGTGCCGGCCAGCACGGCCACCTGCCCGTTGGCCGGATCAAAGGAGAAGATCTGGTGCACTCCGGCCATGGCTACCACGACCTTGTTCAGCGCGGTGGACCACAACACGTCCCAGGGCGAACTGAGCGAGACGGCCAGCGGGTCATCCCCCAGCGAGGAGGAAGCTGTGGCCAGCGCCTCCGCGAGCTCCTCACCGAGGTCTTCGCCCGAGGCAGCCTCGTCCGCCACGGAGCCCGGGCCTGCCTCGGCCAGGGACGCGGCGGCGCGCTGGTTCTCGGCATCCAGCAGGCGCTGGACACCGTTGCCGGCAATGGTGACCACGGCGCCGGTCGCCAGCGTGAGTCCCCGCAAGCGGTGGTTTACAGAGTCGGCGATAACGACGTCGTACCCGGCCTTTGTGCGTACGTCTTCGGGAAGCAGCGCCAAGCCTTGGGGCTCGTTGAAGCGCGCGGCATCTGCGGAGCCGTCCTGCCAGCCCTTCTCCCCCGAACCGTAGACATTGAGCACGGTCTCCAGGTCCGCCGCCAGTTCCACCAGCCGGTGGTGTCCGGTGTCCGAAACCAGGAAGGTTTCGCCCGCTGAGCCAACACCGTCCGGCAGGGGAACCAGCTTGCCCGGGAAGCGCAAGGCGCCGGCCGTAGTTTCGGCCGGTACGTACGGGCCGTCGCCGCGGTGCAGGGTGCCCTTGGCCTCATGTTCGGCGATCAGTTCTTCGACCAGCGACTCGAGCCCGCCGGCATGGCCTTCGCCGGACAGATGGGCCACAATGTAGCCTTCCGGGTCGACGACCACCAGGGTGGGCCAGGCGCGGGCGGCGTAGGCCTGCCAGGTGTCCAGCTCGGGGTCGTCCAGCACCGGGTGGTGGATCTCGTAGCGTTCGACGGCGGCGGCCAGCGCC
Organism: Arthrobacter sp. B055-34; assembly: GCF_059090425.1. Classification (NCBI taxonomy): domain Bacteria; kingdom Bacillati; phylum Actinomycetota; class Actinomycetes; order Micrococcales; family Micrococcaceae; genus Arthrobacter; species Arthrobacter sp. B055-34. The sequence continues at coordinate 156,078 of NZ_JBNHFQ010000007.1, forward strand.
ACCGGATCCGCCTCGTGTTCAAACTTGGGCGAGTGCACGCCCACCGTGACCAGCACGTCCCGGTACTTCTCCTCCAGCGGCCGCAGTTCATCCAGCACGTGCAGGCAGTTGATGCAGCAGAAGGTCCAAAAGTCGAGCAGCACAATCTTGCCGCGCAGATCCTCCAGTCCCAGTTGCTTGCCGCCGGTGTTGAGCCAGTTGCGGCCCACCAGTTCGGACGCCCGCACGCGGTAATTGGTGCGGATGGACGTCTCGGCTGCCTCTGTCATGCGGTATCTCCTTGGTTCCGGCTGGAATCTGTGGGGGCCTGGGACGGGGTACGTGTTACCTGCTCGTCCCGCTGTGCCAGTCTGGCAAACATATCGTTATAAGCGGCCAGCTCCGCATCCTTATTCCTGTCAGCCGCCCGATCTTTACGCTTTGTTTCCCGTGCGTCCGTTCGTGACCACATCAGGGCCACGCCAATGGCCACGCAGAGCGTCGGTATTTCGCCGACTCCCCACATGATGGCGCCGCCGAGGCGCTGGTCATCCATGGCCGAAAGTCCCCAGTCCCGGCCCATGCTGCCGAACCACGAGGCCTGCAGCAGCGATGTCGAGCTTGTCAGCGCAACGCCGAAGAACGCGTGGAAGGCCATGGTCGCGAAGAGCAGGACCAGCCGCAGCGGGAACGGCGCGCGGTACGGCACCGGGTCCTGGCCGATCATCGAAAGCACGAAAAGGTAGCCGGTGAGCAGGAAGTGGACGTTCATCAGCTCGTGCCCCACATGCTCGTGCAGGGCGAAGCCGAAGGCCGGCGAGTAGTAGAAGATGATGATCGAGCCGGCGAAGTTGGCGGCGGCAAAGAGCGGATGCGTGATGACCTTGGAGAAGGTCGAGTGGACCAGCCACAGAATCCATTCGCGCGGCCCCCGGCTGCCGTCCTGCCGCGGTGGCAGGGCCTTGAGCGCCAGCGTCACGGGCGCGCCCAGCACCAGGAACAGCGGCACCACCATGGTCAGCGCCATGTGGTCCAGCATGTGGGCGCTGAACAGCACCATGCCATAGACCGCCGGCGCACCGGAGGTAACGTAGGTCAGCGCCAGCAGTCCCACAATCCAGCTGGCCGCGCGCGCAATCGGCCAGGAGTCCCCACGCCGGCGGACCCGCATCACGCCGATCAGGTAGGCAATGCCCACAATCAAGGTGAACGCCACCCAGAGCCAGTCCCAGCGCCAGGTGGTGATCCACGCGGAGCCGGTGAGTTCGGGCGGAAGGTCGTAGCCGGTCAGGATGCGGGCCGGCGAAGCGTCCGGCGGCAGTTCCTCCGGGGTCGGCGGCGCGGTCCGGGCCAGCGCGACGGCCACGCCGGAGATGGCGCCCATGATCAGCAGTTCGACGGCGATCAGCTGCCACAGCACGCGGGCCGCTGATTTGGTACCCAACTGGGGCACGATCCACTGCCGGTGCATAAAGCCGATGGCACCCAGCAGCAGCGTTGCCAGCGTCTTGAAGACCACGAGGGCCCCGTACTCGCTGGCGATCTGGTCCAGCGACGTGATGCGGATGCCCGCGTTAATCAGGCCGGAAAAGAAGACCAGGAAGAAACTGATCAGTGCCAGCGCCGAATAGCGTTTGAGCACGTGCTTGGTGATGTCCTTGGAGCCAAGGGTGCCGGACAGGAAGGCGAGGGCAATCAGCCCGCCCACCCAGAGGCAGACTCCCAGCAGGTGCAGGCCGATGGAGTTGACCGCACCGTAGTGGTCGTCGCCGCCGGCGGAGTGGCCGGTCAGTGCCATGGGCAGGAGGCCGCCCACGGTGGCCAGCACCAGCGTAAATGCCAGCGCGGTCAGCGAGCGGACGCCGAAGATCAGGGTGGCCACGATCGCGGCGACGATCGTAATGGCGAGCCAGGCCTGCCCGGTGGCGATGTCCGTCATGTAGCCGACCAGGGCGGAAGTATACCCGGCGTCGCCGCTCAGCGGCAGCCCGGAAATATCGGAGAAGGACAGCACCAGGACAGCGACGGCGGCCAGCGTCCACACAATCGCCGCTCCGGCGGCAAGGGCCAGCACACGGGTGAACGCGGGGTGCTCGGGACTGTCGTCCTGCTGATCGGGTTTTCGCGAGCGGTGCAGGCGCTTGGGCACGATGGCCACGGCGAACACCAGGGAGCCGATCACGGCCGCCAGTGCGAGGTTGTGGACCGCTTTCGCCGCAGGCAGTCCCCAGCGCGTAAGCGCTCCGGGGTCCGAGAGCTGGCGGGTAGCTGCGGCCCCGGAGTAGATCAGTGCGGCCACGAGGGCAAGAACGACGACGGCGGCTGCAGCCAGGAGCCACAGCTTGCCGATGCCCTCGGCCGTAATCGCGGCAGGACGCAGCGGATCCCCGGCGGTTGGCTGCTGGGAAGACTGCTTTGCTGATGGTGCTGACACGGTATCCATTCTCTACCCCCAGTAGAATTTCGGCCAATCTGCGCGCAGCAGCACCCTACCCTCCGGTCCTTGGATTTAAATGACAAGGCCGCCGCCGGGAACCGGCAGCGGCCTTGCAAGAAGTCTGTTGGTCTACTTCTTGTTGGAGACAGCAGCCTTCAGCTTGGAACCCGCGGTCAGCTTGACGCTGTGGCCTGCGGCGATCTGGATGGTTTCGCCGGTCTGCGGGTTGCGGCCGGTGCGGGCTGCACGGTCGGTGCGCTCAACTGCGAGCCAACCGGGGATGGTGATCTTCTCACCCTTGGCAACGGAAGTCGCGAAAATGTCGAAGACAGCGTCCAGAACGCCGTTCACTGCAGTCTGGCTGGTGCCAGCCTTCTCTGCTACTGCTGCGACCAGTTCACTACGGTTGATAGCCAATTTATGTCCTCCTGGACTACTTCGGTTATTAGAGCCTTGCACGGTCGTGAAAAGCTTCTGTCCGAAAACTTACCAGTTACGCCGCCAAGTTCCGGCAAATTCCGCGTGATCTGGCGTTTTTTCCCCGAAATTGTGGGGAATCTGCCAGTTTTGGGTACGTTTACCCCGTTCAGCCCGATAATCGCCCGTCGAAACGGGGCGGAATGCGCGAAAAAGGCGGCGGTCCGAAGACCGCCGCCTTTTTCATGAGGCTATTGCCTGCCGGTTTTTACCAGCTGGACTTCTTGATGCCCGGCAGTTCGCCGGCATGCGCCATGTTGCGGAAGCGAACACGGGAGATGCCGAACTTCTGGAGGGTGCCGCGGGGACGACCGTCGATCTGGTCGCGGTTGCGCAGGCGGACCGGAGAAGCGTTGCGGGGCAGCTTCTGCAGGCCCAGGCGGGCTGCTTCGCGTGCCTCGTCGGTTGCGTTTTCGTCAACCAGGGTCTTCTTCAGTTCGAGGCGCTTTTCGGCGTAGCGCTCGACGATGACCTTGCGCTGCTCGTTGCGAGCAATCTTGGACTTCTTTGCCATGTCTTAGCGCTCCTCTCGGAATTCGACGTGCTTGCGGATCTTCGGGTCGTACTTCTTCAGGACCAGACGGTCCGGGTCGTTACGACGGTTCTTACGCGTGACGTAAGTGAAGCCGGTGCCCGCGGTGGACTTCAGCTTGATGATGGGACGTACGTCCTTGTCCTTTGCCACTAGAGCTTCACACCCTTCGCGATCAGTTCGCCGACGACAGCGTCAATACCGCGGACGTCGATGGTCTTGATGCCGCGGGCAGAAAGCTGCAGCGTGACGTTACGGCGCAGGGACGGAACCCAGTAGCGCTTCTTCTGAATATTCGGATCGAACCGGCGCTTGTTGCGGCGGTGCGAGTGCGAAATGCTGTGGCCAAAGCCGGGTACGGCTCCGGTCACCTGGCAATGAGCTGCCATGATCTCTCCTCCAAGTTTTAGTAAATATTGACGGACCTGCACAGATACAGCGGTGTAGCTGCCTCTGAATCTGCGTGTAAGAGCGCCCGTCACCAGTTTTGACACCGTTATTACTGCGACTTTCCGGAGGTGAACCAGGCGGGGTGAGATCCAGCCGAAGTGCCTCGCCGCGGGGAAGACGGTGAAGTCCAGGCGCTGCCTACCGCTGATCCCCGAAGGGACCGGCTCAGCAACAGCCTTAAATTCTAGGTTGACACGGGAATTCACGCAACTCACCGGCTGACCTGGACCAACTGCGCATTCCTGCCCAGCCGACACGGACAACCCGCAGGTTGCGTGACTTAACGCCTCTCCATCTTAGGGCCCGGCGGCGTTTCAGCCAAACCGGGAATCCTTCCGGCGATAAGGGTCCGGCGAGTGAGGGCTCAGCTGTTGATGCGCGGCTCGCGCAGTACCCAGCTGCTCGGTTCCAGCCGCTGGACGATCTTCTTGCCCAACCGCTCCAGATCGGCAACGTCCTTGTGGTCCAGCCCGTCAAAAACCGCATCACGCACGGACTCGACGTGCGCCGGCGCAAGCTGCTCGATGGCCGAGTAGCCGTCTTCGGTCAGGGTGGCCATGGTCACCCGAGCATCCTCGGCGCAGGGGCTGCGCTTGACCCAACCGCGCAGTTCCAGCTTCTTGACCACGTGGGAGAGCCGGGACAGGGACGAGTAGGTGCGTGAAGCCAGTTCGCTCATCGGCAATGAACGGTCCCCCGCTTCGGAGAGCATGGCCAGGACGTTGTAGTCGAAGAGCGTGACTCTGGCCTCACGTTGCAAAGCGCCGTCCAGGTTGCCGGGCAGCAGGGTAGTTACAGCCAGCAAGGCAAGCCAAGCCTGGCGTTCTTCGGGATCAAGCCAGCGTGCAGAAGTCATACCTCTATTCTGCCACATACTTGATGATTCAACTTTTCACGCCCTCCGCGGGGGCGGCCGCGTCAGATCCAAAGACCCGGCCGGAGCAGTACTGCTACACCCGCACATCCAGCCTGGCCAGCTGCGGGTATTTCGGTGCCAGGCTGTCTCCGGAGGAAACGCCGCGCAGGCGGCGGGCAATCCAGGGCCCAAAGTACTCCCGGGCCCAGCGGGCGTTGGCCACCAGCGATTCACGCCGCGTCAGCGTGCTCAAGGCCGGCAGTTCCGGAAGCTCGACAAGGTCATCGGCCTGCAGCGTCTCCAGCACCCGCTTGGCCATGAGGGTGTGGCCGGCGGCGGACATATGGAGCCGGTCTTCGTCCCAATACCGCCAGTCCTGGAACTCCCGCATCCGCCAGTAATCCACAATCCGCGCGCCGTGCTTCTCGGCGATTTCGCGCACCCACTCGTTGTAGATGGCAGTGCGGCCCCGGGTCTTGCCGAAAACGGCCGATCCGGCGGAGTCAAAACCGGTGAACATCACGACGTCGGCGCCGGACTGCGTAAGTCTGGCGATGCCGCCGTCGTACGCTTTCATCATTTCGTCGATGTCCACACTTGGCCGCAGGATGTCATTGGCGCCGGCGTAAATGGTCACGAGCGTGGGCTCCAGTGCCAACGCCGGTTCGATCTGTTCGGCGAGCACCTGCCGGATCTTCTTCCCGCGGATCGCCAGGTTGGCATAACCCCAGCCCTGGTCCGCCAGCATCAGCTGCTCGGCCACCCTGTCCGCCCAGCCGCGCACCCCGTTGGGCAGTTGCGGGTCCTTATCACCGACGCCCTCCGTGAAGGAGTCCCCGAGCGCCACAAACCGTTGAGTAAAAGTCACCCTGACAGATTAACAAACGTTTCGGTGCGACGGTTAGGGTCCAGCTTCAGACGGGCTGTTCCGCGAGGTGCCGGCATTTGGATAGTCAATGGCTCAGCTGCATCCGTTGGAGGATTGTGGCAGAGATTTCCTCGACCGACATGGAGGCGGAGTTCATGTAGGGCACCCCGTTGGACCTGTACATCTCCTCGGCGTTGCGCAGTTCGTAGCTGCATTGGGCCAGCGAGGCGTAGGTAGTGTCTGGGCGGCGTTCCTGGCGTATCTGGCTCAGCCTGACCGGCAGGGAGGTCAGCCCAAAGCATTTGTGGATATGGGGCAGCAGCGGATCCGGGAGCGACTGCCGGGAAAAATCCTCCTCGATCAGAGGGAAGTTCGCAGCCGAAATCCCGTGCTGCAGCGCCAGGTACATTGCTGTCGGAGTCTTGCCGCACCGCGATGGGGCGATAAGGATCAGTGCAGCGCGTCCGAGGGCGCGGATGGACTGGCCGTCATCGTGTTCCATGGCGTACTCGACGGCGGTCATGCGGGACTGATAGCGGATGGCGTCGCCAACGCCGTGGGCCCTACCCGATTCTCCGCTGGCTGTTGCCTGCAGGGCGCTCTCCAACTGTGCGATGTGGGCATCGTAGAGGTCCACAAAGTGACCCTTGCTCTGCGAGAGGATCGCGCGGATGTCCCGATTGACCGCCGTCGAGAAGACGATCGGCCGCGGGCCCGCCGCCGCGAGGCGGTCAATCGTGCCGACGACACGTCTTGCCTCCTCCGTGGTGGTGATAAAGGGAATGGTGCGGCGTTCGAACCGACGGCCGGGAAACTGGGTCAGCAAAGTGTTGCCCAGGGTCTCGGCGGTGATGCCGGTGCTGTTCGAGAGGAAGAAAACCACGGGAGCGGGTGCGCGCTCCGCCCCCGTGGTTTTGAGTTCGCTGGTGTTGGTCAACGGGTCTGTCCCGGATCTGCACTCGAGACCGCGGAGCGGTTACCGGCCCGGGCCAGGCGCAGCCAAGTGTCCGTCACTGCGTCGGGGTTGAGCGAGATGGAGCTGATGCCTTGCTCCAGCAGCCATTCGGCGAAGTCCGGGTGGTCGCTGGGGCCCTGGCCGCAAATGCCGACGTACTTCCCGCGGGCACGGCAGGCTGCGATCGCCATCTCCAGGAGCTTCTTCACCGCGGGGTTGCGTTCGTCGAAGCCGCCGGCGACGAGCGCAGAGTCCCGGTCCAGGCCGAGGGTGAGCTGGGTCAGGTCATTGGAGCCGATGGAAAAGCCGTCGAAGTAGTCCAGGAATTCATCGGCCAGCAGGGCGTTGGCCGGCAGTTCGCACATCATGACGATCTGAAGCCCGTCCTCACCGCGGCGCAGGCCGTTGGCGGCGAGCAACTCGGTCACCCCCTGCGCTTCCTCAAGGGTGCGCACGAACGGGACCATGAGCTTGATGTTGGACAGGCCCATCTCGTTGCGCGCGAACTTCAAGGCCTCGCACTCGAGCTCGAACGCCTTGCGGAACGACGGCGAGAGGTACCGGGAGGCGCCGCGGTAGCCGATCATCGGGTTCTCTTCGATTGGCTCGAAGGCGGGGCCGCCGAGCAGGTTGGCGTACTCGTTGGACTTGAAGTCCGAGAGCCGGATGATCACCGGTTCCGGCGCGAAGGCGGCGGCGATGGTCGCGATGCCCTCGGCCAACCGGCGGACGTAGTAGTCCCGGGGCCCGTCGTAGGCGGCGGTCTTTTCCCGTATCTGCTGCACCGTGTAGTCGGACAGCGCGGCGGGGCGCTCGATCTCGCCTTCCAATGCCAGCAGGGCGTTGGGGTGGATGCCGATCTGCCGGTTGATGATGAATTCCAGGCGGGCCAGGCCGACGCCGCTGTGCGGGAGCCGGGAGAAGCCGAAGGCCTGTTCGGGGGTGCCGACGTTCATCATGATCTGAACCGGCGCCGGCGGCATCGTGTCCACCGTGGTTTCGTGCAGCGTGTAATCGAGCAGTCCCTCGTAGACCAGTCCGGCCTCGCCTTCGGCGCAGGAGACGGTCACCTGTGCTCCGTCGGTCAGGATCCGGGATGCGTTTCCGGTGCCGACCACAGCCGGGATGCCCAGTTCCCGGGCAATGATCGCCGCGTGGCAGGTGCGACCCCCGCGGTCGGTCACGATCGCCGCAGCCTTCTTCATGATCGGTTCCCAGTCCGGGTCCGTCATGTTCGCCACCAGGACGTCGCCGGGCTGGAACGAGGCCATCTGGTCGATGGAGGTCAGCACGCGCACCTGGCCGGCGCCGATCCGCTGGCCGATGGCCCGGCCTTCGGCCAGGACCTTGGAGTGCTCGTTGAGCTTGTAGCGGGAAATGGTACCGCTGGCCTGGCGGGACTGGACGGTCTCGGGGCGGGCCTGCAGGATGTACAGTTCCCCGTCCACGCCGTCCTTGCCCCACTCAATGTCCATGGGGCGGCCATAATGGGCTTCGATCGCCACCGCGTGCCGGGCGAGCTGCTCGACTTCGGCGTCACTGAGGCTGAACCTGCCGCGCTGCTCTCGGGGCACGGGTCCGAAATCGACCGTCCGGCCGACCTCCCGGGAATCGGTGTAGGTCATCTGGACGGCTTTTTCGCCGAGTCCGCGCTTGAGGACCGCCGGACGGCCCGCGGCCAGCGCAGGTTTGTACACATAGAACTCGTCAGGATTCACCGCTCCCTGGACCACTGCTTCGCCCAGGCCGTAGGAGGAGGTGATGAACACGGCGTCGTCGAAGCCGGACTCGGTATCCATCGTGAACATCACGCCGGAGGTGCCGATGTCGGAGCGGACCATGCGCTGGATACCGGCTGAGAGGGCAACCTCCGAGTGGGTGAAACCGTGATGGACCCGGTAGGCAATGGCCCGGTCATTGTAGAGCGAGGCAAAAACGTCCTTGATCGCGTGGAGGACGTTCTCCACGCCACGGATGTTCAGGAAAGTCTCCTGCTGGCCGGCGAAGGAAGCATCCGGCAGGTCCTCGGCCGTGGCGCTGGAGCGCACTGCCCAGGACACCTCCCCATCCCCACCGTGGCTTTCAACCAGCTGCCCGTATGCGGCCCGGATCTGCTCCTCGAAACCGGCCGGGAACGGAGTCTGGCGGATCAGGTCCCGGATCTGGGTGCCGGCCTGCCCCAGTGCGGTCACGTTGTCGCTGTCCAAGTCGTGGAGGACCGCGGCGATCCGATCGTCAAGGCCGGACTCGCGCAGGAAACGCCGGTAGGCGTCCGCCGTCGTGGCGAAACCGTCAGGAACCCTGACCCCGGCCGTGGCCAGGCCGCGGATCATCTCCCCAAGGGAGGCGTTTTTGCCTCCGACCTTCTCAAGGTCGGACAGGCCAAGTTCGGAAAACCAAAGAACGTCGGTCATGGGTTGTGCTCCTATGCTTGAACGCGCTGATCAGCGCTACGAACGAAATCGGTAATGCCCAGGGATGTCCGGGCGGAGTCCGGCGGTACGGGCGGCTGCGGTGCTGCGGAAACCTGCCCGAGCAGGATTCTGTGGTTTCCGCTGCAATGGAGTTATCTTGGACTTCGGCCTCGCGCCGGACTTCGGGTATACCCGGAGATCACGGAAGGACCGGCCGCGGAGATCGTCTTGCTGGAGGTCATCAACAGGCCCGTGCCGATCGCCCCGCGGACGGCGACCAGCTCGATACGGCGGTTGGAGAGCTGGCGCTCAAGGTGGGGGGCTTCACCCATCGCGGTGGAGGCAGGTGGAATGGTCATGAGGAACTCCATCGTTCAAGTGCCACAACGGCAGCACTTTGATTCGGGTTCCTCCCCGCTCTGTCGTGGACCTGAGAGATTCCGCGTCCCCTGCTATCGCAGGCGCCGCTTGCACCGTCGGTGAGCCAGACTGCTGCCTGACTGCTTTCCAGAGTTGCCTAACCGCGGCGGTACGTGGGCCTGAGAGATTCCCGGGGAGGGTTTGCTCCTACGGCGCCTGCTGAACGTACCGGCAGGACTCTCCCGCCGCAGATCATAAGCACTGCCCACCTCCAGGTGAGCAGGATCACACACTAGCGCCCCGAGGTGGCACCACGCAAGCAAACTGCGTCAATCGCTTAAATTTTCGCAACGCAGGGCAATTGTGACAAAGGCTTGGGAAGCGATAAACGGTCTCACACCAAAATCCCGACCGCGGGTGCGCGGAAAAGACTTCAGCAGGTTAACTGCCCGTTCCCGCCGAAGAGTCCGCGGCGTACGCTGGAGGGTACTTCTGCTAGGTCCGGGCGGGGCGGATCCGGACAGCTTCCTTCGGGGAACAGACATGGCGCATGCACAGGCCCGCGGCGGCCAGCATCGGCTGGCCGGAATTGTCTGCGTGCTGTGCCTGTTTGTGCCGCAGCCGGTTTTGGAAGCCGGCAGGCTGCCCTCGCACTCTGCCAGTACCCCCACCGCCGCCGCCGTTCCCGCCGTCGGGCTGGTGCCGCGGGACATCGAAATTGTCTCGCCGCCGGTGATTGCGGGCGAGCCCGTGGTGGGCGGGGAGCTGTCTTTGGAAGGCTTCGAATTCTCCGCACCGGGCTCCGTCCTCACCTACGACTACAGCTGGCGGGACACATTGGACGGGCACCCCGACGGCTACCACCGGGTCTTGTCCCTGACGCCGGACTGGCGCGGCGTGACCCTCACCGGCAATGTCGAGGCTTCGGCAGACGACTATGAAACGACGCCGGCGCAGGCCCGGCCGGTCCGGATCTACTCACGCACCTTCTCTCCGGAGAACCGGAGCGAATTCTTTGCCCGCACGCGGGACGGATCCCTATGGTACGTTCCGTCATCCCCGACAGGCCGGTTGGGAACGGCAAGTACCAGCGCCGAAAAGTGGCCCAAGGCCAGGGCAATGGACTCGGCAGGCGATTTCGACGGCGACGGCCGCCATGACATGCTCACCCTGCACCGGAACGGCGTACTGTTGCTGCACCCCGGCGACGGCTACGGCGGGACCAAGCAGCCCCGGGTACTCGGCTCGGGCCGGACCGGCGTGCGCGATTTCTTTCTGCCCGGCGATTTCGACGGCGATTCCAGACCCGACGTCATTATCGGCGACGACAGCGGGGCGCTGTGGCTGCATCGGGGAGGCGCGTCCGGCCTGCGGCCGCGGACGCTGATCCTGCACGGCAGCCGCACGCCGGCCCGCGTATTCTCCCCCGGCGACTTCGACGGCGATGGAACGGCCGACATCATGGCTCTGGACGCTGCCGGCAGATTCTGGCTGCTGGCCGGGACCGGCAGCGGGCAGGTCGAGGACCTCGTGCCGACGGGAAGAGTCCGGGCCAGGGTGATGTCCGTTGCCACGCCCGGCGACTTCAATGCGGACGGAACCCCGGACCTGATTGTCCTCAACGCGGCCGGGATGCTGCTGCTTCTGCCGGGCACGGGCGACGGCACAATAGGTTTGCCGGTGCCGCTGGGCCTTGCCGGGCGGGGTGTGGTGGAGCTGTTCTGAGCAGACCGAGTCCGGCCTGGGTCAGGCGCTGTCGCGCGGGGCATACATGAGCACGGCCACGCCGGCCAGGGCAATCGCCGCTCCGATATAGTCCCAGCGGTCCGGCCGGAAACCGTCCATCACCATGCCCCAGGCCAGCGAGCCGGCAATAAAGATCCCGCCGTAGCCGGCCAGGACCCGGCCGAAGTTGGCATCAGGCTGGAAAGCGGCAATGAAGCCATAGGCGCCCAAGGCCATGACTCCCAGCCCGGCAAACCACCAGGCCCGGTCTTCACGCACCGCCTGCCAGATCAGCCAAGCGCCGCCGATCTCTGCGAGGGCGGCCAGGGCGAAGAGCAGGACGGATTTGGCGATGGTCATGCTTCAATTCTCGCCCACCCCGGGCAGCGCAGGCCCAACCCGTGTGGTCCTCAGGCTTCGGCCTTGCCCTGCCGCCAGTAACCCATGAAGGCCACCTGCTTGCGGTCAATACCGACGTCCCGCACCAGGTAACGGCGCAGTTCCCGGATGACCGCGGCCTCGCCGGCGATCCAGGCGTAGAACGGCCGGGTGGATTCCACCGTGGTTTCCCACAGAATGACGTTGTCAATGTCCACGTCCTCGGGCTCGTCGCCCTCGCCTTGCCGCAGGCCGGCGCCGGGAACAACGACGGCGTTCCGCACCGCAGCATCGAGCAGCTCGCCATGTGGGCGGTCACCGCGCGCAAGCCAGCTGATTTCCATGTTGGCCGCGGTCACCAGCTCCTGGAAGTCCGCGGCGTCGGGCACTTCGAGGATGGCATTGCCGGTCATGTCCGCCGGCAGCGCGGCCAGGATGGCGGCGATCGCCGGGACAGCGGTTTCATCACCGGCCAGAAGCACGTGCGATGCCAGGCCGGGACGCCACTCGATGCCGCCGTAGTTCTTCGCCGTGGTGCAGTTGACGGCGCCGGCGTTGGGCCCGATGATCGTGACCCGGTCCCCGGCCACCGCCCGGTCCGCCCACATCGAGGCCGGCCCGCCCTTGCCGTCGGCGTCGAAATGCATCACGAAGTCGACGTCGAGCTCCGGGATCCCGCCGTAGCGGAAGTCCCGGACCGTGTAGGTACGCATGGAGCCGCGCGTGCGCTCGTCGAGGGACAGCCAGTGCTGGTACCAGCCTCCGGTCAGCGCGGTGGCGCCCGGGCCGGATTCCGGCGCACGGGGGTCGCCGAAAGTCGGCAGCGGGATCTCGCGACCGTCGGCGTCCAGGGCGGGAACCACCACCTTGATACGCAGGTCCAGCGTGGGGCCGTCAACGCCGAAAAGCCTGAGCCCTTCTCCGGTGAAGGTGATCCGGCGGAAGTTCGGCGACAGTTCCCGCACGGCTGCGACGTCGACGTCGAAAGCCAGGACGGGGGTGACTGCTGTTTCGGTGGCGAGTGCCGTCATCGTGATTCTCCGTTCGAAGGGGCGGGCTTGGCGGCGGTCATGCTGCGGACGGCATGCTGCCGCCGTTGCTGTGGTGGCGTCCTACCGGGACGACCATCGGCGTTCCGGACACCGGATCGGGAATCACTCGGGATTCCAGCCCGAAAACGTCGCACACCAGTTGCTCGGTCACGACGCCCGACGGCGGCCCCTCGGCCACCACCTCGCCGGCTTTCATGGCGATCAGATGGTCGGCGTAGCGCGCGGCCAGGTTCAGGTCGTGCAGCACAATGGCCACGGTGGTGCCCTTGCGCCGGTTCAGGTCGGTGACCAGGTCCAGCACCTCGATCTGGTGCGTCACGTCCAGGAAGGTGGTGGGCTCGTCCAGCAGCAGGATGTCCGTTTCCTGTGCCAGGGCCATCGCGATCCAGACCCGCTGGCGCTGGCCGCCGGAGAGCTCGTCCACATCCCGCCCGGCCAACTCTTCGGTGTCCGTTGCCACCATGGCCGCGTTCACGGCGTCGTCGTCCTTGGCAGTCCACTGGCGGAACCAGCCCTGGTGCGGATAGCGGCCGCGGCCCACCAGTTCCGCGACGCTGATACCGTCCGGCGCCGTGGGCGTCTGCGGGAGCAGGCCGAGGACCCGGGCCACCTCGCGGGTGGAACGGGCGTGGATGTCCTTGCCGTCCAGCATCACCGTGCCTGTGGTGGGCTTGAGCAGCCGGGCGAGCCCGCGTAGCAGGGTGGATTTCCCGCAGGCATTGGCGCCCACAATGATGGACACCTGCCCCGCCGGCAGTTCCACTGTGAGGTCCTGCACCACGGTGCGCTGGTCATAGCCCAGCGTGAGGTTCCGGGACTGGAGAGTGCGCATTTAGCCTCCTCGGCCGACGCGGTTGGTAGTGACCAGCAGCCAGAGCAGGAACGGCGCGCCGAGGGCGCCGGTCACCACTCCCACCGGCAAAGCCGTGCCGTTGGTCAGGAACATGGGAATCAGGTTGGCGGCGGCGAAGTCCGCAGCGAGCACGATCACCGCGCCGACGCCGGCCGCGGCCACCAGCGAACCGGCGCCGCCCAGCAGCCGGCGGGCAATGGGCCCGGCCAGGAACGCCACGAAAGCCACCGGGCCGGCTGCCGCCGTAGCGACGGCGGCCAGCAGCACCGCGGTGACCACGAGTCCCAGCCGAGCAGGTCCCACCCGCACGCCCAGGCCGGCGGCGGCGTCGTCGCCCATTTCCAGGCCGCGGAGGCTGCGCGAGAGCATCGCCACGGCCGGAAGCAGCAGCACCAGGCTGGCGGCGAGCACGGCCACGCGGTCCCAGTTGCTGGAGTTCAGCGAGCCGTTGAGCCAGACCAGCGCGCCCTGCGCCGTGCGGATGTCCGTGCGCGTCATCAGGTAACCGACCACGGCCTGCATGATCGCGGCGAACCCGATGCCGATCAGGATCAGCCGCGCGCTGGCCCCGCCGGACGCGCCGGAGCGGTGCGACACCAGATAGATCAGCAACGCGATCGCCAGCGCGCCGATCATCGCGGCGGCCGAGACGGCCACGCCGGTCAGCCCGAAGATCACCATGGCGGCCACGGCCGAGGCACTGGCGCCGTAGCTGATCCCGATGATGTCCGGACTCGCCAGCGGGTTGCGCAGCATGGTCTGGAAAATCGTGCCGGCCAGGCCAAACGCCATGCCGATCAACGTGCCCGTGACCGCCCGCGGCACCTTGTTCTCCATCACGATGAAGCTCGCGCCCGGGATGTCCGCGCCGCCGAGCAGCCGGAAAAAGTCGGGAATGGTCACGGTGTAGCTGCCCAGCAGGACATTGACAAAGAAGAGAACGACGACGGCGGCGCCCAACGCTGCGACCACAACGCGGCGCCGGCGCTGGCGCGCGGAATGGTGGTTACGGCCGGAAGGGCGCTTGCGGCCGGCGGGACGCTTTAGTCCGAGGGCGCGCTTGCCGGTGGAACCGGTGCCGGCCTTCCCTGCGCCAGATCGGTGGTGGTCTGCGAGAACGGTGCTGGTCTGCACCGTTTCCGCAGCCGGGAACCGTTTTGCGCCATCCAATGCTGCCCCTGCACCAGTGGTTTGGGCTTCCGCCGAACAGGATCGTTCTTCGCGGTCCGGGATGTCTTGCGCGAGGGACGATCTCGTAGCCAAGGAACGATCTCGCGTCCCCTCCGCCGTCCCATCACCCGTTCCGGCAGGGGAACTTCCATCCCTCTGCGTCCCCGCCTTCACGGTATCGGCCGCATCCACATCGTGCAGAACCTTGCTCACAGTCCCGCCGCCTTCCGCCGGCGGACCAGCCAGATGAAGACGGGCGCCCCGATGATGGCGGTCATGATGCCGGCCTGGACCTCACCGGGCAGCGCGATCAGCCGGCCCACGATGTCCGCACCCAGCAGCAGCACCGGCGCCAGCACCAGCGAGAACGGCAGGATCCAGCGGTAGTCCGGCCCGGTGAACGCGCGGACCATGTGCGGAATGACCAGCCCCACGAAGGCAATCGGCCCGGCCAGCGCCGTCGCCGCGCCGCACAGAATGACCACTCCAAGAGCGGTGATGGCGCGGGAGAGGCCTACTTTCTGCCCGAGGCCGCGCGCCACATCGTCGCCCAGAGACAGATTGTTCAGGATCCGGCCGGTGAGCAGCGTAATCAGCAGGCCGACCGCCACAAACGGAATGACCGGCAGGATAACGTCCCAGCCGCGCCCGCTGACGTTGCCGACCTGCCAGAACCGGAAGGCGTCCAGCGTGTCCTGGCTGCTAACCAGAATGGCGTTCATGAGCGAACTGAGTCCGGCGGTGAGCGCTGCGCCGGCGAGCGCCAGTTTGATCGGCGTCGCGCCTTCGCGACCCAAACTGGCAATGCCATAAACAACGACGGCGGCCACCGCCGCGCCGACGAAGGCGAACCAGATGTAGCCGGTCAGATTGCTGATGCCGAAGACGTAGATGCCGGTAACCACGGCCAGAGCCGCGCCGGCATTCACCCCGAGGATGCCCGGGTCGGCCAGCGGGTTCCGGGCCACGCCCTGCATCGCGGCGCCGGCAACGCCCAGGGCCGCACCGACCAGCAGGGCCGTCACGGTCCGCGGAATGCGCGAGTGCACCACGGCATGGTCGCCGTTGGCCGGATCGAAATCGGTCAGGGCCGCGATGAGCGTTTCGAAGCTGATGGGCCGGGCCCCGAAGGAAAGCGAGGCGAAACAGACCACGGTCAGGATCGCCAGGACCACGGGGATGCCCGCGAGCGCACGGCGGTTTCCGGACTTCGCCGGAGGCCCGGGCACTGCGGCGAGGTGTTCGGAACCAGCGGAAGCGCCCTCGGGCACGGGGCCGCGGGGGCGCTGATCGGTGTGGGCTGGCACGGACACCTCTGCTCCCACAGTCCACCTCCTGACCTACCGAAAAAGACTTAAGTAAGGCTAGCCTACTGTGGCGCAGATTAAGAAACGATTTGCTGCCCTAATTGGCGGCCGATGTTTGACTGGACCAGGCTTCCCGCCACGCCGGCCTGCCGCCACTCCCCCGGAAAAAGGCCACCGGATACCCGGCTCAGGCATACTCGAATCATGTCCGCACCGATCGTCCTGCTGCACGGCTGGGCATGCCCCGCCAGCTACTGGAATCCGCTCGCCGGCTACCTGCGCGGCGCCGGGCACGAAGTGCTGAACCTGGACTTGCCGGGCTACCGCGGGCCGCTGGAGCCGGATTTTGAGTGGACGGTGGAAAACGTCGCCGCTGACTTCGCACTCAAATTCGCCGCCGCCGGACCGGTGCACTGGGTGGGCCATTCGCTTGGCGGCAGCATCGCGGCCACCATCGCCGCCCGTTTTCCGCGCACGACGGCGACGCTCACCTTGGTAGGGATGGTCCCGGTCAAGCCCTCGCAGGCAACCGTGGAGCGACTCACCCGCCTGTTTGGCGGACCGGAGCAGCCCGGCGACGAAGCCGCGGAAGAAATGATCGCGGCTTGGTTCCGCGGCGGAAACGGTCCGCAAGGTGCGGACCGCGAAAGGTTCCTGGCCCCCTTCAGGCTGCCGGCCGCCGTCGTACGTTCGAGCATGCTGGCCGGCCTGACCGGCGCGGCAGAGGATGTGCCGGACAAAATCACAGCCCCGACCCTCGTGGTCACCGGAGTCCGGGATGCCACGCGCCCGCCGGACATAGTGCAGGATTTCCTGGCCGCCCACCCCGCGTGGCGGCAGTCGCTCATCCCCGACGCCGGCCACCTGGTCCATTGGGAACAGCCGGAGGCCTGCGCCGCGGCCATCCTGGACGTCATGGCAGCGGCTGAGGGCTGAGCGTCCGAGGACTGAGCGGCAGGGGCTGAAGCGCCGGCCCGGCCGCCGGTTACGGCTGCTTGGCGGGGTGCGTTTCCTTTTGCACCACCGGCATCACTTCGGTGGCGAGCAGCTCGATGGACCGGGCGGTGTCCGCGAACGGCAGCCCGCCCAGGCCAACCTGCGCCATGTAGCGGTCGTGGCCGAAGACCTCGTACTGCGCCATGATCTTGTCGATGACCTCCTGCGGGCTGCCGGCGAGCAAGCCACCGCCGGGACCGGCCCAGGCCTCGAACGTTTCGCGCGGAAAGTGCCCCATCTTCCGCGGCATATTCTGCTCGAAGTACGCGCGGTAGTACGGATAGAACGTGTCGCGATTCCCTGTGTCCGAACCGCCGCCGCTTCGACCCCTTCGGCCGCCTTGCCCACAGCCGCGTACCAGGCAGTAACAAAAACGCCTACCCGGGAGTAACATTGAAGGACAGCTAAAGGGTCTCCGGCCTGCGGCAGACCCTGGTCAAAGGGGACTGCCATGAGTACCGGAACTGAACAGCACCTGCCCACCGGCCAGAGCGCCGCCGTCACGGAACAGGACGCACGCGCTGTGGCCGAGGCCGCCCGCGAGGCGGAATGGACGCGGCCGAGTTTTGCCAAGAGCCTCTATCTGGGCCGCTTCGAGATGGACCTCATCCACCCGCACCCGGTTCCCGCGCCCGAGGATGCGGCAGCCGGCGACGCGTTCCTGGCACGGCTGGAAGAGTACGCGCGGACCATGGATGGCGCCCGGATCGAACGCGATGCGAAGATCCCGGACGAGTATCTGGCGGAGCTGGCTGAACTCGGCGCCTTCGGCATGAAAATCCCAGTGGAGTACGGCGGTCTGGGCCTGTCCCTGACATACTACGGCCGCGCGCTGATGCTGCTGGGATCCGTGCATCCTAGCCTCGGCGCCCTGTTCTCGGCGCACCTGTCCATCGGCGTGCCGGAGCCCGTCAAGGTCTTCGGCAGCGAGGACCAGAAACAGCGTTTCCTGCCCAGGTGCGCCGCGGGAGCTGTCTCGGCGTTCCTTCTCACCGAGCCCGACGTTGGCTCCGACCCGGCGCGGCTCGGCACCACGGCAACCCCGACCGACGACGGCGAATCGTACGTGATCAACGGCAGCAAGCTCTGGACCACCAACGGGGTCATCGCCGAACTAGTTGTGGTCATGGCCAAAGTTCCGGCGCACGACGGCGGACCGGGCGGCATTTCCGCCTTCGTCGTCGAAGCCGACGCGGCCGGCATCACGGTGGAAAACCGCAATGCCTTCATGGGGTTGCGGGGCATCGAAAACGGACTGACCCGCTTCGACAATGTCACAGTGCCGGCGGCCAACCGGCTGGGCGGCGAAGGCAAGGGGCTGAAGATCGCGCTGACCACGCTGAACACCGGGCGCCTGGCCCTGCCGGCACTCTGCGCCGCGTCAGGGAAGTGGTCGCTGAAGATCGCCCGCGAATGGTCCAACGCGAGGGTCCAGTGGGGCCGACCGGTGGGCCGCCACGAGGCCGTGGGAAAGAAGGTTGCCTTCATCGCCGCCACCGCGTTTGCCCTGGAGTCGGTCTTCGAACTGTCGGCTGCGCTGGCCGACGCCGGCATGAAAGACGTGCGGATCGAGGCGGCGCTGGCCAAGCTCTGGTCCAGCGAAATGGCCTACACGGTTGCGGACGAACTGGTACAGATCCGCGGCGGACGAGGCTTTGAGACCGCCGCTTCCCTGGCCGCCCGCGGCGAACGGGCTGTGCCGGCCGAGCAGCAACTGCGGGACCTGCGGATCAACCGCATCTTCGAGGGCTCCACCGAGATCATGCACCTGCTCATCGCGCGGGAGGCCGTGGACGCCCACCTTGCCGCCGCCGGTGACCTTGCCTCGGCAGATGCGGATCTGGCTGCCAAGGCGCGGGCCGCCATCGGAGCCAGCGGCTTCTACGCCCGCTGGCTGCCGCAGTTGCTGGCCGGGCAGGGAATGAACCCCAAGTCGTACGGCGGATTCGGCCGGTTGGCTGGGCATCTGCGGTTCGTCGAGCGGTCCTCGCGGAAGCTCGCCCGGCACACCTTCGCAGGCATGGGCCGCTGGCAGGCCAAGCTGGAACACCGGCAGGTTTTCTTGGGTCGGATCGTGGATATCGGCGCCGAACTCTTTGCCATGGCCGCAGTCTGCAGCAGGGCTGAGCTGTTGCGCAGCCAGAATCCCGCCGAGGGCAAGAGCGCCTACGAACTGGCGGATGCCTTCTGCCTGCAGTCCCGCGAGCGCGTCCGGCAGCTGTTCACCGAACTCTGGCGGAACTCGGACACTCCGGACCGGCGGCTGGCCGGCAAGGTGCTGGACGGAGACTACGTCTGGCTTGAGCGCGGTGTCATCGATCCCTCCGAAGGGACCGGACCGTGGATCTCCGAGCCAGCTGAAGGGCCCTCCACGAAGGAGGACCAGCACCGCAAGTACCGGTAGGCGCCGGAGGACTTGGTAGGTTGTTCGTGGTGCAGCACCCTGCACTGACGCACGCCCGAGGGAGCCGATCATGGGAACGCATTGGGACCGGCTGGATGATGAGCTGCGCCCGGCCGTTATAGCCAGCACCAAACAGTTCGAACGTGTACGCCCTGAGCTCGAAGCCGTCACCCGCGAGATGCAGACAACCATCCGTGACATCTTCCAGGAGACGGAACTGAAGCCGCTGTTCGTCACGGCACGGACCAAGACCGTCGCCTCGTTCCGGGAAAAGGCTTCCCGCACTCTGCCGCCTGCCGTCGCCGGTGATACACCGACTCTCGAATACCCCGATCCGCTGCGCGATATGCACGATATGGTCGGTGTCCGGGTGATCGTCAGCCTGCCGCACGAGATCCGCGAAACGGCCAGCCTGATCAAACGCCAGCGCAGCGAATTCGATATCCGCGCAGACCGGGAGAAGGACATCGGCTCCATCGAGTCCGGCACGTACGGCTACTCCAGCAGGCATCTGCTCATCCGCACCATCCAGAACCCGGCGGTCAAGCGCTTCCAGGAGGCGCTCGGCGAACCGGCCAGGCCCAATGGCAGCCATGTGTTCGAGGTCCAGATCCGCACCATCCTGGCCCATGCGTGGTCCGAGATCGAGCACGACATCCGGTTCAAAGCCTCCAACCCGAGGGCGTGGAGTCCCTACTTCGACCGGCAGTTCACCGCCACGGCCGCGATGCTCGAGGCAGTGGAATCCACCTTCTCGGAACTGCATGAGCGCTACGAGACGGTAACCGGTTACTGGGACGAGGAAGGTGAAGGCGCAGCGCCGCTGACACCTCGGCGGATCCGCGAGGTCTGGCAGACGCTACTGCCCCACGTGGACCGCAAGTCCGACGACGACTGGGGCTGGGCGGCCGAGCTCCTGGCCGCCCACGGTCTGAAGACCACCACAGATCTCGTTGACCTGCTCCAGGCGGAGGTGATTACCAGGGTCCGCGAGGCGTTGGAACACCGCTACTCCCCCGGTCCGGACCGGCTGCTCGACGACGTGCTGCTGTGGCGGTTTGGCAAACGCCACATTGAGCTGACCGCCGGCGACGACAACCACCGGCGTGAAAGCCTGCTGCGCCGCCACCGGCAGATGGAAACGTTCCGGTCAGCCAGCTAGCCACGCTACTAGCCGAAGCTGCTCCGCTAACCGCCTGCCCGCCCTTTTCCGCGCCACGGCCGGGAGG
Source organism: Arthrobacter sp. B055-34 (assembly GCF_059090425.1). Lineage (NCBI taxonomy): Bacteria > Bacillati > Actinomycetota > Actinomycetes > Micrococcales > Micrococcaceae > Arthrobacter > Arthrobacter sp. B055-34. The sequence continues at coordinate 176,520 of NZ_JBNHFQ010000007.1, forward strand.
CGATGAGCAGCGCCAACGAGGTCAGTACGATGCCGGCGATGGTTGCTCCGCCAACGAGGCTTCCGGCCGTAGGCCAGAGGATGTCCAGGACCAGCGAGCCCACCAGTTGGCCGCCGATCATGCCCAGGCTGGTGAGCAGAACGCCGGTGTTCGCCACGCTGAGTGTGGCGGCGCCGAGCACCAGCGTCCCCAGCGGCCCACCGGTATACAGCCACCACTGCGGGGTGAGAAGTCCGGCCTGCCCGCTGATCGCAGCCTGGGCTGTCCAGACCGCCAGCAGGGCCAACGTGCCGGCGCCGAAGTTGAACAGGGTGGAGATGACCGGGCTGCCGTGCACCGTTGCGATCTGCCCCAGCATGCCCTGCTGAACGCTTTGCATCAGCCCGGCCGCCAACGGCAGCAGCATGAGCAGTACCAGCAAGCCAGTGTTAAGGGAGTTTCCGAAATGCGGCAGTGCCGCCGTCACCGCGGCCGCCAGGGCCAGCACGGCGCCGGCGATACGGACACCGTTGACCGGGATCTTCGTGCCCGAGCCAAGTCCCAGCCGGTCGACAACCAGGCCGGAGGCCAGCTGGCCGGTAACCACGGCGATCGTGAACAGCGACAGGCCGATGGGACCAACGGCCACGGTCTGTGTGAAAACGTAAAACGCCCCGATCAGTCCGGCCAGCAAGTACCACGGCGGGTACCTCCGTTGCCGGAACAGGCTGGGTACCCGGCGCAGGCGGGCCCGCGCGGACGGAAGAACCATGGAGAACACCAGCACGGCGATGAAGCCGGTGCCGAAGCTGATCAACGCGGCACCGACCCGGTCCTGCAGCTGCACGCCCAGCTCACTGTTGAGCCGTCCCTGCACGGCCAGTCCCATCCCGCCGAACACAGCCAACACCAAGGCCAGCGCTGCGGGCACCCGGATGTCAGCGCGGGAGGGGCCGGAACCATGAGGCGCCGCGGCATCAGCTGCGGCACTGCTGTCACGGTGTCTGGTCACGCTGTCGATCGTATCGCCATGCCTCTCCGCCAGAGCCAGCGCGCGGAAATCCGACTGAATTTCCGAAGGGCGGCTGAGCTACCGGAGGGCTTGACCTTGACGCTACGTCAACACGCATAGTGAAGGACATGAAGAAGGCAGAAGGGAGGCCGCCGCATGGAATGGTCCATTCAGGAGGTAGCCAGGGCCGCCGGCACCACCAGCAGAACCTTGCGCCACTACCAGGACATCGGCCTGCTGGCACCCAGCCGTATCGGCCACAACGGGTACCGCTATTACGACGACGGCTCCTTGCTGACGCTGCAGCGCATCCTGCTGCTGCGCCAGTTGGGGCTGGGTCTGCCGGAGATTGCCAAGGTAGTGCACGGCCGCACCGAAACGACTGCCGCACTGCGCGGTCACCTGGAAATCCTGCTTCAGCAACGGGACCGGATCGAACGCCAGATCGCGTCGGTCCAGTCAACAATCAACAAGAGGGAAAGAGGCGAGCAGCTGATGGCTGACGAAATGTTCAATGGTTTCGAGCACACGAAGTACAAAGAGGAGGTCGAAGAACGCTGGGGCGCGGAGGCCTATGCCAAGGGGGACCAGTGGTGGCGCAATTTGAGTTCGGGCGAACGTACGGCCTGGATGGACCGGACGAAGGACCTCATGGCGGCCTGGACCGCCGCGGCAGCGTCGGGCATCCCGGCCGACAGCGCTGAAGCCCAGACCTTGGCCCAGCGGCAGTTCGACTGGCTCGCCAGTGCGAACGGCGGCCAGGAGATCTCCTACCGGTACCTCACCGGACTGGGCGAAATGTATGTGGCGGACCCGCGTTTCGGCGCGAACTACGGTGGCGAGGCCGGCGCCGGATTCGTGCGGGACGCCCTGAAAATCTACGCGGACCGCCATCTGGCCACGTAGGCCGGGGCCAGCAGGGACTCAGCTCAGGCGAGTCCGGGTGGTTCGATCCGTTCCCGGCAGGCGGTGACGAAGGCCTTTAACAGGGCCGCAAGCTGCCCGTCAGGAGTGCCCGCGGCCTCAGGATGCCACTGCACGGCGAGCAGCCAGCCCTCGTCACGGCGTGCCAGCTCCACCGCTTCCACCACGCCGTCGGGGGCGGCCGCCACTACCCGGAGCCGGTCGCCGAGCCTGCGGACGGCCTGATGGTGTCCGGACCGGACCATCGTTTCGCCCGGGCCGAGCGCTCCGGCCAGCAAGGTTCCGCGGCCGATCGCCACCGGATGGGTGGCCATCGGCGGCCGTTCCTGGTGGATTTTGTGGAGCGACTCCGGTCCCAGGTCTTCGGTCAGGGAACCGGCGAAGGCCACGTTGATGAGCTGCAGTCCGCGGCAGATTCCAAGGACCGGCCGGCCGTTCTCGACCGCGCCGATGACCAGGTCGATCTCGGTCTCGTCCGCGGTCGTGTCGACGCAATGCACCGTGGGCTCATCGGTATTGCCGCCGTACCGCGCCGGGTCCACGTCTCCCCCGCCGAGAATGAGCACGCCGTCGTAATCCTTGGCGGTGAACACGTGTCCGGAGGAGGCGTTGATAACGACGGCGTTGGCCCCGGCCGCGTCCAGGCCTGCCACCGCCCGGCGGGCCAGATCCGCGAGCACCTCGGAGAACCACGCCGGATGGGAGGCCGCGTCTTGCGCATAGCTGACCGCAATCCTCGGCCGCAGCTGCGTCTGGGCGGAGATGCCGCCGTCGTTGTTCATGCCGGGTAGAGGGGGTTGTGCCCTGCGCTCACCCGCTCCGAGTCGCGGACCGGTCCGGGCGCGGTGCCGTTGCCGAAGGGACTGCCGCCGAGGGCTTCGCGGCCGTGGTCGCTCAGCCAGTTCGACAGCTCCGGACCCTGCGGGACGATCTGCGTGGGGTTAATGTCCTCGTGCACGATGTAGTAGTGCTGCTTGATCTGCTCGAAGTCGATGGTGTCGCCGAAGCCGGGCGTCTGGAACAGGTCGCGGGCGTAGCCCCAGAGCGCGGGCATCTCCGTGAGCTTGTTCCGGTTGCATTTGAAGTGGCCGTGGTAGACCGGGTCGAAGCGCACCAGCGTAGTGAAAAGACGCACGTCCGCTTCGGTGATGGTTTCCCCCATCAGGAAACGGCGGGTGCTGAGGCGTTCCTCGAGCCAGTCCATCGCCGTCCACAGCCGCTCGTAGGCCTTGTTGTAGGCCTCCTGCGAACCGGCGAAACCGCAGCGATAGACGCCGTTGTTGACCTCGGTGAACACCCGCTTATTCACCTCTGCCATCTCCTCGCGCAGGTGCTCCGGGTAGAGGTCCGGTGCGCCCTCGCGGTGGAACTCGGTCCATTCGGTGGCGAAGTCCAGCGTGATCTGCGGGTAGTTGTTGGTCACCACGGCGCCGGAGGCGACATCGACGACGGCGGGAACCGTAATTCCCCGCGGGTAGTCCGGGAAGCGAGTGAAGTAGGCCTGCTGCAGGCGCTCGATGCCCAGGACCGGGTCCTTGCCGCCGTCGTCCAGGTCGAAGGTCCAGCTGCGCGCATCATGGGTGGGGCCGGGCATGCCGATGGAAAGCACGTCCTCAAGTCCGAGCAGGCGGCGGACAATGATGGTCCGGTTGGCCCAGGGGCAGGCGCGCGCGGCAACCAGACGGTAGCGTCCGGGCTCCACCGGCCAGCGCCCTTCGTTGGGGTTGTCCCCGCCGCGGACAATCCTGTCCTCGATGTAATGGGTGTCCCGGGTGAACTCTTCGCCGGTGTGGACGTAGGCACCCTTGGTGCTGTACTCGCTGGCGGGGGCTGAGTTTTCGGTGCGCGCGCTCGTCTGGCTCATGGTTTCACCCTATCCCGCAACCGGCGCGGGCTTCCATGGCGACGGGAATTTGCGGCAGCCGGACGGCCTATCGCATCCGGGCAGGCCTCAAGATCCCGCGGAGATGTGACACTCATCGCTAGGGTAAGGGTCTAAGGCAACAAATTGGCGCCCTACGCGCCGACAACGACGTCGCTACGCAGGAGGTTTCCATGTCATCTGTAAGCAACAAGGGAAGAAACCCGGTCTCCGCTTTCATGCGCCCGGTCAATTCGCTGGTGGAGCGGTACATCCCCAGTGCGCTGGTTTTCGCGATCGTGCTGAGCGTGGTGGTGGCGATCATGGCCCTGATCCTCACCGATGCCGGACCGGTCGAGGTCATCAAGGGCTGGGGTGACGGGCTGTCCGGCCTGCTCGCCTTCATGACGCAGATGGCGTTGATCCTGCTGCTCGGCCACACCCTGGCCAATACGCGGCCGGTCAGGAAACTGCTGTCGTTCCTGGGCGGCCTGCCGCGGGGCCCCATCCAAGCCTACGTCTTCGTCTTCGTCATCGCCGCGGTCGCTTCCCTGATCACCTGGGGGCTGGGCCTGGTGGTCGGCGCCCTGCTGGCCAAGGAGGTTGCCGCCCAACTGCGGGCCAAGGGCGTGCGGCTGCACTTCCCGATGCTGGTGGCCGCCGCCTTCTCCGGCTTCGTCGTCTGGCACATGGGCTACTCCGGCTCCGGGCCGTTGACCGCCGCCACCGAGGGGTCTTTCCTGGCGGAGCAGATCGGCCGCACCATCCCGGTCAGCGAAACCACGTTCTCGCTCTGGAACATCCTCGCCGCCGTGGCCACGGTCATCGTGGTCGGGGGCGCACTGGCCCTGGTGGCGCCGCGCGGCGATGACAAAATCGTGGAACTCGCGGTGGATGCCCGTGAAGGCGAAGCGGATCTGGACGACGAGGTGGTCACCCCGGCCGACCGTGTGGACGCCAGCCGCATCCTGACCCTGGTGGTCGGACTGGCGCTGGTGGCCTACCTGGTGATCCACTTCAGCCAAGGCGGCACGCTGACCCTGGACATTGTGAACTGGTCCTTCCTGACGCTGATCTTCCTGCTGGTGCGCAATCCGTTCGAGCTGATCGCGCTGATCAAGAATGCCGCGTCCAACGTCGGTGACATCCTGCTCCAGTTCCCGCTCTACGCCGGCATCATGGGCATCATGACCGCCACCGGGCTGATCACCGTGATATCCGATTTCTTCGTGAACGTTTCCACCCCGCAGACCTTCGGCTTCCTCGCCCTGCTCTCCGCCGGGCTGGTGAACTTCTTCGTCCCTTCCGGCGGCGGCCAGTTCGCGGTCCAGGGACCCATCATGCTCGACGCCGCTGCCCGGCTGGACGTGGATCCTGCGGTAGCCATCATGGCGGTGTCCTATGGCGACCAGTGGACCAACATGATCCAGCCGTTCTGGGCGCTGCCGCTGCTGGCCATTGCCGGGCTGAAAATGCGGGACATCCTCGGCTACACCGTCATCACGCTGATCGCTTCCGGACTGGTGTTCTCCGCGACCCTGCTGATTGTCGGGGCCGGCTGAGCAGCCTGCACCGGGTCCCGGTAGGCTGACCGGCCGCCGGGGCCCCACCGGGGTCCCGGCGCCGGATTCAGCCGGCGAAGGCGAATCTGTCCCTGCCGGCAAACAGCCCGGTCACGGCCTGCGCGGCGGAAACCACGCACAGCAGGATCAGCGAAGCCTCCCACCGGCCGGTGGCTGCGAACAGGCCGCCGAACAGCGGCGGCCCGGCGGCCGCCAGCAGGTAGCCGATCGACTGGGCCATCCCGGAGAGTGCGCTGGCTTCCCGGTGCGTTCGGGTACGCAGTCCGAACAGTGCCAATGCCGTCACCAGCGAGCTGCCGCAGCCGAACCCGGCCACCAGCACCCACAGCAGCATGGCGCCGGGCAGGAGCAGGATTCCCAGCACGCCGGCAACAATCAGCAGCGGGGGCAACGCGGCCGGGAACCGCTGGTTTTTCCCCTTCAGGATCAGCGGGGTCAGCAGGCTGGAGACGATGCCGATCAGCTGAAACATCATCAGGTCCCAGCCGGAGGCCACGTCCCCGCGTCCGTGCGAGCGTTCCAGCGTGGGCAGCCAGGTGATCAGAATGTAGAACGCCATGGATTGCAGCCCCATATACAAGGTGACCTGCCAGGCGACGCCGGATTTCCACACCGATCCGCGGACGGGCGCCGGCACGGCGGCATTGAGCTGGGCCTGGGCCGAGCTGGCACGGATCCGCAGCCGCGGCACCCAGGCCAGCACGGCCGGAATCGCCAGCACCACGTAGATGACGAGGGCAAAGCGCCAGCCGGCCGGTTCGCCGTCGTTGATTGGAAGCAGCGACAGCGGCACCGAGAGCCCCGCGCCGAGCGAGGCAATGCCGCCGAGCACAGCGGAATAAGCGCCGGTGAGCGTGGCCATCTTGTCCGGGAAGTCCCGCTTGAGGATCGCGGGCAGCAGCACATTGCCGACGGCGATGGCCGCGCCGATAATGAACGTTCCCAGCCAGAGATTGACGATACTGCCCGGAGCCGGTCGCAGGAAGGTGCCTGCGATGAGCAGCAGGAGCGCGGCGAAGACGGTACGCTCCACCCCGAACTTCTCGCTTATCCCGTGGGCCAGCGGGGAGATGACGCCGAAGGCCAGCAGCGGGACGGCAGCCAGCAGCCCCAGCGCCGCAGCGCCCAGGCCGGTGTCGGCCCCGATCTGGTCCAGCAGCGGTCCGACGCTGGTGAGGACCGGCCGCAGGTTGGCGGCCACCAGCAGCACGCCGGTTATGAGCATGCCGCCCGACAACGCCCGCCGCGCTCCGCTGACCGTATCCACCACTGCCCCACCCCGCTGGTCGCGCTTATGCCTTACAGATGCCTCCGCCCGCGTGCGGGCACAACAAGACTATGTGATGGGAAGCATAAGGGCGCCCGGTCAGACCGGGCGCCCTTATGTTGCTGCGGGTAGCGGGATTATTTGGCGTTCGCGGCTTCCGCTGCGTCGGCTGCTTCGCCGAGCATCGGCAGGAACTGATCCAGTGCCCACGGCAGGCTCAGCGGGGATGCGGCGGAGATGGACAGCGTCAGGGTGTTGTCCGAATCGGCAACCAGAGCGTCATTTTCGACGGCGGGAATCTGGCTCAGCAGCGGATCCTCGATGACCTGCTGCTTGGTCTTGGCATCGGGTACCCAGGTGACGAAAACGTCGGATTCGAGCTCGTTGGCCTTTTCGGCGGACCACGGGATAAAGAACTCGCCGGAGTCGCTGGTGCCTTCCGTGACGACGTCGGCCTGCTTCATGCCGATGCTGGTGAGGAACTTCGGACGGTTGTCGTTCATCGTGTAGACGTTGACGCCGTCGCCCTTGGCGGGCTCCAGATTGCCGTAGATAAACGACTTACCGGCCAGCTGCGGGTACTCGGAGGCCTTGGCATCGATCGTCTGCTCGGTCTCGGCGACCAGCTTCTTGGCTTCTTCGGTCTTGCCCAGTGCCTCGCCGATCATCATCGTGGAGTCCTGCCAGTCCGTGCCGTAGGCCAGTTCCGGATAAGCCACCACGGGAGCGATCTTGCTCAAGGTGTCGTAGTCTTCCTGGGTCAGGCCGGAATAGGCGGCAAGAATGACATCCGGGGTCAGCGCGGCAATCTCATCAAACGCGATGCCATCGGCCTCGGAGTACTGCTCCGGAGCCTTCTCGGAACCAATGGGAGCCCCGAGCTCCTCAAGCTTGGCATCCTTCCACGGCGTGGATTTGTTCTCGTTTCCGCCCCACTCGACTGCAGGCATTCCGACCGGCACGACGCCGAGCGACAGCGCTACGTCGTCGTTCACCCAGGAAACCGTGGCCACGCGTTCGGGCTGCTCTTCGATGACGGTCTCGCCAAAGGCATGCTCAATGGTCACCGGGAAGGCATCCGAAGACCCTGCGGCGGTTTCACCACCTGTGGAACCGCCGGCAGGACCGGTGGAACAGGCGGATACGGACAGAAGAACGACGGCGGCTGCGGCAAGCATGCCGCGGACACGGGAAAGGGCCACGATGGGACTCCTCGGCTCAGAGATAACGAACAAAAGTAAGGGTAGCCTATGCTTCGATCTAATAAGAAACAATCGCGTTACGTATTTATTGCAGTCGTTCCTGGACCTCACACAATCGTCTGCCCGCACGTTTACGTATCGGAGATAATGGCGTTGTGGAAGGAGCGCTCCCATGCCTGCAGTGCATTCCGTAATCGACACTCCCATCGGCGAGCTCACCCTCGTGGCGGTCGACGGCTCCCTGACCGGTGCATATTTTCCTGCCCATAAACGAATGCCGGATGCCGAAGCCTTTGGTCCCCGCGTGGACGCAGGGTTTACCGAAGCCAAACGCCAGCTGTCGGAGTATTTTGCCGGCGAACGCACCGAGTTCGACCTGCCGCTGAGCCCCAAGGGCGACGCGTTCCAGCAGAAAGTGTGGGATTTGCTGCGGCGGATTCCGTACGGCCAGACCCGCTCGTACGGCCAGCTAGCCCGGGAACTCGGTGACGCTCATCTTGCCCAGGCCGTCGGCAACGCCAATGGCCGCAACCCGATCTCCATTATCGTGCCGTGCCACCGGGTTGTAGGAGCAGACGGCCGGCTGGTGGGTTATGCCGGCGGACTCGAGCGCAAAAGGTTCCTGCTTGAGCTGGAGGAGCCTGTGGAAATCAAGGCCGCCAAACTTTTCTAGGACGTAACCTCACATCATGAACTCCGGCAGCGTCTACACAGCATGAAACCCTTCGAGCAGCTCGTCACCGAGCACGGCGCGATGGTCCTGCGGGTCTGCCGCGCCGTACTGGGACCGGACGAGGCCGAGGATGCCTGGTCCGAAACGTTCCTGTCCGCCCTCAAGGCCTACCCCGAACTGCCCGAATCGGCCAATACGGAGGCATGGCTGGTAACCATCGCACACCGCAAAGCCATTGACGTCACCCGGAAACGGGCGCGTAATCCGCTGCCGGTGGAAGAGCTGCCCGAACGTCCGTCCGCAGATCCGCCGGAAGAGACCCAGGATTTGTGGGATGCGGTGAAGGCGCTTCCGGACCGGCAGCGTGAGGCGATCGCGTACCACTATCTGGCCGGCCTGCCCCACCGAGAGGTTGCCGCCATTACCGGTTCGACACCGGAAGCGGTCCGGCGCGCGGCCTCGGACGGCATCAAGAACCTGCGGCGGACCTATCTGGTTCCTGCCGCAGTGTCCGTGGCTCCAGTTCCCGTTCCGGTCGGCTCCGTGCCGGCCTCCACCAGCATTTCCGTTCCGAAAGGAGAGGCCCGATGAGCACCGTTGAACCGGAGTCCTCCACCCTGCCGGCCCCGTTGCGGGCCGTTGATCCTGCCGCGCTCCGCGCACTGCAGTCACGGCTGGCGGTCGCTGCCGCCGAAGCCGGTTTGCTGGACTTGTCCTACACAACTCTGGACACTCCCATCGGCAAACTGCTGCTGGCCGCCACGGACCAGGGCCTGGTCCGTGTCGCCTTCGACCGGGAAAACCACGACGCCGTGCTGGAGCAGCTGGCAGACAAAATCAGCCCCCGCATCCTGCACTCCCCGGCCCGGCTGGAGACAGCTGTGCGCCAACTGGACGAGTACTTCGCGGGACACCGCCGGGAGTTCGAGCTGCCGCTGGACTGGCGGTTGGCCAAAGGCTTCCGCCGTGAGGTGCTCGCCCACCTGCCGCAGATCGCCTATGGCCGGACCGAAAGCTACGCCCAGGTCGCCGCGGCTGCTGGCAGCCCCAAGGCCGTCCGCGCGGTCGGCACCGCCTGCGGCACCAATCCCCTGCCGGTCGTGGTTCCCTGCCATCGGGTGGTCCGCTCCGACGGCAGCTTCGGGGGCTATCTGGGCGGCACTGAAGCCAAGCAGATCCTTCTCACCCTGGAGGCAGCGGCTTGAACGCGCTCTTCGACCCCGTCCCGGCGGAACCGGTGGAGGTCGCTCCCGGCGCCGTCCATGTGCCCGGTTGGCTCAACCTGGAACAGCAGGCCCAACTGGTGGAAGCCTGCCGCATGTGGGGACGCGGGCCGGTCCCCTTCCGCGCGGCCAAGCTGCCAGGCGGGCATGAGATGAGCGTTCAAACCGTGTGCCTGGGGTGGCACTGGCAGCCCTACAAGTATTCCCGCGTGGCGGAGGATGCCGGCGGCGGCCGGGTGATTGAGTTCCCCGAGTGGCTGGCCGAGTGGGGACGCAAGGCGCTGGCGGACGCCTACGGCCCTGCGGCGGAGTCCGCAGGCGCTGCCTATAACCCCGACATTGCGCTCATCAACTTCTACGACGACACGGCCAAAATGGGCATGCACCAGGACAAGGATGAGAAAACGGACCTGCCCGTGGTCTCCCTCAGCGTCGGAGACGACTGCCTCTTCCGCTTCGGCAACACGCAGACCCGCACCAAACCGTACACAGATCTCAGGCTCCGCTCCGGGGACCTGTTTGTCTTCGGCGGTCCCAGCCGCTTCGCGTACCACGGTGTACCCAAGATTTACCCCGGTACCGCCGATCCGGCCTGCGGACTGGCATCGGGCCGGCTGAACCTCACCATGCGCGTCACCGGCCTGGCCTGACGCACCCGGACCGGCAGGAGATAATCGAACCCATGGAAAAACTCGCTTCCGGCGTCGTGCTCTGCGAGGACGGGCTGGCCCGACCGGCGTGGGCCGCGGTGGACCCGATGCTGCGCGAGTATTACGACACCGAATGGGGCATGCCCGTCCACGGCGAGCAGGCCATCTACGAACGGATCAGTCTGGAAGGATTCCAGGCCGGGCTGTCCTGGGCCACCATCCTGCGCAAGCGTCCGGCCTTCCGTGAGGCCTTCAAGGACTTCCATCCGGACACGGTTGCTGCTTTCAGCGACGCCGATGTCGAGCGCCTGATGCAGAACGCCGGGATTGTGCGTAACCGTGCGAAGATCACCGCCGCGATCACCAATGCCAAGGCGACCATCGCCCTGCGCGAGGACGGCGGGCTGGATGAGTTCGTTTGGTCCTTCAAACCGGATGCTACTCCGGCGCCCAAAAGCATAGAGCAGGTCCCGACCACATCCGCGGAGTCCATCGCCTTGTCCAAGGCCTTGCGCAAGCGAGGGTTCGCCTTCGTCGGCCCCACCACCATGTTCGCGCTGATGGAAGCCATCGGCATGATCGACACCCACCTGGTGGACAGCCACCGGCGCGGCAGCTCCGGAATCTGGGGCTGAAAAGCCGAACCGAGCTTCCGCACCAGCCGATCCGGATTGCGGAACCGTCACAATTTCCGGCCGAATCACGGACCTGACAGCCGCGTGCCACAATGATTGCAGATGCCGGTGTCCGCGCCAGCATCTGCCGGCCGGCAACGATGCCGCCCGGGCAAGACGTTGACACGTGCTGTTCGAAGGAGAAGTCGTGACCATACTTGTCGCCTACGCGCCGCGCCCGGAAGGCCGTGCCGCTCTGTCCAAAGGTATCCAGATGGCCACCGCCCAGAACGAGAAGCTGGTCGTTGTCAACGCCAGCCCCGGGGGCCCGCATAAAGACTCCTCGCTGGCAGATACGCACGACGCCGAATGGGTCACCCGCGAGCTGAACAATTCCGGCCTGGACGCAGAATTCAAGCAGTTTGTCCGCGGCAAGGACGCTGTGGAGGAGATCCAGGAACTGGCCGAGAGCCTGCCGGCATCGCTGCTGGTCATCGGCCTGCGCAAGCGCACTCCGGTCGGCAAACTCATCATGGGCAGCACCGCCCAGGAAATCCTGCTCACCGTCGACTGCCCCGTGCTGGCGGTCAAAGCCCGCTAAGTGGAGGTTGCACTGGAGGTCCTGCCTCCGTACGACGCCGGTGCGGCGCTGGCGGCCCTGGCCGCCCATGCCGTGCCGGGCCTCGAAACAACGGACCTCGACGCCGGCACCCATACACGGATCTTCGCCACATCGTCGGGCCCGGTCGCCGGGACTGTGCGCTTCGGCCCCGGCGACCCGTCGCTGGCGGTGGAAACCGGTGATCCCACCACCATCGCCGAAATAACGACGGCGGTGCGGCGCTGGCTTGATCTGGACACGGACCCGGAAACGGTCCGCGGCGTACTGGGGCAGGATCCGCTGGTCGGTCCGCTCCTCGCGGCGCGTCCGGGCCTTCGGATTCCCGGTTACCTGGACGGCTTCGAAGGAGCCGTCTGCACGGTCCTCGGCCAGCAGGTCTCGCTTGCGGCCGCACGGACCTTTGCCGGCAGGCTCCTCAGCGCTTTCGGCAGTCCCGGACTCGCCGGCCTGCACCTGTTCCCGGCCCCATCCGCCCTCGCAGGTGCCGGAGCCGAACGGATCCAGCAGGCAGTCGGGCTCACCGGAGCCCGCTCGCGCACAGTCCATGCCCTGGCAGTAGCCTGTGCCGACGGCCTGGCCATTGATCCGGCCGGCGACCATGCCGGGATCCGCCGGCGCCTGCTGGCGTTGCCCGGCATCGGCCCCTGGACCGTGGACTATCTGGCCATGCGTGCACTCGGAGACCGCAATGCCTATCCGGAGGGCGATCTGGTACTCAAACGTGCCCTCGGTGCCAGCTCAGTCCAAGAGGTCCGCGCCCATGGCGAAGCCTGGCGTCCCTTGCGTGCCTACGCTGTCTTCCAGCTCTGGACTGCCGCTGCCTATATTGCCTGACGGCGTCCACATTAGGCGCCGGTGGAGCCAGCACGAACTCCTCGCGATCCGGCCTCCTCGATGCGCCGCAGCAGTTCCTTCGGGAGTTCGAGTTCCGCCGCGCCGAGATTGATCTTCAGGTGCTCGGGCCTGACTGTGCCCACGACGGCGCTGGTAACGTTCTTGTTGTTGAGCACGAAGGCCAGTGCTATCTCGCTGGCTTGGAGCCCTTCGACGTCGTTGATAAACCGGAACTTCCGACCATGGATGAACTTTGGCCGATGGTTTTTCAGGGCACGGGCCAAATACCACACGTCGCTGGGCTTCGAGAGCCTAAAGATGTTCCTCGAGTATAAAGTCTGGGCCAGCGGGGACTTGACTATGATCCCCATGCCTGCCGCCCCTGCCCTGGTGATGAGCGGCTCCAGAGAACGGTCAAGCAGGTTGTATTCAAGCATCAGGGCGTCGAAGATGCCGAGCTTCAGCGCCCGTTTCGCGCCACCCGCTCCCGTCGATACGCCCAGCGCACCGATCATGCCCCTGTCCTTGAGCTTGAGAACTGTTTCGATGGCTGGATCGGCAGGGTGGGGATAGCCGTGGAAGTGCAGCAGCGGCAGGTGCTCCAGTTGCAGCCGCCTCAGACTCTCCTGCAGGCTCCGCTCAAGGACGCGCGGCGAAAAGTCCTTCACGTTGCGCCCGCCGGACCACAGGGAGCCGACCTTGGTGGAAATGATGAGGTCCCGTCCCCGGCCCTTGAGAATGCGGCCCAGGCGCTCCTCAGCGTTGCCGCGGCTGTAGTTGGGGCCGGTATCGAAAAGGTTGACGCCGCCATCGAGGGCTTGCTCCACCAGACGCGCCGCCTGCCGTTCGCTGAAAGCCTTCATGCCCCAGTAGCCGCCGGCGCCAAAGCTGATTTCTGACACTGACAGTCCGGATTTGCCAAGCTCCCGTTGTTTCATTGCTCCTCTTCATGTGCGCCGGTGTGGCGGCATCAGCCCTTGTTGCCGGTGGTGGCGATGCCTTTTATAAAAGTGCTATGGCCCAGTAAGAACAGCATCATCGGCACCGTGAACGTGGACGAGTCGCGCAGGTAAATCAGCGGCCGCGCGATCCTACCGACCATATGCCAGTTGTCGGCGCTCCCTCCTTTGAGCAGTGATGCTGGAGGCGCTGCGTCGCGGAGTTAGAGGCCGTAGTAGCGGTTCAGCTTCGCCTCGTCATCGGGAGAGAGACCCTTTTCCGGTTCGATGTCGATTTCCGGAGAATCCTTGATGGTGTCATGGTCGTACGCGACGTGGACGTTTGTGCCTTCAACTCTTGCCCCGGCGAGCGGGATGAAGTGTTCGCGCGTTTCCAGCAGTCCCAGCGCCACCGTAATCCATGCCAGCCGGCCCGTGTCCTTGTCGCGGTGGACCTGTCCCACCAAACCCAGCTTGTGGTCTTTGCTGTCCCACGCCGTAGCGTCCTGCAGCTCGTGGATATCCTGCCGTTGCGTCATCGGATGCTCCTTTATGATGGACAGCATGCTTTCCAAATCCGAAAGTAAACTTATCCAAGAACTTAGCAGCGACGTTTGACTTGTCAATTACCTTCCGACCGGCGGCCCGGCGGGACTGCAGGAGTGTTACCGCGCCGTTACTTCGGGACGCCGTGCCGATTGCCGTGGCGTCGCAGCACCATGGCCAGCAGGACGCAAAGCACGTAGCCGGCTCCGACCAGAATCCAGCCCGGGCGGAAAGTGCCGCTGGCTTCCAGCAGCAGACCCATCAGCAGCGGGCCTGCGGCAAACCCGGCATACATTCCCATCGAGACCACGCCCGAAGCAGAACCTACGCGCGGCGCGGGCACCACCTTCATGACGCCGGCCATCACCACCACGTTGGTCCCCAGCACCGTGGCCCCGTGCAGGGCGACGCCAAGCCAGAGCAACAGCGGGCTGCCCAATTCGCCAGCCCCCAGCAGCGCTGCCGCACCGAGCAGCGCGCCGAGCCCCAGCAGGATCAGCAGGGTTGATGCCCGCCTGCCCCTGGCCATCTCGCGGCCCCACAGAATGCGCGATGTCACCCCAACCACGCCGGAGACGCCTGCGGCCACGCCGCCAAGGAGCAGCGAAAAGTCCAGCTCGCGAACGGTGAACAGCGGCAGGTACACGTTGGTGGCCTGCATGCCGAGCCCGGTCAGCAACGCGTAGCCGGCAAACAGCCAGACGGCCAGCGGATATCCCTTGGCTTCCGCCCCGGCCGGCGGAGCAGCTGCGCGGCCGGGAGTCGCCGTCGTTATTGGTTTTTCCTCCGGCAGGTGCCGCAGACCGTACAGCAACAGCCCGACGGCGACGACTGCGGCAAGTGCGGTGGCTCCTTGCCAGCCCAGCCAGAGCGCGACCGGAGGGAAGAACAGGCCGGCGAAAAGCTGGCTGCCCTGCACGCCTGACTGTTTCACGCCGATCCAGCCGGGACGTTTGGTCGCCGCCACATGGTGGATGATGATGCGGTTGGTGGTGGGGTTCGAGATGGCCTGGGCAGGACCGGCGAGCAGCGCGGCGACAAGCAGGACGAGGTAGTGGTGCGCCAGCGAGGCTATCACCAGGGCTACCGCGGTACCGGCGAAGATCAGAATCAACTGCGCGCGGTTGGAAATGCGGTCGCTGAGCCGGCCCAGCCACATGCTGCAGACAGCGGCGCTGGCGAAGATTGCCGTCGCGAGCAGGCCGAACTGTGACTCGCTGATGCCCAGATCAGTGATGATCAGCGGGCTCGTGGCGCTCAGCCCGTAATTCAGCAACGGGCCCACGCCCATGGCGCAGCTGAGGACAAACAGTAAGGCGCCGGTGGGCTGCTTGGTCATAGGTACTTGGTCTCCTGCTCGACTGGAGCCTTGCCGCTCCCTCTGCAGGTTATCGCGCCCGCTGCATGCCCTCTCCCGCAGCGGCATGACTGACGCTTAGGTCCGGCTCGCAGGTGCCGAGACCTCTTGCCCGGCCGTGAGTGCGGGCCTGCAGATCGCCTCGATCTGGCGGTGGATGTCCTGCACTGGCCTGTCGGCCTGCACCAGGCGGAAGCTGCCGAAGTCCGTCAAGCTACGGTAAGCCGCGTCCAGGTCCCGCAGGTCCTCCAGCGTTTCGGTATCGGTGCCACGGACCTCGATGCGCTCCAGTGCGCGGGCGGGAGAAATCTCGAAATAAAGCACAAAGTCGGGCCGGGGAACGAACTTCCGGAGCAGGCGCAGCAAGAGTCCGGGTGCGACGCCACGTTTCGCGTTCGCTGCCAACTGGCAGTACAGGTACCGGTCGTGGATTTCGACGTCGGCAGGAGCCATTGAGGCAAGGCTGCCGAGCAGGGCGAAGGCCCGGACCACCGTTTCATAGCGGCTGAGCAACCTGGCGCCGAGCATCTTTTCCGCGCTGCTACCAAGCCGGCGGGCAAAAGTGTCCAGTGTCCTGCGCCCGCCCGGGTTCCGGCACAGCCGCACCTGCGCCCCACCCAAGGCGAGCTGGTCCGCCAGGTAACGTGCCGCCGTCGTTTTTCCGGCGCCGTCGATACCAATCAACGCGATTCGCAACGGCGCTGATTGGCGATGGCGTGCGGGCATTGGCGGTGACTCCTTTCCGGGGCGGAGCATCTACTTTAGCTGGTTTCCATAGGCAGAGTCTGTGTGGTTCCTGAGTGGTTGCCGATGATTCCTTCCAGCGCCGCGTAGCAGAAACAGTCCAGACGGGGACGTACGACACACCGGGGCGCGACTGCGATTCTGCCGCGGTTATCGCGCTGGCCCAACTATGATCAACCTGGGCGGCCTCGATAAGAGGCCTGAGTTGGGGGAAGGTTGCGTGGAGGCTGACGAATCGTGGCGCGCCCGCGAGGCGCTGCGGCAGTTCAGACGTGCCGGCATAGCGCTGCTTGCCGTCGGGGCATTCTGGCTCTGGCTCCTGCTCGGCAGTGCCGAGTTCATCGCCGCTATCTTCCAGTCACCAAAAGCAATCGTCGTCGCATTCTATGGCGGCGCCGTGCTCGTCCTGGTGTCCCTGCTCGTTGCCCTGACCGCCATCATGGTCCTCCTGGCCAACTGGCCGGACAAGTCCCAGCGCGCGGCCGCCTACAACACCACACAGGAGCGCACGAGCGAGGCCGTCGCCTTTGTACTGCGGCAGGTCCGCAGCAAGACCGGCATGCTTCGCTCCGGCGGCCCGCCCTGGCCAGGTGGTTTATCGTTGCACGCCATCCGCGGCCATCTTTCAGGGCGATTGCCAGGTCTTCGCGTCCGACTGCTTGCTGCCGCCGGACGGCTTGCCGGATGGGCGGCCCGGTCCGCTGCCGGCTTGATGCGACAGGCGGCCGGCATGGGGCGGAGTTTCGCCGGACGCAAGATCGCACGCAAGATACTGGGCCTCCAACGCAAGGACGCTCCCGTGGCAGGCGTCGGCCCGCTCCCCCGCGCAGAAGCTGCCCGTCAGTCTCCCGTCGCCAGGCCGGCAGGACCTGCATCCCCACGCATGTCCCTCCCGGTGCGGCGGCCTCCGATGCCTAGCAGGCCGCCGGCTTCCGCCGCGGTTCCACAGCCTCCCCAAGACCGGCGGGACATCGCGTCCTAAGAAACCGGCGGGGACCCTGGCGGCCGCATCTGGTGAGCGGCACGCCAAAAACTGTCGTTCCCCTTGCACTTGATGGCCGAGGTCACGGTCCCATGAGGCCAACTTCACCCGCTGTGGTGGCCGGATTCACCTCGTTTTGGTCAGTTGTGTCAGGCCGCCTTAACTAAAATTGAATCAGGGCCACAGATCGTGTACGCCCGCCTACTTCACACTTCATTTCACGCCTTTTTCAGGCACCCTATTTTCCCGGAGGAAATATGCTTCGCACTCGTCAGCGCGTCGGTCACGATATCCTGCTGGCCCGGCACGGCCGCAGCATTGCGTCCATGCGGCTGGACCGCCACTCGAACTCGGTGGTCGCCGTTCTGGATGACGGCACCGTGGACCGGGCCCCGAACCTCATCGCCGCGGATCTGGCTTTGCCGGCGGATCGGACGGGCCTGACCTCGGAGGACCGCAAGGTCCTAGGCATCATGACCGCGGCATGCGCCGGACTCGGCGCCCTCATGGTTGGCGCTGTACTGGCCATGGTGCAGTTCGGCGAACAGCTCGGGCTGACCGAAGCCGCCCAGTACCTCAGCACCTACTAGCCCGCACGCCGCCGGTCACGGCGAGGGCGAGCCGCCATTGACGTTCAGCGTCTCGCCCATGACGTAGCTGGATTCCGACGATGCCAGGAACACATAGGCCGGAGCGAGCTCGGTAGGCTGCCCTGCCCTGCCGATCGGCGTGGACTTGCCGAACTTCGGCAGGGCTTCCTTCGGCTGTCCGTCACTGACCTGCAGCGGAGTCCAGAACGGCCCCGGGGCAACGGCATTCACCCGGATGCCACGCGGCGCCAACTGCTGGGCCAGGCCCTTGGTGAAGTTATTGATCGCTCCCTTGGTGGCCGCATAGTCGATCAGCGTCGGCGAGGGCTGGTAGGCCTGGATCGACGTCGTATTGATAATGCTGGAGCCGGGCTGCAGGTGCGGCAGGGCCGCCTTCGTGATCCAGAAGAATGCATAGATGTTGGTCTTGAAGGTCTTGTCGAACTGCTCGTCGCTGAGGTCTTCAAGCTTCTCAACGGCGATCTGCCGCCCGGCGTTATTCACCAGGATATCCAGGCCGCCGAGGCCCTCCACTGCGTTCTTGACCTGTTCGCGGCAGGTGTTTGAATCGGTCAGGTCGCCCGGCAGCTGGACCGCTTTCTGGCCAGCCTCTTCGATCACCCTGGTCACGACCTTGGCGTCTTCCTCCTCTTCCGGCAGGTAGGACAAGGCGACGTCGGCCCCTTCACGAGCGAAGGCGATCGCCACCGCCGCACCGATACCGGAATCCGAGCCCGTAATCAGTGCCTTACGGCCCTTCAGCCTGCCCGTTCCTCGGTAGGTGTCTTCGCCGCGATCGGTCTGGGGCTCCAGCTCCTTGTCCAGCCCGGGTTCCGGCTGGTCCTGCTTGGGCGGCTCGATGCTGGGGTAGCGCTTGACGGGATCTTGGAAGGTGTACTGGTCCTGGCCCATTACTGCTCCAATCGGTAGTCAAAAACTAAGCCTGCTTGCCAGCCTATTGGTCACAGTTCGGGTGTCAATCCCGAAGCGCCCCACAGAGAGAAAGACGCCGGGGCCGCCAGCAGAAAGCACCGCCGGCGCCGGTTTACTACTCCATTGACCCCGCGCGGACGGCAGGTCTACCGTTTGGGCCATGAAGATCTCCGTCATCGGCACCGGGGCCGTTGGTCGCAGACTCTCTGCAGCCTTGGAGCGGGCCGGCCATGAGGTGCTGCTCGGCAGCCGCGACCCGGCGCAGACCCTTGCCCGGACGGAAGCATCCGCCACGGGCGCGCCCCCGATCCGCGCGTGGCACGAAGACCATTCCGGCATCCCGTTGGTTCCGCTGGCAGAAGCGGGTAACCACGCGGAGGTCATCGTGAATGCGACCCAGGGCGCAGCATCGCTTGCGGCTTTGGAAGCAGTCGGCCCTCGGGAGGGCCAGACCATCGTGGATGTCTCCAATCCGTTGGACCCTTCCTCCGGGTTTCCGCCGTCGCTCTCCATCTGCAACACCGACAGCCTGGCCGAGCAACTGCAGCGCCGTTTCCCCGCGGCCAAGGTAGTCAAGACATTGAACACGGTCAACAACATGCTGATGGTGGACCCGGCCCGGCTGCCGGAACCGCACAACGTGTTTGTCGCCGGAGACGACGCCGACGCGAAGGCACTGGTCACCGGGCTCCTGCGCCAGCTGGGCTGGCCCGCCGAGGACATCCTGGATCTGGGCGGCTTGGAGTCCGCGCGCGGCATGGAGATGTACCTGCCGCTGTGGCTGCGGCTGATGGGTGCGCTGGGCCACGCGGACTTCAACATCAAGATCGTCAGGAAAGAGTGAACGGCCGCGGCAAATGCCGCGACCGTCCAATCCATCTAAAGCGCTACCTGTGGTCTCTTAGCACTCCACCACGTTGACGGCCAGGCCGCCCATCGCGGTTTCCTTGTACTTGGAGCTCATATCCTTGCCCGTTTCGCGCATGGTGATGATGACCTCGTCCAGCGAAACACGGTGCGTGCCATCGCCCCACAGCGCCATCTTGGCCGCGTTCACGGCCTTGGCGGCCCCAATAGCGTTGCGCTCGATGCACGGTACCTGCACTAAGCCGCCGATCGGATCGCAGGTCAACCCCAGATTGTGCTCCATGGCAATCTCGGCCGCGTTTTCCACCTGCGCGGGGCTGCCGCCCATGACCTCGGCCAGGCCTGCGGCGGCCATGGAGGAAGCGGAACCCACTTCGCCCTGGCAGCCCACCTCGGCGCCGGAGATGGACGCCTGCTCCTTGTAAAGCACGCCGACGGCCGCGGCCGCCAGCAGGAACTTCACGATGACGTCTTCCTTGTCAGCCTGCGTCGCCTTCTCCATGCCTGGCGCGTAGTGCGTGGCATAGAACATGACTGCGGGAATGATGCCCGCGGCGCCGTTGGTCGGTGCCGTGACAACCCGCCCGCCGGAAGCGTTCTCCTCGTTCACGGCCAGCGCCACGAGGTTCACCCATTCCTGCCAGTACTTGTGGTCCCGGTCCTTGTCTTCCTTGCGCAGCCGGTCATGCCAGTCAGGCGCACGACGGCGGACGTTCAGTCCCCCGGGCAAGACACCTTCGCGCTTGATGGCGGAGTCCTTGCATTCCTCCATCACCTGCCAGATGTGGATCAGGCCTGCGCGGATGTCCGCCTCGGAGCGCGAGGCCTTCTCGTTGAGCATCATGATGTCGCTGATGCCCAGGCCGGTGTTGCGGCAGTGTTCCAGCAGTTCCGCCGCGGTCCGGAAGGGGTACGGCAGCTCCTGCTTGGAGGCATCCAGCTCCCGCGCGGCCTCGTCTTCCTCGCCGTCGCGGACAATGAAGCCGCCGCCCACGGAAAAGAACGTTGCCTCGTGAAGGACCGCACCGGCGTCGTCGGTCACCTGGAATTTCATCCCGTTGGTGTGCCGGGGCAGCACGGTGAGCGGATGCTGCACCATGTCCTCGACCTTGTAGTCCAGGACCACGCCGGCCGAGCCCTCAACCTGCGAGCACAACTGCAACTCGCCGGTTGAAGCCATGTCTGCGAGACGGGATTCAACTTCATCCGGCAGGATCTGTTCTGGCTGGAAACCCTCCAGCCCCAGCATCACTGCCGTGAAGGTGCCGTGGCCGCGGCCGGTAGCCGCGAGCGATCCGTACAGGTCCACCCGCAGTCCGGCCACGCGGTCCAGCAAGCCAGTTGAAACCAGCTCCTCGGCAAAAACGGCAGCCGCCCGCATCGGACCGACGGTGTGCGAACTGGAGGGGCCGATGCCCACGGTAAAGAGGTCGAATACGCCTACAGCCATGATGGCTCCTTAATGCCCTTCGGCGGCTTGTTGCCGCTTCCGGTTAGAGACGATGAATAACGACGGCGGTACCAGCGGCTGTTAGGACAGCTCGCCGCCGTTCTTGGAACTGTAATCCTCGGCCGATAGCAGGGGGCCCTCTTCCGAAACGTTGACGGTGAACAGCCAGCCCTTGCCATACGGATCCGAGTTCAGCAGGGCCGGATCGTCGATGGCGGCCTGGTTGACCTCGGTGATCTCGCCGGAAACCGGTGCGTAGATGTCGGAGACGGACTTGGTGGACTCCACCTCGCCGCAGGTTTCGCCGGCGGTGATCGTGGAGCCGACCTCGGGCAGGTCAATGTAGACCACGTCGCCGAGGGCGTCGGTGGCGACCTGCGAGAGGCCGACCTTGACCGGGCTGGAAGCATCCACCCACTCGTGCTCTTCGGAGTAACGGAGGTTGGAAAGAACTGTGCTCATGGATAGAACCTTTCGAAAGAGGGGAAAATCAGGAAGAACAGCGGCCGCCGGCAATAATCCGTCAGCGCACCGCCGCCATGAATTAGCGGCAGTGTCTTACGAATGGATTATTGCCGGCAGCTTCGTGGCAGGTTTGCTTACTTGTCGCGCTTGTAGAAGGGCAGTGCGACGACCTCGAACGGCTCGGGCTTGCCGCGCAGGTCAACGTCGAGCCGGGTGCCGGGTTCGATGTGCTCGATATCGACATAAGCCAGCGCAACAGGGTAACCGAGCGTGGGGCTTGGCTGGCCCGAGGTCACTTCGCCAACAACCTGGCCGTCCTTGGAGACCGGGTAGTGCGAGCGGGCGGCACGGCGGCCAAGGCCCTTCAGACCGACCAGCTTGCGCTTGGAGCCGCGTTCCTTCTGGGCTTCGAGCGCGGCACGGCCGACGAATTCGCCTTCCTTCTTCAGAGCGACGATGGGGCCAAGTCCAGCGTCGTACGGGCTGACTTCCAGGGACAGTTCGTTGCCGTAGAGCGGCATACCGGCTTCCAACCGCAGCGAATCGCGGGCGGCGAGGCCGGCGGGCACCAGATCGAAGTCCTTGCCTGCCGACAGCAGGGCTGACCACAGCGAAGCGGCGTTTTCGTTCGGGACGTAGATCTCGAACCCGTCTTCGCCGGTGTAGCCGGTGCGGGCCAGCAGCAGCTTGAGCGGAGCACCGCTCACAGTGAAGTGGACCTCGTCCGCAGCGTAGTACTTCATCTCGGTCACGGTGGCGTGGTCGGCCGCGGCCACCAGCTGCTTCAGGATGTCCACGGAGTTTGGCCCCTGGACAGCCACCAGCGAGACGGACGCGGTGGCGTCCTCCACCGTCACGTCGAAGTCCTGCGCACGGTCGGCTAGGGCCTCGGCTACGGCCTTGGCGTTGCCCGCGTTCGGCACCACCAGGAACTTGTCCTCCGCGCGGCGGTAGCTGATCAGGTCATCGATGATGCCGCCGTCTTCGTTGCAGATCAGCGAATACTTGGCCTTGCCAACGGCGACCGCGGAGAGCCGGCTCACCAGCGCATAGTCGAGGAACTTCCCGGCGTCGGGTCCGGTAACCCAGACCTCGCCCATGTGGGAGAGGTCGAACAGGCCGGCAGCCTTGCGCACGGCGTGGTGCTCGGCCAGTTCGCTCTGGTATTTCAGCGGCATCTGCCAGCCGCCGAAGTCCGTGAAGGAGGCGCCCAGCTTCTGGTGCTCTTCATACAGGGCGGTGTACTGCTTCGTAGCGGTTTCAGCGCTCATGGTCTGGAACCTTCCTCTAGTTAGCGAACTCTTCGATGGGCGGGCAGGAGCAGACCAGGTTACGGTCGCCGGCGGCGCCGTCGATGCGTCCCACCGGCGCGAAGTACTTGTCCTGCTTCAGGCTCGACACCGGGAAGACGCCCTGTTCGCGGGAGTATTTGCGGTCCCAGTCACTGCTGATGGCAGCAGCTGCGGTGTGGGGTGCCAGCCGCAGCGGGCTCTCCTCGACGCTGAAGTCGCCCTTGATGACCTGGTCGATCTCGCCGCGGATGGTGATCATCGCTTCAATGAAGCGCTCGATCTCGGCGAGGTTTTCGGACTCGGTCGGCTCCACCATCAACGTACCTGCCACCGGGAAGGACAGCGTGGGGGCGTGGAAACCGAAGTCGATCAGACGCTTGGCAACATCCTCGGCAGTAACGCCGGACTTGGCGGTCAGTTCGCGCAGATCCAGGATGCACTCGTGCGCCACCAGACCGTCGTTGCCCGTGTACAGCACCGGGAAGTACTCGTTCAGCCGGGAGGCGATGTAGTTGCCTGCCAGCAGCGCGGTCTTGGTCGCGTTGGTCAGCCCTTCGCCGCCCATCATGGCCACGTAGGCCCAGGAGATCGGCAGCACGCCGGCGGAACCGTACTCGGAAGCCGAGACCGGCACGCCCTTGCCTTCGTGCGCGGCCAGCGCGGCATTGCCGGGCAGGAACGGCACCAGGTGCTCGGCTACTGCGACCGGACCGACGCCGGGGCCGCCGCCGCCGTGCGGGATGCAGAAGGTCTTGTGCAGGTTCAGGTGTGACACGTCGCCACCGAACTTGCCCGGCTGTGCCAGTCCGACGAGGGCGTTGAGGTTGGCGCCGTCGATGTAGACCTGGCCGCCAGCCGCATGGACAGCGTCGCAGACCTGGCGGACATCGGCGTCGTACACCCCGTGCGTGGACGGGTAGGTGATCATGATGGCGGACAGGCTGTCCTTGTGCTGCTCGATCTTGGCGTCCAGATCGGCGTGGTCGATGGTGCCGTCCTGGGCGGTAGCCACAACGACAACCTTCATGCCTGCGAGCACGGCCGAGGCGGCGTTGGTGCCGTGGGCCGATGCAGGAATCAGGCAGACGTTGCGCTGCTCATCGCCGCGGGACAGGTGGTAGCGACGGATGGCCAGCAGGCCGGCGTACTCACCCTGGGATCCGGCGTTCGGCTGGATGGAGACGCCCGCGTAACCGGTGATGGTCGACAGTCGCGCTTCCAGATCCTCGATCAGTTCGCGCCAGCCCTTCGTCTGGTGCGCCGGAGCGAAGGGATGGATGGAGGCGAACTCCGGCCAGGTCATGGATTCCATCTCGGCCGTGGCGTTGAGCTTCATGGTGCAGGAGCCCAGCGGGATCATGGTCCGGTCCAGGGCCAGGTCGCGGTCCGAGAGCCGGCGCAGGTAGCGCAGCATCTGGGTTTCGGAGCGGTGGCTGTGGAAGACGGGGTGCTGCATGTAGGAAGAGGTGCGCTGCATGCCCTGCTCCAGGCCGAAGCCTTCTGGCGTAGCCGACAGGCCCGCCGCGATGTCCTCGGCTGCACCGTCCACGCCGAATGCCTCGGCCACAGCAGACAGGTGCTCCGCCGTCGTCGATTCGCCGGTGGAGATGCCCACGTGATCGGCATCGATGACGCGCAGGTTAATGCCCTTGGCCTCGGCGGCCTTGATGACGTCGGCAGCCTTGCCCGGGACCTTGACCGTCAGCGTGTCGAAGAAGTGCTCGCTGGTCAGTTCCAGTCCGGCGCCCTTGAGGACGGAGGCGAGGGCACGCGCCTGGTTGTTGGCGTGCTGCGCAATGGCCTTCAGGCCTTCCGGTCCGTGGTAAACCCCATACATGCCGGCGACGATGGCCAGCAGTGCCTGCGCGGTGCAGATGTTGGACGTGGCCTTCTCGCGGCGGATGTGCTGTTCGCGCGTCTGCAGTGCTAGGCGGTAGGCAGGCATGCCGGCGTTGTCCTTGGACACTCCGACGAGGCGGCCGGGCAGCTGGCGCTCTACGCCCTTGTGCACAGCCATGTAGGCGGCGTGCGGTCCGCCGAAGAACAGCGGAACACCGAAACGCTGGGTATTTCCGACGGCGATATCCGCGCCCTGCTCGCCGGGAGGCGTGATCAGGGTCAGAGCCAGCAGATCCGCGGCCACGGTGACCATGGCTCCGCGTTCCTTCGCATCCGCGATCACCTTGCTGTGGTCGGCCACATGGCCGGACACGCCCGGCTGCTGCAGCACAATGCCGGAGATCTCGCCCTCGGGAAGACCAACGGAGAGGTCGGCCACCTCGATCTCGAAGTCCAGCGCTTCGGCGCGGCCCTTGACGATGGCGATGGTCTGCGGCAGCAGGTCTGCGTCCAGTACGGTCTTGCCGTCGGCATGCTTCTTGTTGGCACGGCGCATCAGCAGCACGGCTTCAGCCACGGCGGTAGCTTCGTCCAGCAGGGAGGCGTTGGCGATTTCCAAACCGGTCAGGTCGGAAACCATGGTCTGGAAGTTCAGCAGCGCCTCGAGCCGGCCCTGGGAGATTTCCGGCTGGTAGGGCGTGTAGGCCGTGTACCAGGCCGGGGATTCCACCACATTGCGGCGGATCACCGGCGGCGTGATGGTGTCGTAGTAGCCCTGCCCGATCATCTGCACAGCAGTGATGTTCTTGGCGGCGAGGGCGCGCAGATCTGCGAGGACCTCGGCTTCGCTGCGGGCAGCCGGCAACTCAAGCGGCGCGCTCTGGCGGATGTCCGCCGGAACGGCCGTGTCGACCAGGTCTTCGAGGCTGGTGTAGCCGAGCTGCTTGAGCATGGTCTCGGCGTCGCTGTTGCGCGGGCCGATGTGGCGCTCGGCAAATGTAGCAATGGTGGGTTGAACCGTCATGAAGGAACTCCAGTTATTGGCCGGCACGGTTGTACCAGATGGATCGGGTTCCTCCCCGCTCTGTATTGGACCTGAGAGATTCCGCGGAAACCTTTCCAAGTTCCGCTTGCACCGTCGGTGAGCCGCGCCGTCATGGTCGACTACTTTCCAGAGTTGCCTGTCTGCGGCGGTACAGGGGCCTGAGAGATTCCTGGGGAGGTATTGCTCCTACGGCGCCCGCTGACATTCATCCAGCAGGACTCTCCCGCCGCAATTCGAAGGCAAATATGCAGTTATGACACTTTTGAAGTGCGTTCTATCTTCTTGAATGGTAGCCGGTGAGGGCGAACACAAACAAGGCGGCCGGCATTAGCCGCGCGCTTCGCCGTGCTGGACCAGTCCTTTAACGTAGGCGGCCTGCCCGGCGTGTTCCAAACAGTCATCGATGACGCTGACAAGTCGGACTCCGAGGGTAACGTGCGGGTCCCAGCGTGTATCCACAATCCGGTCCAGTTCGTCTTCGGTCAGCGAGCCGATGAACTCGAGGCTTTGGCGATGCACGGCGTCGAAATACTCTGCCAGCAGGCTTCCAGATTCCACCGTGACGGCGCTGACTTGGTCCGAGGTGTGGCCGTAGCCGGTTTCATGTGTGTCCAGCGGAAGATCGAACAGTTCTGACCAACCGCCTGAGGTCCAGCGCTGCTCCACACCCGCGACATCGGCAATGTGATCGTCTTGGACCCGGGTCAAATGCCAGATCAGCCACGCGATAGAGTTGCCGTTTCCTCCGGGCCGTTCGGCCAGTTGGTTCGGGTCCAGTCCATCAAGCACTTCGTGGACCCGTTCCTGGATCCGGCCGAAAGCGTCTGCCAGCAGATCGTTGAATTTCATCTTCGCTCCTCGTAGATCCGGGATTGGCGGCAACGAACCCAGCCTATGCCTTACGCCCCCGGATGGTCCTCCAGATAGCGCGGTTTGCTGACAATGAAAGCACCGACGACGAGGACGACGAGCGATACGGCGAGCAGGTCGAACGATGTTGCCCATGTACCAGTGATGTCTTTCAGCAGCCCGAAAGTCAGCGGCCCAAGGCAGGCAACCGAATAGCCGATGCCTTGCGCGAAACCGGAAAGCGCACCCGAACCGGCGGTAGTCCGGGTCCGCAGGTTGACCAGCAGCAAGGCCATGGCGAATGTTCCCTGTCCCAGGCCAGCCAACGTGATCCAGAGGATCGTGCCCGATGAGGGTGACAACAGCAGGCCCGCATATCCGCCGGCGTAGCAGAGCACGAACAGGGCTGCTAGTGGGAAGGGATTGCGCATTCTGGCCGCCAAGTAGGGAACCAGCAGGCTGGTCGGCAGGCCAAGGATGGCGTAATAGGAAAGCATGGTGCCGCCCTGGGCCGCGTCCATTCCCGCGTCGAGCAGCAGCGGAGGCAGCCAGGTGAACATCGAGAAGGTGTTGGTGGACGTCCCGGCAAACACCATGGCCAGCCCCCACGCGACAGGAGAGGACCAGACACGGACCTTCGCGTGGGGCTTTGCGGCCGACGGGTTTTGAACGGCTTCGGCTCGCCGCGTTGCCCGCTCCCCCAGTAAGGTGGCTATCCATGGCACCAACGCCGCCATACTCACACCGGCCCAGATGCCGATCGACCAGCGCCAGCCGGACGTGTTGGCTAGCGGCACCGCCATCAGCGGGCTGAAAGCGGTACTCACCG
This sequence comes from Arthrobacter sp. B055-34, assembly GCF_059090425.1. Lineage (NCBI taxonomy): Bacteria > Bacillati > Actinomycetota > Actinomycetes > Micrococcales > Micrococcaceae > Arthrobacter > Arthrobacter sp. B055-34. The sequence continues at coordinate 203,690 of NZ_JBNHFQ010000007.1, forward strand.
CCAGCAGGGTCACGTACAGGGAAGTCACCAGGCCGATACGGTCCGGGAAGTACCGCTTGACCAGCGGTGGCATGACGATGTTGCCCAGCCCGTAACCCACCATGGTCACGGCGGAGAAGCCCAGGAACAGCGCCACGTCGGAGGCCAGCGCCCGTCCGATCTGGCCTGACGCGGCCAGCACCAGCGAACCGAGCAGGACCGCGGGTATGCCCAGTGCTCTGATCAGTGCCGGCGTCGTGAATCCTGCCACGGCGAAGGCAGCGGTCGGGAGCATGCCGAGAACGCCGATGGATGCAGGACCAAACGGCAGATCGTTGGAGATCTCCGCCAGCACGGGTGAAACACCCGAGACCGCGAGACGTAGGCTCAGAGCCATGATCAGGATGCCGGCGAGGACGATCAGGCGGCGGCGGAGAAGTCCAGGAACGGACGCGGTGTCCTTCGCTACAGGCTGATCCGTGATCTGGGGTTGGTTTGTTCTAGGCACTCTGATTTCCGTTTGCAGGCAGGCTGTGGCCGGCGGATGTGCCAGCTTCTTCACCATAGCTGTCGCGATGGCTGCCGCCGTCCCCACCTGAAGTCGATTAAGGCTCTCCGGAATTCTCGTCCCGGAAAAAACCTTCCGGGCCCTGGGGCCGGCGTTCCGCGCGACGGCCCTCTTCCTGCCGAGCACTTTCCAAGGTGCGATCCACCAGTTGCCGCCAGGGGCCGGTTACGTCTTGCTCCGGGAGGGAGGCCTCACGTTCGCCGGCGCTGATCCAGTACATATAACGGTCCGGCTGGTTCTGCGTCTGCGGGACATCGTCCCAAGGGCAGGATTCAATAATGGGCAGCCACTCGTCACGCAGTTCGGGCTGACCCACTTCAACTGCCCAGCGCCTCGTCAGACCCGCGAATCCGCCGGTGCGCTTGACGCTGATCCTCATCCCAAGACGCCCACCTCAGTCCAGGCCGCCGTTACGGCCTTGAGTTCCTCTGAGTCCTTACCGTAGCGGCTTTCCGCCGCACTTTCAGTAGCTGCCGCGAAACCTGCAAAGTCCGTATCCGCCACGACTTCCGTACCGGTGATCGTGTCGTACCAAATCAGGCCGGCTCGTTCCCAGGCGTTCCCGCCCAGGATCGAGGCCAGCCGGTAGAAGGCATGGTTGGGAATGCCTGAGTTCAGGTGCACTCCCCCGTTGTCGTCCGTGGTGTCGATGTAGTCCGCCATGGTGGCAGGCTGTGGATCCTTGCCGAGCACGTCGTCGTCGTAAGCAGTGCCCGGCGCCTTCAGCGAGCGCAGGCCGTCGCCGCTGACTTGGTCGGTGAACAGGCCTTCGCCGATCAGCCAGCTAGCGTGGTCCGCACTGTGCCCGAGCTTGTACTGCTCCACCAAGGCAGCGAAGACGTCCGAAATCGACTCGTTCAGTGCGCCGGGCTGGCCCTGGTAGACCAGGTTGGTGGTGTGTTGCGTGATGCCGTGGGTCAGCTCATGCCCGATGACGGACAGCGATTTGGTGAAGCGCTGGAAGACGCGCCCGTCGCCGTCGCCGAAAACCATCCGCGTGCCGTTCCAGAACGCGTTGTCATAGTCCTCGCCATAGTGGACGGTGGCGTGCAGGATTCCGCCCCGGCCATCGAGTGCATTGCGTTGGTAGGCGTCAGAGAAAAGCTCGAAGGTGGACCCCAGCCCGTCGTAGGCTTCGTTGACCGCGACGTCTTCAACCGGGCCGTCTCCCTCGCTGCGCACGCGGATACCGGGCAGCCGTTCCATGTTCTGGGCGTCATTGATCTGCCGGGTGGGATTCAGCCCTGTAGCCCGGATGCGTTGCGACGGCAGGAGGGTGGGCAGGGCCGGCATCTGCGCACGTTTGACGTTACGGTTCCGGCGCATGGCTGCATCCCGGACCAGGGCACGCTGGGCAGCTTCCGCCACAGGCAGCAGGGACCGGTCATCCAACCGGGCGAGCCGTCGGAGCAGGTACGGCGGAACAATAGAACAGAACATGAGGACCTCCTTGCGTTGCCCCAAGCCTATGGTCCGGGTGTGACAACCTGTGGCAGCCACGGCATACGGGTATTCGTGCTCCATGACCCCCGCTACGCTGGCAGTATTTAGCCGAAACGATTAAGTGCGAGGGAACCGATGAAATCGAGCAAAATTGCCGTAACTTCTTTCCTGGCCCTGGTGGCCTTGACCGGTTGCACGACCGCGGGCCCGTCCGGCGATGGCAGTTCCGCTTCGGCCTCGCAGTCGGACGAACCATCACGTTTGGAGACCGTTGCAGACAGCGGCGTGCTCAAAGTGTGCACCACAGGGGACTATCGACCGTTCACGTATCTGGATCCGGAGACGGGGGAATACACCGGGATCGACATCGATATGGTTGAGGACTTGGCCCAGCGACTGGAAGTGGAAGTTGAGTTCGTCCCGACCACCTGGGCAACCTTGATGCCGGACTTTCTGGGCAAATGCGATATCGGCGTTGGCGGCATTTCCATCTCCTTGGAACGGGCTGCCCAGGCGTTCTACACTGAGCCGACTCTGGACGAAGGGAAGACGCCGATCACGCTGTGCGAAAACGTTGAGAAGTACGACACTGTGGAGGAGATCAACCAGCCTGGTGTCCGTTCGATCACACCAATCGGCGGGACCAACGAGAAGTTCGCCGACGAACATTACCCCGATGGCGAGATCATCCGCTACGAAGACAACAACACCATTTTCGACGAAATCATCGCTGGTCGCGCGGACGTCATGACAACGGACGCATCGGAAACAATGTGGGTGGCGAACGAGCATCCGGAGCTCTGCGCCGTCCATCCTGAGGAGCCATTCAACTTCTCGCAGAAGGCCTACCTACTTCCGCAGGGTGACGTCGAATTTCGCGAATACGTGGACCAGTGGCTGAACATGGCCAAGAACGACGGCACCTACGATGCAGCCAAGGCCCCCTGGTTCGGCTAGGGCTACCCGCCGGATACGCTAAGGAAATGCCTGAGTCTGCCGCCGCGCGCAAAAGAATGCCAACTTGGGCGATCATCGCCGTCCTGTGCCTGTCCGGTACAACCGTCTCGCTCCAACAGACAATGGTCATCCCGCTGCTGCCCGAGTTCGCGCAACTGCTCAATGTCTCCATCGACGATGTTTCCTGGCTGGTCACCGCCACTCTGCTGACCTCTGCCGTCGCGACACCGATCGTGGCCAGGCTGGCGGATATGTTCGGCAAGCGGCTGATGATGCTGGTCTGCATCATCCTGATGACAGCCGGTTCCGTGGTAGCCGCGCTCGGCGGCGACTTTGCCACCATAATTGTTGGCCGCGCCCTGCAGGGGTTCTCCTCGGCGTTGATCCCGGTAGGCATCAGCATCATGCGCGACGAGCTCCCGCGGGAAAAGGTCGGCAGCGCGATTGCCCTCATGAGCGCCACGCTGGGCATCGGCGGCGCCCTCGGCCTGCCCTTGGGCGGTACCCTTTACCAGCAGGCCGGCTGGGAATCAGTGTTCTGGCTTTCCGCCGTCGTTGGTGTGGCCATTCTCGCCGCGGTCTACCTGGTGGTCTCGGAATCCGAGGTGCGGACCCGCGGCCGGTTCGATTACCTCGGCGCCAGCATGCTCTCCATCGCGCTGACCTCGCTTCTGCTGGCCATCTCCAAGGGTGGCACCTGGGGCTGGGGCGACGAACTGACCATAGCGCTGTTCATCCTGACGATTGTGATCCTGGCGGCCTGGATTCCGTATTCGCTGAAGGTCAGCCAGCCGTTGGTCGACCTGCGCACTTCGTCCCGGCGGCCGGTGTTGTTGACCAACATTGCCTCCGTCCTGGTGGGCTTTGCCCTGTTCGCGAACATGCTGCTGAGCACCCAGCAACTGCAGCTGCCCGCTTCGGTGCCGCACGGGTTCGGGCTCGACCCTGTCACGGCAGGCCTGGCGATGGTTCCGTCCGGACTAGCCATGGTCGCCTTCTCCCCCGTATCCGGCGCCATGATCAACCGCTTCGGTGGCAAAACCACGCTGATTGCCGGTTCGGCGATCATGGCCGTGGGGTATGTGGGCCGTGTCTTCGTCAGCGACTCGGTGGCCGCGATCATTATTGGCTCCACCGTTGTCAGCGTCGGCTCCGCGGTGGCCTATGCCGCGATGCCGAGCCTGATCATGGCCAATGTGCCGATCACCGAGACGGCCTCCGCCAATGGCCTCAACGCGCTGCTGCGTGCCATTGGCACCTCGACCTCGAGCGCCGCCGTCGCAGCCGTCTTGGCGTCGGTTACGGTCAGCGTCAACGGGGGCGAGCTGCCTGCCATGGAGGCTTTCCAGGACGTGTTCTGGATTGCGGCCGTGGCCTCGCTCGTGGCCTGTGCCGTGGTGTGGTTCGTGCCCAGGTACGAGGCGGTGCCTGCGGCCGAAGGCGTTCCGGTCGAGACCGCCGCCCTCGCCGTCACCCAGGCCGGCAACAGCGCGGAAACCGTGGTGCACGGGCGCGTGCTGCACACCGACGACCAGGCCATTCCACACGCCGTCGTCACGGTCATGAAGACCTCCGGCGAGCCCGTGGACTGGAGCAGGGCAGCGAACGACGGCGGGTTCTCCCTTGCGCTGCCAGGGCCCGGCGAGTATCTGGTCGTGGCTAATGCGGACGGCTGGGTTCCCACTTCCAAGGTGGTCAGGTTCACCGGTTCCGAACGCGATGAGCAGATCCGGCTGACGCAGCGGCTGACCATCACGGGCTGGGTGCTTCGGGGCGGGGCCGCGCTGCCCGGCGCACTGGTCGCGCTCAGCGCACACACGGGCGAGTACATCGCCTCCACCAAAACCAACGACGCCGGCCGCTACGAACTGCGGCTTCCGCCCACGGGAAGATACGTGGTCACTGTTGTCGAACCCGACACGCAGTACACCCAGTCCCGGAAGCTGGTGATGACGGCCGAGTCCTCCGTGGTGAATTTCGATCTGGTCGGCAAGGCTAGGGAAACCACGCTCTAGCCGGAAGTTCTTTCGCCCTAGCTTGCCGGCCTACATGTCCCCGGTTCGCAGCTCCTCCGTCAAAATCCAGAAGACCTGCCGCAACCGTTGGACGGCGGCGTCAGGTTCCTGCCGGCGCAGCAGCGCAACTGCCTCCTTCCACCCGTCCGTCCAGATGTAATAAAGTTCCTCCCGCTGGTAGAGGAACAGCCGGCCCAGGGAACGGGCCAGCACATGCTCATTCACGGCGCGCAGCTCATCGTGGTCGGCGGCATCAAGGATTATTTCGATCAATCCCCTCAGCGTGGTGTGGGCGGCCAGCATGTCGCCGGTTTGGAGCGCGCCTTCCAGGTGCTCGGCGGCTGCCGCCATGGCCTCGACATCGTCCTCGCCCAGCCGCGCAGCCGAGCGTTCGAAGACCGCAACCAGGACAACCCCGAGAACATCCAGCAGCTGGACCGCATGGAGCTCGTTGAGCACGGCCACCCGGCGCCGTTTGTTCGGCAGGCTTTCGATCAGGCCCTCGGTGATCAGCTCCGTCACCGCTTCCCGGACCGGCGTAATACTCACTCCCAGCCGCTCGGCCAGCTCGGCATCCTTAACCGGGGCTCCCGGCGGAAGCTCACCGGCCAGGATTTCGTCTCGCAGTTGCCGGGAGATTGCCGCCCGTCGCGTCGCGGGAACGTCACTGCCCATGATGGCCTCCTCGTCATCGCCGGCTGCCAGTGAAAACGTCACATATAGGTAATATGGCGCATTTGTTGGCATCAATGCATTCTTCATCCTAACCTTATGAGACCTGCATCACAGCGTCGTGGGGCAGGGTCAAACTTCATTTCAGATGGGTGTTCGGCCCGGGGCGGGGTTGGATGGACTTTTGCCCCTGATGCTCCGGACGGGACCAGCATGAACAAAAAATACTCGGCGTCGGCCGAAGCCAATAGCCGACACCCTCAGGACTGGGGCCGCGCGATGGCTGCGGCCATGACGGATCTGGTGGAACAACGCCGCGAAGACGGCGGGCGGGTGGACCACGAGGACCTGTATGGCGAAGACCTGCATTTAGTAATAGGCGCCGTCCGCGGTGGCGTCGAAATCACGCTTACCTGGCAGCCCGAAGGCGAGCCGGAGGACGACGGCCGCCGCTACAACGGCTAGCTGCCCAGCGGCCGCCGCGCAATCCTGCCCAACGCATGGGGCGTCCGCACCACCAGGGAAGGCTTGAGCACCTGGTGCTGCTGCGGCCCCTCGTCCGCCGGCTGGCCGGCCAGCACATGGGACAGTACCGCGATGATGCGCCGGGCCGCATCGGCAACGGGCGGGGCCACGCTGCTCAGGCCCACGGCCGCAGCAACCGGAGTGTCATCAAAACCGACGACGGCGGGTTCCTGCTCCGGCGGCAACACCGCCCGCAGCTGGGCGAAGGCACCCAAAGCCAGCGAATCGCTGGCACAGACCAGAGCGGTGACTCCATTCGCCAGCAAGCCGTCAACCGCCGAGGCTCCGGCCGCTACGTCGTCGTCCGTTGCCGTACTCAGCTCGTGCAGGCTTCCGCCCTTGCCGGCTGCTTCCATGGCACGGTGCCAGCCGGCCCGCCGGTCGTCCCCCAGGCCTTCGTCCGGCCGCCAGCCCAGGAAGCCGATCCGCCGGTGGCCCTGCTCGAGCAGGAACCCGGTGGCACTCTCGGTGCCAGCTGCGCCGTCAATATCCACCCACGGATGGGCCGACGCAAACGGATCCTCCGTGCGGCTCCAAGGCCGGCCGAAGGCGGCGAAGGGAACGGCATGCTCCTGCAGCCAGGCTGTCCGCGGATCCCCGGCATGGGTGCCAGTCAGCACAAAGCCATCCAGGTCCGCCACGTGCAGCAGCTCGTCGATGTGGCGGATTTCTTCCTCGTCATCGCGCGCGCTGTACAGGGTCAGGCGGTAGCCCGCGTCCTGGGCGGCTTCCGTCAGCGCGTGGAGAAAGCGGTCCTGCACCGCGCCGTTGATCCCGTCGGTAACAGGCGTCAGCCGCAGGCCCAGATCCATCGACCGGCGCGTTCGCAGCTGGCGGGCAGCCGCACTGGGACGGTATCCGCTCTCCCGGACGGCCTTGAGGACCCGTTCACGGGTGGCCGGCTTCACCCGCTGCGGTGCGTTGAGCACGTTGGACACTGTCTGGCGGGAGACCCCGATAGACTCGGCAAGACTGACCAGAGTGGGTTTCTTCTGTGTCATCGGGTCCCTTTTCTGTGGACTTCCGCGCTGGCTAACGCCGGTGTCCGTGCTGGCCGCTACGTAACCAACGAAGACGGGGTGTTGCATCGGAGGGGGTATCTGCCAAGATGTAAACACCACAGTATGAACGTTCAAATGAGGTGTCAATGACCGACGGGGACTGAACGGCAGCTCCCTGAAGGAGCCCTCCCTCCACCTCAGCACCACCGGCACGAGGCCGGCAAGTACACGCTAAACCCAAGGAGCAGCCATGGCTTTCCAGCAGCCCTACCTGCACGATCTCACCGGCGTTTTCACCGCGCCTATCCAGGTCTGGAGCGACCACCACGGCCAGATCCGCGGCGAGGGTGCCCAGGGTGCCTACTGCGGGGACGACAGGGTTCTGGCGCGGGCCGTCCTCACTGTCAATGGCCACGAGCCCGAATGGGTCTCCACCCAGCTGAACTCCACCGAACACGTGGACTTCATCCATTTCATCCGGGTTCCCGCCAACGTCGCCGACCCTCTGGTGTCCATCATCCGGGGCCGCTCGGTTGATACGGGACGGCTGGCCGAGACCCTGACGTTCAAGTCCGTACTGGACGAATCTGTGACGCTGGACGTGAAGATGGAACTGGTCGCCGATGCCCTGCCGATGGACCAGATCAAAGCAGGCCTGGCCTTGGCCGCAGGATCCGTGGCGCCGGAAGACCGCCGCTGGCGCTGGCGGGGCCAGGACACCAGCGCGGAGCTGACCGCGGAGGGGGCCGAGCTGGCCTTCATGGGTAGCCAGGTTGTGCTCAGCTGGCGTATCACACTCCAGCCGGGAGACGCCGTCGAGCTTGGCTGGTCGCTGGCCGTGTCCGACAAAGGCGCGCCGATGATTGCCGCCGGCGGTCAGTCGCTGCGGACTCCGTCCGTGGCAGGCGACCCGCGACTCATGCGGCTGATGACGCGCTCGATCAGCGACCTCAACAGTCTGCGGATCGCGGACCGGGAGCGTCCGGCACACGCGTTCCTTGCCGCGGGCGCGCCGTGGCACCTGACCATGTTCGGCCGGGACGCCCTGATGGCCGCCCGTATGCTGTTGCCCATCGATGCCACGACAGCCGCGGGAACGCTGCGGGCTTTGGCGGGACGGCAGGGTACTGATGTGGTGCCGGAAACGGGTGAGGAACCGGGCAAGATCCTGCGCGAAGTCCGCCGCAGCACCTTCGTCATGGGTCCCGGTGGGACAGTTATCGCGGTGCCCCCGGTTCAGTATGGCAATATCGACGCCACCCCGCTGTGGATCATCCTGCTCCATGATGCCTGGCACTCGGGGATGCCGGAGGCCGAGGTCAAGGCACTGCTGCCGCACCTCGAGGACGCCCTCGGCTGGATGCAGCACTACGGCGATTCCGACGGCGATGGTTTCCTTGAGTGCGCCGGTGCTCCCAGCAGCGAGCTGGCGGACCAGGGCTGGAAAGATACCGCTGGCTCGATCCGCTGGCATGACGGCACACCGGCGGCAGGGCCGGTCGCGCTGGCTGAGGTGCAGGGTTATGCGCATGAAGCTGCTACCGTTGGGGCCGAGATGCTGGACCACTTCGGCCGGCCGGGCTCGGGCGAATGGCGGGCCTTTGCCTCCGATCTCGCGGATCGTTTCCGGGAGAAGTTCTGGTGCACCGACGACGCCGGCCTCTATCCCGCAATCGCCCTCGACGCTGACAAGAAACCAGTGGACTCCATCGCTTCCAACATGGGTCACTTGCTCGGTACCGGTCTGCTGAACGCGGAGGAAAAGGCCGCCGTCGTGACCCGGTTAATGGATCCTTCGATGTTCTCCGGCTACGGCATCCGGACCCTGTCCACCACCAATGGCGGCTACTGGCCCACCCGGTACCACGCCGGCTCCGTATGGACCCACGACAGCGCCTGGACTCTGCTGGGCATGCTCAAAGACGGTTTCGAAGACGAGGCGGCAAGACTCGCCGGCGGCATGCTGGACGCGGCCGAAGGTTTTGACTGGCGCCTGCCGGAACTGTTTTCCGGCGATCCGGCCGACCGGAGGTGGCCGCCCGTGCCGTACCCGGCGGCGTGCCGTCCGCAGGCCTGGGCCGCGGCATCAGCGGTGCCGATCGCACAGGCACTGCGTGGCTTCAACGTCCTTGGCTAGCCGGCTGACGGGCGAGTGCGACGTTTCGCTGCTCTGCCGCGCAGTCCACGCTGAGGTGCCGGCGGACTTTGCCGCCGGCACCTCAGTTTGTGGATAGGTTATTCAGGATGCACTGGGACCGGTAGGCCAGCGCAGCAGCGCGGCCACCTTGGTTCCTTCCGACAACACACCGGATGGAACGAGGGAAACCTTCGCGTCCGTCAGGGCTGCGGCCCGCACCATGGCTGCCGGCGCCGAAATGGTTCCGAGCACCTGGCCATCCAGCGCGTTGGCCTTCTCCGTGGCGATCCACGGTTCCTTGTCCAGGGCCAACGCTTCATGGTCTGCGAGCGCGGCGTCCTCAAGGATCAGTCGTTCCACCTGGGCCTGTTGCAGCGCCGTCACCACATTGCCGTAGCCGGTTGTGGACTCCGGGTTGTCCTGGCCCTGCTGCATTTCCAACCGGCTCAGAATTTCCTGCTGCTGCTGTGCCCAGACCTCTGCCACCAGCCGGGAGACTTCCTCCTGGAAAACTTTCTGGTCTGCGCCGCCGGTGCGGGTATGCGACTCCACCGTTGCTTCGATGGACCGGCTCGCTTCGGAGAGCTGGTTGACTACAAGTTCGCGCGCCCGGATGTCGCCGGCGACGACAAGCAGCCGTGGCCGGCAGGTACTGACAACGCGGTCAATGGCACCGGCGATCTCGTCCGCGTTCTTGCGCCAGATCTCTTCCGTCCGGTGCTGGCGCCTGCCTTGCTCCCAACCGCCGGTCGGGACTTTCTTCAGGTTTTCCTTCGAACCTTCAACGGCATGTTCCTCGGCCACCCCGTTGCGGCGGGCATACTGCAGCCGGATCTCGCCGCCGTCACGTCCCACTTCGGCCACTATGTAGGGAAAGTCATCCCCGCGCTGCTTCATCAGCGGAACCAAATCCGGCACGCTGTCCACGGAAATCTTCTCCGGTCCGGCCAGCGGCCCGGGCAGGATCTCATTGACTTCAATGTTGCCGTCGCGGACCAGCACAAAGCGGCTGACCGGGGAGGGCACGCCCGTTGCCGGGGAAATCGCCTCCTCGACGGCCTTCAGGTCCTGCTTGGAAATGCCTTGGCCCGAGAGGACTTCGCGGACCCGGTCCGGCAGGACGTCCCCGGCTCTCAAGGTGTCCACGGTGCCGGTACTGGCGTCAACGTAAACGGTGGTCCACGGTCCGCTCTTTTTGAACAGTTCCGCGTAGGTATTGAGCTGCTCGGCCATTAGCGGTCTCCACCATCCTTTTCTGCCCTGTCAGCTTTGCCCTGCTGGGCATTCCTGATGGCTGAATCGTTCCGTATGGCATCGAGCACTTCGGGACTGTCCGTCTCGTCCGGGAAGGGTTCTGTCTCGCGGAATTCTTCTGCGTGTCCTGGTTTGCTGCCCTGGATCAGACTCTGGTCTTCATGTTTCATCTGGTCGTCCAGCTCGGAACCGTGTTTGTTACTGCCCCGCTCTACCATGGTGATCTCCTTCCCACGCGGCGTACCGCGCGCTGTATCGATCGGTAATCCTCACCGTAGCACCGGCTCCAACCCCGTGGAAGGGCCCGTCCCACAACCGTAGGACCGTAGGCAGAATCGGCAGAAAACGTCCGCGGCATGCCAAGTTCCGGGCGGAAATGTGCGCCTGTGGAGGGACACTGCCGGGGCCGCCAGCGGCTGTTCTGAGGCAGGACAACGACGGCGGTAAGTTGCGCCGTCGTTGTTTGGCATGCGGTGTTAAGCGCCGCTGCCCCAGGCCTCGACCAGCAGCCGGTAGGAGTTTTCGCGCACCTGCCGGTCGTAGGCGTAGGTGACGACCATCAGCTCATTGACGCCGGTGGCCTCGATGAGTTCGCGGAGCTCGGCGCTGACCGTTTCCGCGGTTCCGACCGCCCCCGCGGAAAGCCGCGCCTGCACCATTGCGGCTTCACGCGGATCCCAGTCCGCCATGGCGTCCGCCCGCGGCGGCTGGACCGGACGGCGTCCTCCGGTGATGATGTCCCGGACAACCTGCTGATGCGAGGAGAACTGGAATGCGGCTTCCTCGGCGGACTCCGCCACCAGCACGTTCACTCCGGCGATCACGTACGGCTGGTCGAGCTGGGCGGTTCCGGCGTCGGGATCGAAGTACTGCTTGTAGACGGCGATGGCCTCATGCAGCGATTCCGGCGCGAAGTGCGAAGCCGCGGCAAAGGGCAGGCCCAGCTGACCGGCGACGGCCGCCCCGGAGGTTGAGGAGCCCAGCACGCACATGGGCACCTGGGCGTCCCGGGCGGTGAGGGCGCGCACGGCCAGGCCTTCCTGCGAGCCGAAGAAGGCCTGCAGCTCTACGATTTCACCGGCGAAGGCCTGGCCGGAAGAGTCGCCGCGGCGGAGCATGGCGGCCGTGCGCGGATCGGTCCCCGGAGCCCGGCCCAGTCCGAGGTCGATCCGGTCCGGATACATCCTCGCGAGGGTGCCGAACTGCTCGGCGACCACGAGCGGCGCGTGGTTGGGCAGCATGACGCCGCCGGAACCGACGCGGATGCGGGACGTGCGGGAGGCGGCGAGGCTGATCAGCAGGGCGGTTGCGTTGCTGACTACGCCTTCATTGTTGTGGTGTTCGGCAAACCAGTAGCGCCGGTAGCCGGCGGCGTCGGCAACCTCGGCCAGCCGGGCGCTGGCCTCGATGGCCTCCGCCACGCTCTGGCCTTGGGAGACCGGGGCCAGGTCCAGCACGGAGAGAGGGACAGCGGAACGGAGGGCAAAGGCGTCAGTCACCCGGCCGATCTTACCGGCGGAACCAATCGGCCGGGTGCTGCCCGCCGCTGCTGTTACAGCGGATTACCGCGCTTACGTTCTGCAGTTACCGGATTGAGCGGGTTTACCTGGCTTACCGGGCAAGGTACTCCTTGTGCTGCTTGTGGGCCTCGGCCACCTGGGCACGGATCCGGTCCACGTCCTTGGCCTTGTTTCGGTACTTCGGCTCCATGTGTTCGATCTGCCGCTCTTCCTCGCGCAGCGCGTTGTAGATGCGCTCGCGCTCCACCGGGTCCGCGGTGTAGCTGAGATCCAGGTAGTTGACCGCATGCCGGCGGGCGTTGTTGATGGCTGTCTGGGCCTTGCCGGCCTTGCTCAGCAGCGACGCCACGATGGTCACGACCAGCACACCGATGATGACGGTAAGGGACAGGCTAGTGGAGATCTCGACGACCGGAACCGGCTGGCCGCCGTTGACGAACGGCAGGTTGTTTTCGTGCAGGGCGTGCAGGATCAGCTTGACCCCGATGAAGGCGAGAATCGCGGCCAGGCCGTAGGACAGGTAGATCAACCGGTCCAGCAGGCCGTCGATCAGGAAGTACAGCTGGCGCAGGCCCATCAGCGAGAACGCCGTGGCGGTGAAGACGATGTAGACGTTCTGCGTCAGGCCGAAGATCGCCGGAATCGAGTCCAGCGCGAACAGGATGTCCGTACCGCCGATGGCCACCATGACCAGCAGCATGGGGGTCAGGACTTTCTTGCCGTTCTCCACGGTGAACAGCTTGTCGCCGTCGTAATCCTCGGAAGTGTGGAAGAACTTGCGGGCCAGCCGGATCATGAAGTTGTCGGCTTGGCCGCCGCCGTGGTCCGGCTTGATCAGGTTGCCCGCGGTGATCAGCAGGATCAGGCCGAAGGCGTAGAACACCCAGGCGAAGGAGTTGATCAGCGCGGCGCCGAGGAAGATGAAGCCGGTGCGGGCGATCAGCGAGAACACGATGCCGAACAGCAGCACCTTCTGCTGGTCCTCGCGCGGGACCCGGAAGCTGGCGATGATGATCAGGAAGACAAACAGGTTGTCCACCGAGAGCGCCTTCTCCGTGATGTACCCGGCGAAATACTCCGAGCCCATCGCGGTGCCGCCGTAGATCAGGACGAGAATGCCGAAGATGATGGCGATGCCCACGTAGATGGTGGACCAGATGGCCGCTTCCTTCAGCTGCGGAACGTGCGCTTTGCGGATGTGGAAGAAGTAGTCGAAGGCCAGCAGGGCCAGGATGACCACTATGGTGATGCCCCAGATCAGGGGAGTAACAGTCAAGGTATTCCTGCTTTCGTAAGGTGGGTAGCAGTGAGCCGAGTAAGTCTCTCCGCCCGCCGTCCGGCTGGCCGCTGCACCCGGCAAGGCATCGGTGCCTGACGTGTTGACGTGTGCAACGCTTGGAATACTCCCTTACGCATTTTTCATTCTAACGTCGGTTCCAACAAGAGACGAATCTGTGGCCGGTGCCGGTGGGTGGATTCTTGTTGGATGTCCTCTGCGCCGCCCGGTCGTTGCGCAGATCAGGGCCAGTGTGTCACGGCAATAGGCGCGCGGCCTGCACTATCGATCCACAGGGAAAGTAGTTGGGGACACGGAAAGTGCTTGGGGGCGCTTTAGCACCAGGTGATGGGGTTGCTTGACCAAGTGCTGGCCCGGTTTTGCGCGGCTACAGGTGACTGCGCGACTCTGCGGCGGAGTCAGGTGCCGTCGCTATTGCGGCCGCGCTTCTTCTTGTCCGCGCTGAGTCTGCCGGCGCCGATGGCAGCACCGACGGCAACTCCGACGACGATCCACCACCACTGGCCGGCTATCGTCGACAGCACAACACCGAGCAAAATCCCGAAGATCAGCCCCATAATCAGCGGGTCGGTTCCGGGTTTGCGGCCTCTGGATCCCTCAGCCATTGTCCCAAGGTAGCAGTGCCGCAGGTTGCTGTCAGCAGGTCCGGGTCTCGCGGGCAGCCCCTATGCACGCTGTGCCGCCTGTGAAACGCTAGGGGCATGGACAGAGCCGACTTGGAACAAGCCGTGCGGCTTGCCACCGACACCGAACGGGCGGCGGCTGCGGAGTACCGGCAAGAAATTCTGGCAAGCGAGGCGGACGGCAGTGCCACGCTCACGCCGAAGGGTCGCGAGTGGGTTATTACCTACGACGAACTGGCCGCGGCACAGGATGCCTTGGAAGCCGACCAGCGCTGACCGGCCGTTTGACACCGACCGTTAGCGACGAGGAAAGGCATCAATGTCTTACTTTCTGGAATACGTGATCCCAACAGGCCAGGGCGATGGGGACTATGAGTTCCCGGTCAGCGAAGAGCACCGCGGGTACACCGTCCCGCTGACCGAGGTTGACGCGGAGGTCGTCCACACCGACCGGTTGCCCGTCCGCACCGAGGTTTTCGGCGCAAGCCTGGACGAAGCCAAGACCGCAGCGGAAGAAATCCTCAGCAACAGCAAGGCCAGCCAAGCATCCCTCTATGACGATCCGACCGAATCCATGCAGACCGGTGCCGGCACCCTGATCGCCAGCTATGCGCAGGGCAGCGGCTGGCAGGAGCAAACCCAGTAGCAAGTCGGGCTAAAGCTACTCGTCGAGAATGACCTCGGATGCTTCGGTGGACCGATCCGTCACGGTCGTCGGCGCCTCCAGATGCACCGCGCCGGAGGGCAGGATTCCCGCTCCGCCGTAGCGCTCCATGACCCGCAACTGCGCGACCACGTCCTCACCGGCATGGGCGGCTGGCAGCTCCTTCCAGAACTCGAAGCCGCCGCACTCAACGAGCTTGGCTCGGTCGTAAAGCACGCAGCCGCCAACCCAGGCCACCTTGTACAACCGCCACTCGCCGTCGGGAATCTCCAAGGACCGGGCGATGTGGGTCAAGTTCGCCGCGTTGTGCAGCGTCCAGCGGGCGAACCGTTCATCCGTCCGGCGCACCCGCTCCGGCTCAACGGTCCCCTCCCATAGTTCAAAGGGCTCCTGCTCCTGAGGCCGCTCGTCGTCCAGGTAGGAGAGCCCCTGGACGGCGGCGCCGATGAACCCGCAGCCCGCCTCGCGGATGGCGACGTGCATCCGTGCCAGCATGCCCGGCTCCAGCCAGATGTCATTGTCCACGAACAGCACCAGCGGCGCGTTGGCGAGGCCCAGCAGGAAATCCCGCTGCTCCGCCATGCCCTGCCGGGGCAGATGCCGCTCCAGCCTGACCGACCGGCCCTGGGCCCGGAGTACCCGGACCATTGCGGCGACCGCCGGATGGACCCAGGTGGGATCGCCGTCGGTCTGGTCGCTGATGGTCACCGAGAACGCGGGCCCGTCCTGGGCGGCAAGTCCGGACAGCGTCACGGCCAGTTCCGCCTCGCGCCCGTAGGTAGGGATCAGTACGTCGATCTCGGCCTGGGGCTCCTCGGGCACCGGGAGCGCCCACTGCCCCGAGTGCCTGCGCGTCATGCCCGTTCCGCTTCTTCGGCCACGGGTCCGGCCGCGGCTGCGCCAGTAGCCCCGTCTGTGACTGTGGCTTTGGCCGGGGCTTGGGCTGCGCCCGCACCCGTGTCCGTGCCGGTGCCGCGGATGCGCCGCACTACCGCCGTCGTCGAATGTTCGGAGACGTAGTCCAGGATGCTCACCTGTCCCCCGTACGCTTCCACCGCGGGCGTTTCCTCAAGCATCTGCGGCGAATAGTCCCCGCCCTTGGCATAGATGTCCGGTTTGACGGCCTCGATCAGCGGGATGGGCGTGTCCGTGTCGAACACGGTCACGTAGTCCACGCAGCTGAGCGCCGCGATGATGCCCGCGCGGTCCCCCACCGGATTGATCGGCCGGTCCGGGCCCTTGAGCCTGCGCGCGGATTCATCGCTGTTCAGCGCGACCACGAGCACATCGCCGAGTTGTTTGGCCTGGTTCAGGTAGCGCGTGTGCCCGCGGTGCAGCACATCGAAACAGCCGTTGGTCAGCACGATCCGCCGTCCCGCTGCCCGCTCGTCCCCAAGCCGCCGGGCCAGTTCCGCCGCGTCCAGCGCGGTGTCGCTGAAGCTGCCCAAGTGTCCGGCCAGGTCCGCCGTGCTGCATACCGAGGTGCCGGGGCGGTGGACGACGACGTCGGCAGCGGCCTGCGCAAGATCCAGGCAGGTGGTCAGCTGCAGCCCGGCAGCCCGCGCGAGCGTCAGGCAGGCCACAAAGGTGTCCCCCGCGCCGGATGCCTGCTTCTCGGTAACGGGACGGGCCCACGTCCGGTGCGTGCCGCCGTCGTTGTTGAGCAAAATGGTGCCGTCCCGGTCCAGGGTAACGACGGCGGAGCGGGCGCCCGCCGCTTCGAGCAGCTGCCCGCCGCTCGCGGCGACCAGGCCCGCCCGGTCCGAGTCCGGTTCGAAGGCGATGCCGAGGAGCCCGGCGGCTTCGCCGGCATTGGGCGTGACCAGATCCGGCTGCACCTGCGCCCAGGCCCGCGGATCGTGCGCGTCCACCACCGTCAGCCGGTCGCCCCGGTGGGCCGCCAGGGTTTCGCGCACGGCACCGCCGAGGGCGCCGGAGCCGTAGTCGCAGACCACCACGGCGGCACTGGCCAGCAGCGACTGCGGCACCGCGGCGGCCAGCTGCTCCACCGCGTCCGCCGGCATCCGCTGGGTCTGTTCGTCCATCCGCAGCATGATCTGGTCCCCGCCGATCACGCGGTACTTCGTGGTGGTGACGACCTCAGGATGTTCGATGAGACCGGCGACGTCCACGCCGGCACCGGCCAGCAGCTCCCGCAGCCGGCGTCCGGCCTCGTCGCTGCCGGTCAGCCCGACAATCCGTACCTGCGCGCCGAGCGCGGCAAGGTTCATGGCAGTGTTGGCGGCGCCGCCGGGGGCATACTCGCGCCGGAACATGTCCACTACCGGGGCCGGCGCCTCGCGGCAGAAGCGCTCGATCCGGCCGGCGAACCAGCCGTCCAGCATCACGTCGCCGAGCACGGTGATCTGCGGGGCCGCCTCAGCCAGGCGCTGCGGCAGCCAGTCAGCAAGTCCGGAAATGCCTTCCAGCGAGCTCATCGCTTCACCCCGCCGGGCAGGCCGACATGGACCACCTTGACCTGGGTGAATTCGTCCAGCAGCTCCGGGCCGTAGCCGAAACCGTGGCCGCTGTCCTTGCGCGGCTGGGCCGAACCGCCCGGCGCGCCGCCGAAGACGGCATTGATCTTGACCGTGCCGACCGGCAGCGCTGCCACCGACTGCTGGGCATGCGCCATGTCTGCCGTCAGCACGGTGGCGGCCAGGCCGTACCGTCCGGCGGCCGCACGCTGCAGCCCCTCGTCGAAGCTGTCTACCACGGACACCGGTGCCACCGGCCCGAAGGTCTCCTCGGTCATGATGGTCATGTCCTCGCTGCAGCCGAGCAGCACGGTGGCCGGATAGTGCGCGCCCGGCCCCTCGGGCAGCCCGCCGCCTTCCGTGGCCTTCGCGCCGGCGGCCAGCGCCAGGGCAACCTGGGCGTGGACTTCATCGCGCAACCTGGTATCCACCAGCGGCGAGAGCTGCTGTCCGGTATTGCGCTTGCGGGCCTCCTCGGCGAGGGCGTTGCAGAAGGCATCGGCGATGTCGCGGTGCACGTAGATCCGTTCCACGGAGGTGCAGATCTGGCCGCTGTTGGCGAAGGCCCCGATGGCCGCCTGTTCCGCCGCCCACACCGGGTCCACGCCGGCGTCCACCAACAGCGGATCGTTGCCGCCGTTTTCGCGGATCACATGCGCGCCGCTCAGCGCCGCCGCCTGCGCGATCCTCGTCCCGGTGGCGCTGGAGCCGACATGGGCGAAAACGTCGACGCCGGGATGGCTGGTCAGCGCCGAGCCCACCTGCGGTCCACCGTTGAGCGTGATCAGGACGTCCGGCGGCAGCACGGCCGCCAGTACCTCCCCGAGGAGGGCGCCCAGGTGCGGGCAGCGCTCACTCGGCTTGTGCACCACGGTGTTGCCGGTGACCAGGGCAGCGCCCAGCAGACCCGCGGCGACCGCGACCGGATCGTTCCACGGGGTCAGCAGGACCGCGACGCCGCGCGGCTCGGCCACGGTGTAGTCGGCGGCCATTCTGGAACCGCGCAGGCTCAGCCCGCGGTGTACCGGGGCCAGTTCCGCGTACTGCCGCAGCGTTGCTGCCCCGGCTTTGACGCCTGCCAGGGCCTCGGCCTCCGGCCGGCCGGTTTCGCGCGCGTTCAGCTGCGCCAGCCGTTCGGCGTTGTCGTTCAGCGCAGCGGCCGCCGCGTGCAGCAGTTCGCCGCGGGCGGCCGGGTCCATGGCCGCCCAGCCCGGCTGCGCGGCGCGGGCTGCGGCAACCGCCTGGTCCACTTCCTCGGGGCGGGCCTCCGGCACGCTGCCCACGAGGCTGCCGTCCCGGGGATCGTGAATGGTGATGGCGGCCTCGGCTGACGCGTTTTCCTGCCGCAGGACTGTCTCGGAACCGGTTGTCATATCGCTCCTTTTCCAGATTGGCTCGGCCGCACCCGAAGTGCCGGCCGAACAAAGCGTTCTGCTTCACTCCGTACCCCGTTGCCTGCCCATTCAGACACGGAGGATCCAACCTCTTTGAAGCACTGGTCAGCGGCGCGGAAGCGCTTTAGGGTGAAGCTCAGAACAGATACTGCCGCTGCCCGCCGGCGAAGATGGAGGTACACATGGATCAGGAAATCGACGTCGACGAAGTGGCTACCGGCGGAGCGGACTTCGGCGGCGAGCGGCTCGACGCAACGGCGGGGCAGGGCCTCGTCGGCCCGCTGCTGGGACGGTTCGACGATGTCAAGAAGATTGCGGTGCTGCGCGGCGGCGGACTCGGCGACCTGATGTTTGCCGTGCCGGCCATGCAGTCGCTGGCCGCCGCCTATCCGGAGGCGACCATCACGCTGCTCGGGGCTCCGCTGCATGCCGCGCTGCTGGGCGGCAGGCCGGGGGCTGTGGACCGGGTCGAAGTGCTGCCCTATGCGGAGGGCGTGCGGCCGGGGCCCGAGGATCCGGTGGCGGTGGAAGAGTTCCTGGCCCGGATGCGGGCGGAGCGTTTCGACCTGGCCGTCCAGCTGCATGGCGGCGGGCGCTTTTCCAACCCGTTCCTGCTCCAGCTTGAAGCCCGGCACACCGTGGGCACCCGGACCGAGGATGCCGCGGCGCTGGAACGGACCGTCCCGTACCTCTATTACCAGCACGAGGTGCTCCGCGCGCTCGAAGTGGTCGGCCTCGCCGGTGCCGCGCCGGTGGCCCTGCAGCCCCAGCTGGCGGTGCTGCCCGAGGAGGAGACGGCAGCTGCCGGCCTGCTGGATGCTGGCCGGCCCTCGCTGGTGACCATTCACCCCGGCGCCTCGGACCAGCGGCGGCAATGGCCGCCGTCGTACTTTGCGCAGGTCGCCGCCTGGGCGGCGCAGGATGGCTGCCAGGTCCTTCTGGTCGGGGGCTCGGAGGACGTGGATTTGGCGGACAACGTGGTTTCCCAGGCACAGGAATTAATGCACGACGCCGGGAGCATCCGTTCCGTGGCCGGGCAGTTGGGGCTCGGGGAACTGGCCGCGTTGCTGCGCGCCAGTGACGTCATGCTCGGAAACGACAGCGGGCCGCGGCATCTGGCCCAGGCTGTGGGCACGCCTACGGTCGGGATCTACTGGGCCGGGAACTTGATTATGGCCGGTGCGCTGGGACGGACGGTGCACCGGGTCCATATGTCCTGGATGACGCACTGCCCGGTCTGCGGATCCGATGTGACGCAGGTCGGCTGGACCGCCGAGCGCTGCGAACACGAGTTTCCGCTGACCGAGCAGATACGCCCCGAAGACGTCTACTCGGACGTCCGCCAGCTTAGGGCCACGAGTCTTCTTCTTCGTGGCAAATAACCATCTCGCGCACCTCGCAGCCCTTCGGCTGTGAGAGTGCGAAGAGGATGGCCTCGGCCACCCGTTCGGGATCGTTGAGCCGGGAGTCGTCCTGCGGCTTGTACTGCTCCGTCCGGTCGTCGAAGAAGCGGGTCTTCATGCCGGCCGGAATCATGGTGGTGACGCCGATCTGCCCGCGGGTCTCCGCCGCGAGCGCGCGGCTGAAACCGACGACGCCGAATTTCGACGCGCAGTAGGCGGTGGCATCCGAGACCGCTTTGATGCCCAGCGACGAAGCCACTGTAATGACCCGCCCATGCGAGGCCATCAGGTGCGGCAGCGCGGCGCGGACCACGGAGACCGTGCCCATCAGGTTCACGCCGATCACCTTGTCCCATTCGTCCGCCGGCACGTCTTCCAGCCGGCCGCAGCGGTCGATACCTGCCGCAGTGACCACGGCATCCAGCCCGTCCAGCGTTTCCGCCGCCTGCTGCACCGCCGCGGTGACGGCCTCGCGGTCGGACACATCGACTTCCAGGCACTTCACGCCGGAGACCCGGCTGACGTCACGGTCCAGCACCACCGGGGTGCCGCCGGCTTCACGGACCGCTTCGACAACGGCGGCGCCGAGGCCGGAGCCACCGCCGGTGACCAGTACGCGGCCGGGATTGTAGGGATTCGTGATGGATTCTGCTGATTTCATCTGTTCCTCCTAGTGGACGTGGATGGTCTTGTTGCTAGCCGACCTTGGCCAGGGCCGCGGCCAGCCGGGTGGTGGAGCGCGCCGGATGGTAGGGAACTGTCACGGCCCGCCCGCCCCAGGTCTGCAGCAGCGCGGCTTCGGGCAGTTGGTCCGCCGTGTAGTCCCCGCCCTTGACCCAAAGGTCCGGCCGAAGCTGTTCGAGTGCTGCCTCCGGGGTCTGCTCGTCGAAGACCAACACCGCGTCCACGCACTCCAGCGAGAGCAGCAGTTCGGCACGGTCCTGCTGGCCCATGATGGGACGGTCTTCGCCCTTGAGCCGCGTAACCGAGGCGTCCGAGTTGAGGCAGACGATCAGGCAGTCGCCCAACCCGCGGGCCGCGGCCAGGGTCCGGGCGTGGCCGGCGTGCAGCAGGTCGAAGCAGCCACCGGTCGCCACTACGGTGCCGCCGGCTTCCCGCGTCTGCCGGGCTACGCGCAGCGCATCCACGCCGCCGCCGTGCAGTTGCTCCGGCGCGGCTTCTTCGCGCAAACTGGCCACCCCGCCGGCGGCAAGGAAGGCGGCCGCCTGTTGCACGGCGCCCTCGGCCGCGGCCGGCAGCGGCTGTCCGCCCATCAGCCCGACGGCGAGCGCACCGGCAAAGCGGTCACCGGCACCGCAGGGATCCCCCGCCTGCACCTTGGGAGCAGGGATTACCTGCGGCAGGCCGTCGTCGGCCAGGACCAATGCGCCGGCGCCGCCGAGCGTAACGATTACCGACCCGCACTGCCAAGTACGGCGCAGTTCCTCCGCTGCCAGGGCAGCCTCGCGGGCGCCGCCTTCCTGCTTTGTAGAAAGCCCGGCTGCGCGGATCGCCTCCGGCAGGTTGGGCGTGACGGCGGTGACGCCGGGTACCGGAATGCTTCCGGAAGGATGCGGGTCCCAGACCACGGGTATCCTGCCTGCCAGGTCCTGCAAAAGCTCACGCAGCCGGGTATTCGCGGCCAGGCCCCGGCCGTAATCCGCCACGACCACGGCGTCGGCCTGTTCGAGGGCGGCGAGCATTCCGTCGGTCACGTCAGGAATCTTCACCTCGCCGCAACCCTCGTCGAACCGCACAACGCACTGGCCGGCGGCACGGATCCGGGTCTTCACCGGTGTGGGCGCGCCGGAGGGGCCGGCAACGACTTCTATCCCTTCAAGGGCGCCGCGCAGCTGCCCGGAGGCGCCGTCGTCGGACAGCACGGTGATCAGCCGGACGGCGTGCCCGTCGCGCTCCAGCATCCGTGCCACCAGCCCGGCGCCGCCGGCCCGGTAGTCCGTCTCCGCCACATCCACCACCGGCACCGGCGCATCCGGGGAAAGCCTGCTGGCGTCGCCGTGCACATCGGCGTCGAGCAGCACATCGCCGACCACCACAATGTTCTTCCGGCTCATGGATGCCTCCTTCTGTCCGTACTGCGCGGACTGGCCGTGCGGCCCGGGCCGGCCGAGATTGTTCCGGCCGCGGTTTCGGCCGCGGTTTCGGCTGCCCGGCGCCGGGACACCTCGGCGTCGAACGCCCGGCAGATGGCGTGCAGGGCCATCAGGTGCCCCTCCTGCACATTGGCCGGCAGCGCATCGATGGCGATGTAGTCGTCGCAGATCCTGGTCAGCGGATTCGGGGCACTGCCGGTCAGCGCCCAGGTGGTCACGCCCAGGCTCCGGGCGGCCTCCACCGCATTGAGCAGGTTGGCACTTTTCCCGCTGGTGGTCAGCAGCACCAGCACATCCCCCTCGCGCCCGTGGCCGCGCACCTGCCGGGCGAAGAGCTGGTCGAAGCCGTAGTCGTTGCCGATCGCGGTGACCGCGGAGGTCTCCGCATGCAGCGAGATGGCCGAGAATGCCTCCCGCTCGCCGTCGAACCGGCCCACCAGCTCTGCCGTCAGGTGCTGCGCCTCCGCGGCGGATCCGCCGTTGCCGGCCGCCAGCAGCCGCTGCCCGCCGAGCAGCCGGTCCGCCAGGTCGATGCCCCAGGCCGCGAGCTGCGGGGCCTGGCTGCGCAGCGAATCAACGGCCGGGGCCACCTGCCCCAAATGCGCCAGCACTGCGTCCAGGCCCTCAACCGTTTCCTCCCCGGCGCCGTCCGGACGCCCGGGGTCGGGTACGGCGGAGGGCACGACGGCGGGACTCGGCACCGGGACCAAGGCGGGGCCCTGTGGCCGGACGTAGGTTTCCAGCTCCGTCTGCGTCCGGCCGGCGGTCTGGCTCCGTGCGGTTGCCTGCCGGCCGCCCGTCTGGGTGGTAGTGATCGATACTGGTCTCACAGTGCTTCCCCTTCCAGCTGGCGCAGTGCCCCGCTCAGGGCACCCGAGTTCAGGGCCAGGTTGTAGGCCTTTTCGGTATCGGCGGCCACGCGGTCCCAGGAGTAACGGGTGCGGACCCGTTTCCGGCCGGCGCGGCCCAGCTCCTGGGCCAGCTGCGGATCCCGCAGCAGCTCTGCCAGCGCGCAGGCCACCGCTTCAGGGTCCTTCGGCGGCACCTGCAGACCGGTCTTGCGGTCCACGACCGTGTCGATCAGACCGCCCACCGAAGCCGCGACCACCGGAACGCCGCACGCCATGGCTTCCAGCGGCACAATGCCGAACGGTTCGTACCACGGCACGCAGACAACGGCGTCGGCGCTGCGCAGCACGGTGGGGATCTTGTCCTGCGGGATCTGGCCGCGCAGCACCACCTGGTCCGCGACACCGAGTTCGCCGGCCAGTTCCATCAAACGCCGCGCTTCAGGATCCCCTCCCAGCCCGTCCGGCCCGGATGCTCCGCCGACCACCAGCAGTTCGACGTCGTCAATCCCTTGGTCTTTCAGCAGCCGCAGCGCGCGGACCACCAGGTCAACGCCCTTGCGCGGCACCAGCCGGCCCACGCTCATGATCCGGTGGCGGCGGCCCCGCGGCTCGACCTCGCCGGTGGCGCCGAACAGCTCCAGATCCACGCCGCAGGGGGCAATGGAAATGTTGCTCCGCGGCACGCCCATGGCGGTCAGTTCGAAGACCTCGTCGGAGCAGGTCGCGATGATGCGGTCCACGTTGCGTCCCACGGACGGTTCCAGCCATGCGCGCTGGGCGGGGCTGGTGTCCTGTACGCCCTGGTGCCGGCGCTTGACCGTGCCGAGGGCATGGAACGTCTGCAGTACGGGCACCGGGTAACCGGAACCGTAGTTGCGCCGGGCGGCGTCGAGGGCGGCGACGCCGGACATCCAGAAATGGCCGTGGACAATATCCGGCGGGTTGCAGTCCCAGTCCGCGGAGATTCCGTCCGCCAGCTGGCCCATGAACGGCAGCAGGTCATCCTTGGACACCGGCTCCGGCGGTCCGGCATCGACATGGACCACTTCCACGCCGGGCCGCATCCGCACGCGTGTGGGCAGGGCGCCATTGTCCCGCCGGGTATAAACGGTGACGGAGTGCCCGCGCTTGGCCAGGGAGGCAGAAAGGGCAGCGACGTGCACGTTCTGGCCGCCGGCGTCCACTCCTCCCAGTACGGCCAGCGGGCTAGCGTGTTCCGAAACCATGGAAATCCTCACAGCTCTCTCCTCTCGTTCGCTGCAATAACCCTGCCGGCGTGTGTCCTTGTTTCGGCCAGGACCGCGTCCCAGTTGTCCAGGAAGGCGGCCAGTCCGTGCCGCTGCAGCACGGTTTCGCGTGCCACTGCGCCGCGGGCCCGGGCCTCCTCGGGTTCCTGCACCAGCCTTGCCGCTTCCCGGCGCAGTTCGTCCACATTCGTGGAGATGGCGCCGGCCTCCGGCGGGACCGCACGGGCAGCTTCGGTGGTGGCCAGCGCGATGACCGGCATGCCCAGATGCATGGCTTCCAGCAGGGCCAGGCCCAGCGAGGTCCAGCGCAGCGGATGCACGTACGCGCGGCAGCGCGCCAGTTCGGCATGCAGCAGCTTGCCGGGCAGGTCGCCGCGGACGGTCAGCTGGTCAGGTCCCAGGCCGGTTGCCGAGGCGAGTTCGTCCGTGCCCATGCCGAAGACTTCCAGATGGCCGGCCAGCGCGAACTCGGGCAGCAGGTCCGTACCGGTCACCCGCCAGCGGCGGACGGGTTCGTTGACCACCACGGCCAGATGGTCCAATTCGCCGGTATAGAGGTGCCCGGGGTCCACCACGCCGTGCTCGATCACCGTGGTGGGCGCGGTGCCGCAGTCCCAGAACAGCCGGTTGAAGTGGGTCACGTGCACCACCGGAATAGCTTGCTGGTCCGCCAGCGGATGCAGCGAGTTGGGGACATCGCCCTTGGGCGTATTGTGCTCCAGGAAGACCGCGGGAATGTCGCGGCCCGGGCGCCTTCCCAGCAGCCGCTCGCATTCGGCCAGTTCCTCCGGCCGCTGCAGCACGACGACGTCGATATCCTCCTCGCGCAGGTCCTCCGGCGCGACGTCGCGGACATTTTCGGGCCAATCGCGGCCGGCCCGGCCCAGGCCCCAGGGTCCGCCGTCGGGCGTTGCGGGCAGCAAGTAGTCGTGGCGGCCGCGCACAAACGCGTCGGTCCAGCCGCCGTGGACGTGCCAAAGCAGTATTCTCATGCGTTCCTCGTCTCTCTGCGGGTGGGCAAGGACGTAACTCCGGTGGTCAGCCGCTGCACGGCCGCCACCACTTCTTCGGGTTCGACACCGGACAGGCAGGGGTGGCCGGGCACCGGGCAGACGCGGGCGCGGCTGAGCCGGCATGGCGCGTTCTGGTCCCCCAGCAGTTCCAGCGGCACTTTGTACGGCGCCCAGCGCACGGCCGGAACCACCGGGGCGAAAAGACTGACCACGGGAGTTCCGACGGCGGCCGCCAGGTGCGCCGGACCGGTATTGCCGGTGACGACGGCGGAAGCACCGGCCAGCACTCCGGCCAGGCTGTGCAGGTCGGTCTGCCCGCCCAGATCGAGGGCGTCCGGGCCCGCCACCGTCGCGGTCAGTTCCGCCTCTGCGGGACCGCCCGTGACCACCACGCGGTAGCCGGCGGCGATGAGCAGTTCCACCGCGGCCGCATGGTGCAGCGGCGGCCAGGCCCTCGCCGGGACGGCCGCTCCGGGATGGACGACGATGTACGGATCGGCGCCAACCAGCCAGCCGACATCCGGAACGTCGCGCACGCGCAGCCGTCCGTTGTCGTTAGCCGGCAGGCGGTAGCCCGCGGCCGCGGCGATCTGCAGGGCGCGCTCGGCCTCCGGCTGGTCTTCGGGAAAGTCTTCACCGGGCTTGAGCCGCGCATCCAGCAGCGAGCCGGCATAGTCGGTGGACGCCGCGGTAATCCGTTCCACCCCGGCCAGCCGCAGCAGCATGGCCAACGGCAGCGGGGACTGGTGGAACGACGTCAGGATCACGGCTTCTTCTATCTGGCGGCCGCGCACCCAATCGCACAGCTCCGCGAGGTGGTCCTCGGTGACCGGCGGCGCCGGATCCACGATCCACGGGCTGGCCCAGGTGAACACGTCGGTAACACCCGGCAGCAGCTGTGCCGCTGCGGTCCCCTGCGGTCCGCACAGCATCAGGACCTCGTTGGGCCGGCCGGCTATGCCTGCGGCGACGGCCCGGACGGCAGGACCGGCGAGCAGCACGTCCCCAGCGCTGTCCAGCCTGGCAACCAGCACCCGGCTCATAGGCTGCCCCGGACCACGTCGCCGTCCCGGACCAAGCCAGCGTCGCTGAATACACCGTCCGGCAGCAAACCGGTTCCCAGCAGCAGCTCAAGGGCCGCTGCCAGATCCGGCGCGACCAGCTCCGCCGCATTGATTTCCTCCACACGTGTCACCGGAGTCGGCACCAGCACACCGGTTGCTCCGGCTGCAGCCGCCGCCTCGACGTCGGCACCGATGTCGCCGATGAAGGCGACTTCGGACGGCTGCAGGCCGAGCTGGCGGCAGGCGCTGAGGATCATCCCCGGCGCCGGCTTCCGGCACTCGCAGCCGTCCGCCGGACCGTGCGGGCAGACTTCCCAGAGGTCGAACGGTCCCAGCAGTTCCTCGACCCGGGCGTTGACCGCGTCGACTTGCGCGCGCTGCAGCAGGCCGCGGGCAATGCCCGATTGGTTGGTCAGCACGCCGCAGCGAAGTCCGGCGCGGCGGACCGCATCAAGGACCTCGCCGGCACCGGGCATCGGCTGGACCAGTTGCGGGTCCGCGTTGTACGGAACGTCCACCACCAGCGTGCCGTCCCTGTCGAAGAGGACGGCCTGCGGCGGATCAATAACGTGGCGACTCATACCAGCACTGTTCCCGTAGAAGCAGCGGCCTAAACACTTCCGCTGCTACTTCTTTTACTTCTTCTCCCGGCTTGCCCCGCTCGCGCCGGTCCGGCCGCGGCATGTGGCACCATAAAACGAACACCGATCGAAAGGACTCTGCACCACCATGGAGCAATTGATGCGGGACGGACTGGAGCCCGACGGCAGACCGGAACTGCTGGTGCTGCGCGCCTTGAAGCTCGGCGACCTGCTGGTGGCGGTTCCTGCCCTGCATGCCCTGCGGCGGGCCTACCCGGAGCACCGCATCATTTACGCCGCCCAGGGCTGGCTCCGTCCGATGATCGAGCTGGTCGGCTCCGTGGATGACCTGCTGGATACGCACGGCCTGGACGTTCCGTTAGCGCTCTCCCCGGGACGGGTGGACATTGCCGTGAACCTGCATGGCAGCGGACCCGAGAGCCGCGGCCGGATTAGGGCCTTGCAGGCCAAACGAATCATTGGCCATCTGTCCGAGGAGTGGGACGGTCCGTGTTGGCAGGACGGCGTCCATGAACGCGAGCGCTGGGCCCGGCTGGTCCACTGGCATGGCATTGACGCCGATCCCCTCGACTACCGGCTGCAGCCACCGGCGGTAGCCAGCCCCCGACCCGGTGCTGTGGTCATCCACGTGGGCGCGGCCTACGGCAGCCGGCTCTGGCCCGTGGAACGCTTTGCCCAAGTCGCCCGTGAATTGGCCGCTGCCGGGCATGAGGTGCTCTTTACCGGTAGCAGCGGCGAGCGGCCGCGCGCCGAAAAAGTGGCAGCGGCCGCCGAACTTCCCGCCGAAACCGTGGTGGCGGGCGAGCTGGGACTGGGGCAATTCGCGGCGGCCGTCGCGGAGGCTGCACTGGTCATTTCGGCAGATACCGGAGCCGCCCATCTCGCCTCCGCGTATGGCCGTCCCTCCGTGGTGATCTTCGGGCCGGCCCCGGTAGCCGAATGGGGTCCCCCGCCCGGACCGCATATCGTGCTGACCAAAGAATCGCTTCGCGTCGGGGACACCTTTTCCGACCAGCCCGACCCGGCGCTCCTGGCGGTCAGCGTGCAGGACGTACTCTCCGCGGTGTCCCGGCTGGGCCTCTAAGAAACCTGGGCTCGGAGGAGCCCCTCCGGCCGGGTGGAACTATGCAGTGCGCACGCCCGCGCCGTTGTCGGCGTCGTGGTCTTCCAGCAGCTGGCGCTGCAGCTTCACCAGGATGCGGGCCAGCGCACGGGAAACCTGCATCTGCGTCATCCCGACCCGCTCGCCCACCTGCTGCTGGGATTCCTCCTCGAAGTACCGGTAGTACAGCAGCTGCTGCTCGCGCCGGCTGAGCTCGCGGATGGCACCGCGCAGCATGAGCCGCTCCTCCGCCTTGTCCAGCCTGTAGTCATGGCCGCCCAGCGAGTCGGCCAGGTTCCGGCCATCGGCATCCGCTTCCAGCGATTCCGGCCGCAGACTGTTCTGGCAGTTCAGGGCCTCGGCTACCGACTCCAGGCTTTCCCCCAATTCGTCCGCCAGCTCCGACAGAACGGGATCCCGCCCCAGCCGCTGGGCGAGGGCCGGCCCGGCTTTGGCCGCCGCCGTGCGCAGGTCCTGGATGTGACGTGGCGGCCGGATCACCCAGCAGCTGTCCCGCAGGTACCGCTTGAGTTCGCCGGTCACCGTGGGCATCGCATAGGCGGGAAATTCGGTCCCGCGTTCAGGATCGAAACCCCGCACTGCCTTAAGCAGTCCCATCCGGGCAACCTGCTTCAGGTCATCAAGCTCGCGTCCCGTTCCCACGTAGTTCCGTGCGGCCGTTTCCGCGATGTCCAGGTGACCCAGCACCAGTTCCTCTTCCAGCGCCAGGCGCAGCGAGCCCTTTGCCCGTCGCGCCTGGCGAAAGAGTACCTTGTTGTTGCTGGTGGCAAGCTGCATAACCGTTGACTCTCCTGATCAGGGGAACCACGCGGCGTGTCCGCGTTCCACTTCAGGGAAACATAAGCATGCTTACATATCAACGGTTCTTCAGAAAAAGGCTGCCGGAAAATCTTCTCCTACCCGGGGAGAAGAAGGTATAAGCCGAAGAAGCAGTCCAGGCGATGTGCAGGTGGAGCGGCCGGAAGGCGCCGGCATAATTGCCCGCCTGCACCCTGCCCATCCGGCAGGCAGGGGAAAGCTTCGGCAGCAGCAGCACAACGACGTTGACACCCTCCAGCACACAGCGCACTTCGGAATAGATGGCCGTCGCACTGCGGCTCGAAGGTCCGGGCAGGTAGCCGAGCATCTCGAGGGCCTCGACCTCAATGTGCCCCGCCTCGCGCAGATCCAAGGCGAGGGAGACATCCGCCGCCAGGGAGCGCGGCCGCTTCAGGACGCACAGCAAAGCCTGGCAACTAGCGGCTGTCAGGCAACCCCGGACATCGATCCGCGCGGATTTCAGGTCGGCATCAAGACCGACGACGAACTGCAGTTTGTGATCCATTGATCAGTCCCCTGATCAGTCCCCGAAAGAAAGGCAGTACGGTAGGGGGCACCCCGCCCCCAGTCAACCAGACTGTGCGGTACATCACAAAGCAGCGGTCAGCTGCCGGAGCGTTCTGCTGCCGCTTCACTCTTCGGCTGCCTGGAATCGACGACCTTCAACCCGATCACGCAACCGATGATCCCGACGAGGAAAAGAACCTTCAGCAGCCCCGCGGCCTCACCTGTAATGGCCACCGCGTAGGCGACGGTCAGCACCGCCCCCACACCTGTCCAGACGGCATAGGCCGTGCCGATCGGGATTCCCCGCATGGCATAGCCCAGACCCACCATGCTCAGGGACAGGGCGATAAAGAACAGCACTGTCGGTTCCGGCCGCGACAGCCCCTCCGACCCGCCGAGGGCCGTTGCCCAGACGGCTTCCAGTACGGCACTGATAAGCAAGACGGTCCAATACATGGGCTCAACCCACCGCCTTCAGGCCTACCACGCAACCGATTATGCCCAGCAACAGCAGCACCTTCGCCCACGAAACCGCCTCGCCGCCGAAGGCCATCGAGTAGGCGGCCGTGAGCACGGCACCCACGCCGACCCAGACTGCGTAAGCGGTGCCGACCGGGATCGCCGTCATCGCGTAGGCCAGGCCGGCCATGCTGACGATCATCGCCACGAAAAACGTGATCGTCGGCCACAGCCGGCGGAAGTTCTTTGAGAGCCCCAGTGCCGTCGCCCACACCGCTTCGAGCACACCGGACAGGATCAGTATTATCCATTCCATCGGAAATCCTTTGGCCAGTCTTGTCGCTCACCGGGTACTGATCCGTCGTCCGGAGACCTGCGGTTTCGAGGTCTTGCTACGAAGATATCAACGTACGACGGCGGCGGCTGGATTTGGTTGCCAATGTCACCACCAGAAGCGGCCAGCCGTGGCCGAAGGAGCGGCCCGCGTGGCACGATGGACAAATGGAGAACCCGGAACCGCCGGACAGTTACCGGCTCAACGCCGGTGCGCCGACGGACGCCGACATCGATCAATACCGCCTGCTCAGCGCCAATGCTGCCGCCGGCGTCGGCGTTGTCTCCACCAACTGGCGCGGGCGGGACTATGCCGCAACGGTCACCGGCCATCTGTCGGTCTCCTACGATCCGCCCACCATGCTGGTCAGTCTTTACGGTGAATCCCGCATAGCCGAGGCAGTATCCGAAAGCGGGAGGTGGGCGCTGAGTCTGCTCGCTGGCAGGCAGCAGGGTATCGCGAATTGGCTGGCCAGTCCGGGGACACCGTTGGAGGGGCTGCTGACCCAGGTCCCGTACCGGCGCGGGGCCGCCTCCGGCGCCGTCATTGTCGATAATGCCCTGGCCCATTTCGAACTACGGACCACGCAGATCCACTCAGCCGCCACGCACCTGCTGGTCGTCGGCGAAGTGCTCGCGATGGGCTCCGCCGCCTCGGGTGCGGACGAACTCGACCCGCTTGTCCATTTCGGTTCCGCCTACTACCGGCTGGAACGCTGATAACAGAGGATCAGGTGATCATGACCGCAGCCAGCAGCACAGGAAGTCCCCGGGACGGCCGCAAGTTCCCGCCGCCGGACAGCGACCGCAAGCCCGATTCCCCCACCGACCTGACCAAACCCGCCTGGGGCTACATCGTCAAGCGCACCATCCGTGAGTTCAGCTCGGACCGCTGCACGGATCTGGCCGCGGCCATGACCTACTTTGCCGTCTTGTCGGTCTTCCCCGGGCTGCTCGCCGTCGTCTCCCTTCTCGGCGTCGTCGGCCAAGGGGAAGCCACAACCCGGGCCATCATTGAGATGTTGGAAAGGCTGGGTGCACCGGAAAACGCCGTCGGACTTATCGAAGGGCCTATCAACCAACTCACCACGTCCACGGCGGCCGGGCTGACGTTGGCCGTTGGTGTCATCGGTGCCATCTGGACCGCGTCCGGCTATGTGCGCTCCTTCGGCCGGGCTATGAACAATATTTACGAAGTGCCCGAGGGCCGGCCGATCTGGAAGCTCTACCCGATCATGCTGGGTATAACGCTCTCGCTGGTCATTGCGGTGGTCCTGATGATGCTGTTCTTCCTGCTCTCCGGCCAGGTGGCCGAAACCATCGGCAGCATGATCGGGCTCGGCGAAACAGCACTCCTTACCTGGAACATTGCCAAGTGGCCGCTGATGGTGCTGCTGTTGGTGGTCATGATCGCTCTGTTGTACTACGCCACGCCGAATGTGCAGCAACCCAAATTCCGCTGGATCAGCATCGGCGCCTTCGTCGCCATCCTGGTCATGGCCGCGGCGACCGCCGGATTTGGTTTCTACGTCTCGAACTTCGGCAACTACAACGCCACCTACGGCACCATCGGCGGCGTGATCGTACTGCTGCTGTGGATCTGGATCATGAACGTGGTTCTGCTCTTCGGCGCCGAACTCGACGCCGAAATAGAACGCGGCCGCCAGTTGCAGGCTGGTATCGAAGCGGAGGAGACGCTGCGCCTGCCTCCGCGCGATACCCGCCAGACGCTGAAGCTCCGCGATAAGGAACTCGAGCTGGTCAACGACGGCCGCGAACTACGGCATATCCATTCACATACTAATTACAGGGAGGGCTGAACTTCGTCCGATACCGAGTCCTTGGCGTCACGGGCATCAAGCTCGACCCGGAGTTCTTCGCTACGGAATTCGGTTTCCGGATCCGGTAATCCCAGCTGCAGGTATTCCCGCTCCACTTGGCGCAGAATACGGCTGTTGAGGATTTCCAACTCTGTATCCGGTACTTTGCTGAGGTCCTGCGGAAAGCCTTCCTCTGGGGGAAGGAGGCGCTTCGGGGCCATGGTTCACTCCAATAATTTTCAAGAGAGCCACAGGCTGTTGCTTAACCTGAAATCTGAACGTAGCAGAAGCAGAAGAAGTCCACAATGATTCCGCCTTGGACTTGACGTACCCGTCAGAAACATTTAGGCTCTGCGCCCCATACATTGCACATTGAGGTGGGCCGCGCCCTTGAGGGCTAGAATTTCAACGAAAGCGTGCATCAACACCTCCGGCTGCTCCGGATCGCAGCCCCTATCCGGTAACGGCAGAATAACAATATTTATGCGGGTTTACGTAGAACAGGCTGAAAAGCGGCCAGAAGAGCGGTGGGGCGTCAACCTTTCCGCCATTCTCCACTGGTGATATGCGAGCCGGCCTGCGGCCCCATTTGCAGCATGCCGCCATCGACCGACCAGGATGCCCCGGTCACGTAGCTGGCTTCCTGCGAAGCCAGGAACGTGATCACGGCCGCTACTTCCCGGGCGTCCCCCGGCCTGCCCAACGGGATGCCCGGCCGGTCCTTCGCTCGGGGATCTTCGTCGGTCTGCCCAGTCATGGGTGTAGCGATTTCGCCGGGTGCAACGGCATTCGCAGTGATGCGGTGCTCGCCCAGCTCCAGCGCCATAGTTTTTATCAGCCCGCCCAGTCCGTGTTTGGCGGCGTCGTACGCAGAGGACCCCACGCGCGGCTGGTGTTCATGCACACTGGTTACGGCAATGATCCGCCCGCCATTACCAGCCGCCACCATCTGCCGCGCCGCCCGCTGCATGCAGACGAATGCGCCGTCGAGATCGGTGGCCACGACTTGGCGCCAGGTATCGTAGCTGGTGTCCAGGAACGGTTCGCTGGCTCCGGTGCCCGCGTTGTTGACGAAGACGTCAAGCCCGCCCAGCTCCTCCGCGAGCCTATCGATGATGTCGCCGCAATCAGGCAATTCGGTGGCATCCAGCCGGGCAACGGTGGCACGCCGCCCGCACGCGCGGACCTCCGCAGCGGTATCCTCGGCGCCAGCTTCGTCCAGGTGCCAGGTGACGCCGATGTCCATACCGGCTTTGCCGAGCGCGACGGCGGTTGCGCGCCCGATGCCTGAATCCGAGCCGGTCACGATTGCTGTTCTGGGTTTGAACTCGCTCATACGCCCATTGTTCCCATGCCCTCAGGACGGCACTACCCCTTGCCGGCAAATGGCCAGTGGCGCAGATCATAGGACGTTCGCGCGCGATATGAAAACATGGACTATGCGTCCAATGCAACACTCCAGTAAGCTCCAGAACGTCCGGTATGAATTGCGCGGGCCCATCCTGCATGCGGCCAAGAAGATGGAAGCCGAAGGGCAGCGTATTCTGCGCATGAACCTTGGCGACCCTGCGCCGTTCGGACTGGAAGCGCCGGAGTCGATTGTCGTGGACATGATCCATCATTTGCGCGAGGCCCAGGGATACAGCGATTCCAAGGGCATCTTTTCCGCCCGCACGGCCATTTCGCAGTACTACCAGACCAAGGGCCTGATGCAGATCGGCGTCGAGGATATCTTCATCGGCAACGGCGTCAGCGAATTGATCTCCATGACGTTGCAGGCCTTCCTGGAAAACGGGGATGAGATCCTCATTCCGGCCCCGGACTACCCGCTATGGACGGCGTCGGTCACTCTCAGCGGCGGCGAGGCCGTCCACTACCTCTGCGATGAGGACAACAACTGGTGGCCGGATATGGCGGATTTGGAAGCGAAGATCACGGAGCGCACGCGCGGCATCGTCATCATCAATCCGAACAACCCCACGGGTGCCGTCTACCCGCAGCACATCATGGAACAGTTCGTCGAGCTGGCGCGGAAGTACGACCTGGTGCTTTTCTCGGACGAGATCTACGAAAAGATCACCTACGAAGACGCGGTCCACATCCACACCGCTTCGGTGGCCGACGACGTTGCCGTCCTGACCTTCAGCGGCCTGTCCAAGGCGTACCGGATGCCTGGCTACCGTGCCGGCTGGGTGGCCATCACCGGCCCGCGCGCCGCCACTGCCGCGTACCGCGAGTCGCTCGAACTGCTGGCTTCGCTGCGGCTATGCGCCAATGTTCCCGCCCAGCACGCCATACAGACTTCACTCGGCGGCTACCAAAGCATCAACGATCTGGTGCGGACCGGCGGGCGGCTGCGTGAGCAGCGGGACCGGGCCTGCGAGCTGCTCAACGCGATACCCGGCGTGAGCTGCGTTCCCGCCGCCGGTGCGATGTATCTGTTCCCAAAACTGGATCCGGAGATCTACCCCTTCGGCAGTGATGAGCAGTTCGTCCTGGACCTGCTGCAGGAGCAGAAGATCCTGGTCTCGCACGGCACCGCCTTCCACTGGCCAACCCCGGACCATTTCCGGTTCGTCATCCTGCCGTCGGTGAATGAAATCGAAGAAGCGGTGCGTCGCATTTCCTCGTTCCTGGCCCTCTACCGCAAGAAGGCGGCAGCCGCTGCCCAGACCGCTACGGCGCAGCTGTCGCTGACAGCCATGGCCGAGGCGCAGGCCCAGGCCCAGGCGGCCGCCGCCAAACGCCCGGCGTAACAGCTGGACGCGGCGGACTTTCCAGGAGGCAACCGGGCGCCCGCACTTTCCCCAAGATGCAACTGGTAGGCTTCGGCTCACAACCAATTGTGCCTTGGGGGAAATGTGCGCAGCAGTCTTGTACAGACCCCCAACCTCTACTCCTGGAGGCAATGATGCCCGTTGTCCGTCATAATCCCGCCGCGTCCCAGTTCGACATCTATGACAACGGCGTGGTGGCTGGCTACCTCAGGTACCGCATGGAGGGCAGCGAGATCTGGTTCCTGGCGACAACGATCATGCCGCGGTACCAGGGCAAAGACTTCGAGACCGAACTTATCCGCAGTGTGCTGGACGACGCGCACCATCGACGCCTGGGCGTCCTCCCGTACTGTCCCGAAGTGCGCAAGTTCCTTGCCGGCAATCCCCAGTACCTCCCACTGGTGCCGCCGGCGCAGCTAGGCAGCTTCAAAATCGGTCCCGCAGGCGCGGCCACGGCGTAGCCTATCCGGCGACGGCCGGGAGTTCAGAGCCACTTCAAACGCTTGAACACAATATAAAGCCCGACGCCGATACCCACCATGAGCGCCAGCGCGAATGGATAGCCGAAGACCCATGCCAGTTCGGGCATGTAGTCAAAGTTCATGCCGTAGACGGCACCCACCAAGGTCGGGGCGAACAGGATGGCGGCCCAAGAGGAGATCCGCTTGACCTCCTCGTTCTGGGCGAGGCTGGTCTCGGTCAGTCGGGTCATCTCCTCGTTTTGCCGCTGCGCCACGAGCGTGGAATGAACGCTCAGGGCATTCTGGAGCAGTGCACGGAAGGCGTTGACGCGGTCCACCACGCGGATAACATGGTCATGGACATCCCGCAGCCGCTGCTGCAGTTCGAGTTCCACGTCGTATTTGTCGGATCCGCGCTCCAGCGACCCGAGCATCTGGTCCAGCGGCTGGGTGGCCCGTTGAAATTCGATGACTTCGCGGTGCAGTTCATAGATCCGCCGTGAAACATCCGGGTTTCCGCCGAAGAGGTCATCTTCGATTTCGTCGATGTCGTTTTCCAGGCCGGCAACCACCGGCGCATATTCATCCACAACCTGGTCCAGGATCGCATACAAAACTGCCTGGGTCCCTTTGGCGAGAAGTTCGGGGCTGGCTTCCATCCGCCGTCGTACTATGGCCAGTCCCGGTGATTCGGCATGGCGGACGGTGACGACAAAGTCCGGGCCCACGAAGATGTGCAGCTCGCCGAACTCCACTTTCTCCACGTCGTCGAGGTAGCGGGCCGGCCGGAGCACCATGAAGAGGGTGGTCCCGTAGCGTTCCAGCTTGGCGCGCTGATGCCCGGACAGCGCATCCTCCACGGACAGCTCGTGCAGGTCGAACTCGCGGGCAACGGTGCGGACATCCTCGGCGTTGGGCCGGTACAGGCCGATCCAGGCCATGCCCTGGTGCTCGCGCAGCAACTCGAATGTCTCGTCCAGGCTTTCCGGACTCGCCGTGCGGTGGCCGTCCACATATACCGCGTTGTCCACCAATGACATCCGCTGTCCCTTCTTCAGGTGCCTTGTCGCCGCATGCGGCTGGAACCATGCCAATCTACCGTGTCGGCGCCCGGGCCAAGACATTGGGCAATAGGTAAACTCCGGATGAATTCCTGCCCCTGCCCATGGCGCCGCGCCGGTCCGCTCAGCGATGGTTGGAACGGCAACACGTCCAACCGGCACGGAGGCAACAATGGATTCAACCCGCATTGAAGATTGGGACCTGCTCCCGGGGACCCTTGTGGAAGTCCGCCTGCGCGGCTCTACGGTCCGTATCGGCAGGGTGGACGCGGTCTCGCTCAAGGCCGAAGTCCTCTGGGTGGCAAATGACGGGGCGCATCCCAGACAGCTCTTCGAGAAGGCCGAAGGGTACGAAGTTCGGCTGTGCGGCGCGGATGAAGACGGTCCAGGTCTTCCGGAGCGCGAGCTTGCGGTCTAGCGTTGTCCCATGGACTGGAAACTTGAGCTAGTTGCCGTACCCGTCAGCGACGTTGACCGGGCAAAGAAGTTCTACGTTGACCAGGTCGGTTTCACCGCCGACCACGACCACCGGGTCAGTGATGACCTGCGTTTCGTCCAGCTCACGCCGAAGGGATCGGCCTGCTCCATCGTGATGGGAACCGGCATCACGGACATGGCCCCGGGCTCGCAGAAGGGGCTGCAGATCGTGGTCGACGACGCGGCAGCCGCCCGGGATGAACTGCGCGGACGCGGGGTCGAGACGAGCGATATAGATGTGCAGCCGTGGGGCCACTTCGTCTACTTCAGCGATCCGGACGGCAACACCTGGGCGCTGCAGCAGATGCCACCGCGGGACAGGGCGTAAGAGTACGACGGCGGGACTCGGCTAGGATTCTTGCTCCAGCTCCCGCGCCTGCCGGAGCCAGTCCGCGAACAGTTGCTCGTCCACATATTGTTCGGAGGCGAGCTTCACGGACGCCATCTGCCGGGATCCTGCCTCGAGTTTGCCTGACGGGTCCTTGACCTGCTGGCCCTTCCAGAGCCCGAAGGTCACGTACTTTGCGTAGGCCTTAAGCAGCGCGACTGGTTCACCGTCCATGAACCACACCGGGTGGCCGTGCCACATCCGGGATTCCGACTCCGGCAGGCCCGCATCGATGACCCTTCGGGCCTTGGCCGCCGCTTCCTTCAGGCCCTGGTCCAAAGCGCCGATGTACTCGTCGATGGTATCCGCCACTATGGGGTCCCCGCTGTTCTGTGCCCGGAGCGATCCGGCGTGTGCCGGCTGTTCGGATACAGACTCTTACCCGCGTCGGCAGCTGTCAAGGACACGGGCATCCAGCCGGACGAAGAAAAGGAAAAGAAAAAGTGCAGCAGCGGGAATAACACCCGCCCGGTCCTCGTTGTCAAATATTGAGACTGCAAATCGGTCCCGTGAGTACAGCCTCGTACTGGCAGAGTTTCTGCGGTGAATGTCATTCCCGCACTTTGCCGCGGCTTTCCTCGAGACCGGCCGGTTTGCCAGCTTGCTGCGCTACCCCCACTTAGCCGGGCCCGGTGTCCTTTGTGACGCTGCTGGTCTCTGCTGCTGCTGCCCTATTTACCGATCGATACAGGAGGTCTTATGACACTACCGACAATCACTGCCACCCCGACCCGGATCCGGAATCTCGGAGCGCTGCGCCGCGGCGACGCCGTTGAAGCGAGGATCGAGAACGACGTTCAGTACCGCGGCCGAGTTGTCCGCACCGCACCCGGCGTCGGCTTGGTGTGGATCCGTGAGGACGACGGCGGCGACCGCCGCACGGTCAGTCAGTCCGATTATTCAATTTGGAGGGTTCCCGAGGTCGCATAGGCGCGGCTTCTCCCCGTAGAACAAGGTCCCGGTGGCCGGCCGTTGAAGCAGCCAGCCACCGGGACCTTTGTTGTATCAGCAGTTGTATCAGCGGCAACGGCCAGTCAGCCGGCTTGGCGACGACCTGCCCGACCTCCTAGCGCGCCGGAACCGCTACCGGCTCCTCGCGCAGGTCCTTGCCCTTGGTCTCCGGAATCGTGAAGATGAACGCCACACTGACCAGCAGCAGGGTGACCGTGTAGAACGCGAAGGCGTTGGGGCCGGTGTTGGCGGTCAGCCAGCTGTTCAGGTATGGGGCGGTACCGCCGAACAGTGCCACGCAGATGGAGTACGGCACACCGACGCCGATGGTGCGGATGCTGGTGGGGAACAGCTCGGCGTAGACGGCCGGAACAATAGCCGCGCTGGCCGCGATGAAGACCAGCATGACGGACATGGACACCACGAGCTGCCACGGAGAGTCCTGCAGCAGCCAGGTCATCGGGAAATGCATGGTGGCCGCTCCGATGGAGCTGATCCACAGCACTGGTTTCCGGCCGATCTTGTCGGAGACCTTGCCCCAGATGGGCAGCGCGATCAGGAACACTATGTTGGCGATGACTCCGGACCACAAGGCTGCGCCGCGGTCCATGCCCAGGCTGGTCGAGGCGTAGGTCGGCGCCACAATGCCCCAGGTGTAGTAGACAACAGTCAACCCAACGGTCAGGCCGATGACCTGCAGCGCCTGCTTGCGGTAGCGGATGATCTGCGGCCACATGGGCTCGCGCTTTTCCTGCGTGGTCTCCTGCTCGAAGAGGTCGGTTTCCTTCATCCGGCTCCGCATGAATAGGCCGTAGAGACCGAGTGCTGCGCCCAGCAGGAACGGGATGCGCCAGCCCCAGGCGAGCATCTGCTCGCTGCTGAGGACAAGGGTCAGCACCGCACCGAGCAGGATGCCGAAGAGGGTGCCCACCGTGCCGGAGGTGTAGATCAGGGTGGCCCAGAAACCGCGCTTTTCCTTGGGCGCCATCTCGGAGAGATAGGTCTGCGAGGACGGCAGCTCACCGCCATGCGCCAGGCCCTGGATCAGCCTCGCGACCAGCAGCGTCACGGAGGCGAGGGCGCCCATCGCAGCGTACGTCGGAGCGATGCCGATCAGCAGGCTCCCCACCGATGCCAAGGCCACCGCCAGCGTCATCGAGTACTTGCGGCCGATGCGGTCTCCCAACCAGCCGAAGACGAACCCGCCGAGCGGCCGGGCGAGGAAGCCCACGGCGAAGATCGCCAGGGTCGCCAGTATGGCGGAGGCCGGGTCCTCGTTGTTGAAGAGCTGGCCGGCGAAGAACGGGGCGAAGGTCGCGTAGACGGCC
Source organism: Arthrobacter sp. B055-34 (assembly GCF_059090425.1). Taxonomy (NCBI): domain Bacteria; kingdom Bacillati; phylum Actinomycetota; class Actinomycetes; order Micrococcales; family Micrococcaceae; genus Arthrobacter; species Arthrobacter sp. B055-34. Next base: position 243,014 of record NZ_JBNHFQ010000007.1, read on the forward strand.
CAGTCGTACCATTCGATGGCATTGCCGACGCCGGTGCCGAGGATGGTCCGGCGCGCGCTGACCACCGGCTGCGGCGGCAGGTGCTTGGCCGGGTGCCCGGGATGGGCCGGGTTGGCAGCGTTCGTTGTCATGGGTGGCTCCTGGGAAGGACGTTCGGGAAGTGTGCTTGGTTTGTCAGCGGGTCCGGCCGGTGGCTGGGTCATTCTCCTGCGTCCCGGGCAGATCCATAACGATCTCCGGTTCCTTATGCAATCGATGATGCAGTCGGACAATTTCATCCTGCAGTTCACGAGCATCCGCTGTGACGGTCATAGGTTCTGGCTCTGACGAATGGATCCAAGAAAATCATCGCGCATCAACCTGTTAGCCTCCGGCCTGCTCAGGCCACCCGGCCGAGCCGCCGCGCCACGTCCGCGGCCGGTTCCGCCGTCGCGTCCGGAAAGCCGACGCCGGCCCACAAGGACATCAGTTGCGGATCCTGCGCCTCGGCGGCCGCAGCCCGGACGGCACGCGTGAGCTGGTTGACCTGCGGGTAGACCGTCGGGGCGTACTTGCTGAACCCGCGGATGAAGTCATTCTCCAGCCCGCGGGCCAGCCGCCCGGAGAAGGCCCGGGTGAGTGCGGTTGAGCTGAAACGGGCGTCGATCAGGGCGTCCTTGTAGAACTTGGCGGCGCCGGATTCCGGCGTGCGCAGGAACGCGGTGCCGGCCTGCGCCGCCACAGCCCCCAGTTCCAGTGCCCGTCCGGCCTGGGCCGGGGAGCTGATTCCACCGGCCGCCACCAGGGGAAGGCCGACGGCGGCACGCACCTCGGGCAGCAACGTTTCCAGCGTCTGGTCATTGGGTTCGGCCCGAACGGTGAACGTCGACCGGTGTCCGCCCGCTTCCGCGGACTGGACTACCAGTATGTCGCAGCCGCGTGCCTCGGCCGCGCGGGCGTCCTCCGCGCCGGTCACCATGGCCCACACCGAAATGTCGGCACGGTGCAGTTTGTCAACGGTTTCTTCGTCCGGCAGTCCGAAGGTGAACGAGACGACCGCCGGCCGCGCTTCAACCAACAGCTCCAGTTTGCCGGTGTAGTCGTCGGTGTCCTGCCAGTCCGGCTCCGGGACAGCGGTCTCCAGGAACTCGGCGAGCCGGTGCCGGTAGGCTTCGACGGCGTCGACGTCTTCGGCGGCCGGTTCCCCTGTTGTGTTCGCGGGCACGAAGAGGTTCACGCCGAACGGCCTGTCCGTCAGCGCGCGCAGGTGCGCGATCTCCTCGGTAACCTTGCCCAGCGCCTTCAGTGCCCCGGCCAGGAAACCCAGCCCGCCGGCGTCGTTCACTGCCGCGGCCAGTGCGGGGGTGGACGGCCCTCCGGCCATCGGAGCGGCAACGACGGGCAGTTCAAGTTCAGCTGGAGTCCACATAACCGAAGACTACCTAACCACCGGCTGCCGCCACATCTTCGCGCACCAGTTCGGCGTTGACCGAGACGGCTACCCGGTAGGCATCTCCGGCGGCGGCGATGAGCTGGGCGGACGGATCGTTCGCGTTGCCCACCGCCCAGACCCCCTCGATGTCCGTCTTGCCGATTCCGTCGGTGGTAATGCAGCCATCCTCGGCGCGGCCACAGCCCAACGACGATACGATCGCGGAATCGACCTCGGCTTCCGGTTCAACGAACAGGGCCTGGCAGTCAACGCGCTGCCCGTCCGCCAATTCAAGCGCGGCCAGGGCATCGTCTTCAACGACCAGCTTCTTCACCTCGCCCGGCACAACCGCCACGTCCCGGGCAGCGAGCCGCCGTCGCTGGACGTCATCCGGCTCGCCCGAGATGTGCGTGAACAGCGTGACATACGGGGACCATTGGCGGACCAGCAGGGCCTGTTCGAAGGAGGTATCGCCGGTGGCGAGCACGCCAAGCTTGCGGTCGCGGACCTCCCACCCGTGGCAGTAGGGGCACTGCAGCAGGTCCTTGCCCCAGCGCTCTTCGGCGCCGGCCAACGCCGGGAGCACGTCGCGCAGCCCGGTGGCCAGAATGAGATGCCGCCCGCGCACCTGGCTGCCGTCGCCGAGAATCGCGGCGCGGGCTTCGGTGACGTCCACGACGGTCCCTTCGATAAGGTCAACACCATAATCACGGACCTCATCGCGCGCCAGCCGGAGCAGCTCCGCCGGGGTGGTCCCGTCCCGGGTTAGGAAACCGTGGGCGTGCGAGGCCAGTTGGTTGCGCGGAGTGCCGGAATCCACCACGGTTACCCTGCGTCGCGCCCGGCCGAGCACCAGCGCTGCACTGAGGCCGGCGACACCACCGCCGACAATAACGACGTCGTACTCCTGTTTCTGCGCAGAGGTCATGGACTAGTTTTACCTTTCCGGCCGCGGGCTTGACAGTGTTTCGAGCGAATCGGACAGCATTCTGTCCGGCCGCCGGTTCCGGTCTTCTTCGGGCCACCCCTCGACCATCCGGCTCCGGCTGGCTACGTTGGAAGCATGGCTATTGATGACGAGGTACAACGGAACCGGACTCGGCTTCTGGCCATTGTGAGCGGGCAGGTCCAAGGGGTGGGCTTCCGCTATTGGGCGCGGGAACAGGCGGAGCAGCTTGACCTGCATGGTGCCGCGATGAACCAGCCGGACGGCTCCGTCAAGATCGTCGCCGAGGGCAAGAAGGAAGCGATCGAGGATTTTCTGGCGCGGCTGGATTCGGGCAACAGCCCCGGGCAGGTCCGGAATATCGACGCCACATATTCACGGGCCACAGGAGAGTTCATGCGCTTCGGAGTCGGTTAGCCGGATGCTCTAGTACTTCGGTTGGGCGCGTGGCGCGCTGAAAGTGCTGACGCTTACGGCAGGCTCACGCAGGCCAACAGGTCGCCGTCGGCGTCCAACCCACCGATGTCCCCCAGCGTCGGGTGGTAGTACTCGAACCAGGTTTGGGCTTCGGCGTGGGTGTCGAAGTCCGAACAGTTCACGCTGCGTGCAGGCGCCGGCAGAGGGCCGGCCCCTCCCGGTACGGCATTGTCCGCTTCCGGCGCGGGTGTCCGTGCCGCTGCACCGGCGGCGGGTGCCTTGGCCGCCGGAACTTGGGGTGCAGGAGCCTCCGCCTGGGCAAGGGATTCCTCCACGAGGGTTGAACCGGCAGCAGTTTCGTCCGGGCAGTCGGCAAGGATCCGTTCCATTGCGTCGTGCTCTGCCATCGTTACCCACAGCGAGTAGGCAGCTTTGACCGAGATCTGACGGGAGACGTACGCGCACCGGAAGGTCTTGTTCAGCGGCAACCAGGTGGCGGCGTCGCCGTCGGACTTCTGGCTGTTCATCCGCTGCGTGGTCGCCAACAGGTTCAGCGGATCGTTCGCCAGCAAGGTGCGCTGCTCAAGCGTCAACTGCTGCGCGCCCTTCTGCCAGGCGTCACTAAGCGCCACCACATGGTCCACTGGGACCAGCGCGCTGGTCTCCTGGCCGCGGGTGAATTCCACCGTCCGGCCCGAATACGGGTCCTGCAGCACGCCGCTGATCACGCGGCAGGATTCGTTGCTGCGGAAGGTGGGTGAGTTCAGGTCACGAGCGAGGATGTCGTTCCGGGTGTCGCAGCCGTTGCGGTCCACGTCGGCCCAGGCCTGCCCGAATTCGTCGCGGTCATACCCGGTCTTCGGCGCGCGGCCCTTGATCGGCAGGGTTTCCAGCAGCGCGAGCGCTGCTACATCGGGCTCCTGCCGGTCCTGCGGCTCGACCGGTTCCGGTTCGGGGCTTGGCTCCGGAGGTGCCTTCGCCGGCGCGGGGTTCGGCGCTGCCGCTGATCCAGCCAGCGACGACGGCGACGGCACCGCCGCTGCCGACGTTGGGCTTGGCGCCGGGCTGCTTTGGCCCCTGCTTTCCTCAGCGTCCGCCGACGTTCCGGCGATCAGCCAAAGAACCAACAGCACAACCACAAGAAAACCGGCCGCTATAAACCGCCGACGGGGCCTCGCGGCCACCTGCTTCTCCCCCAAAGAACTCTTCCCCCAACTCAAAACGATCTTCTCCTACACAGTACCGCCCGGTCACGACAGTCTGTGGAGACTCAGTACTAGAGGCCCTTAGGTCCCGCTTTCTTAGCCGCCGGACCAGCTCGGCAAGCCGCGTCCGGGTCCAATCAGCCGCTGCCCGCCCCAGCACGGCGGACACACGACTAGACTCAGATCAAGCACTGTCAGCACAAGACCCGAGGACGCACATGACCGAGCCATTGCACACGTCCCGACGCGCCGCCGTCGTGCTTAATCCCATCAAGCCGACAACCGTGGACATCCGGGACCTGGTGTCAAAAGTCAGTGCTGACGAGGGGTGGGACGAGCCGCTCGTGCTGGAAACCACCAAGGAAGACCCGGGCCACGGCATGGCGCAGCAGGCTCTGGACAAGGCCGTGGATCTGGTGATCGCCGCCGGTGGCGACGGAACCGTGCGCTGCGTCGCCGAAGAACTGGCCGGCACCAATACGCCGCTGGGACTGCTGCCCCTGGGAACCGGAAACCTGCTGGCCCGCAACCTGGATCTCGACGTCGATAATCCCGAAGGCTCCGTCCGGGTCGCCCTGACCGGCACGGAACGCCGTCTTGACGTCGTCCATGTGACGGTCGACCGCGCCATGGAGGCACACGTTTTCCTGGTGATGGCAGGCCTGGGCTTCGATGCGGCGATGATGGGCGATACCCGGGACGATCTCAAGGACAAGGTCGGTTGGCTCGCCTATGTCGACGCCGGAATTAGGAATCTTCCCGGCAAGCCGCAGCGCACCAAGATCACCATCGACGGTGGAAAGCCGATCGGCCGCCGGCTGCGCAGCGTCATGGGCGGCAATTGCGGCAAGATCATGGGCGGCCTGGAGATCTTCCCTGGGGCCAAGATCGATGACGGTCTCTTGGAAATCATGACCGTGGCACCGCAAGGGACGTTCGGCTGGCTTGGGGTGGTCGCCGGATTGGTCCGCCGCGGCAAGGGCAAGGACCCTTCGATCGAGTATTTCCAGTGCAAGTCAGCCGTAATTGAGACGCAGGTGCCGCAGGATATTGAAATCGACGGCGACTATCTGGGCAAGGGCACGCACATCGCCATGCGCGTTGAACCCAACTCCCTGCGCGTGCGGATGCCGTACGGCAAGAAGGATCCTGCCATCCTGACCAGCCCGGAGCCCTAAGTTTCCCGGCCGGGCTCAGCCAGCGGGACGGTGCTCTTCGAGCAGCCGGAGACCCATTTTCCGCGCCCGGCTGGCTGCCTGCCGGTCCCCCTCGGCAGCCAGAATGATGGAGCCCTTCATCAACAGGTGCCATGAATTGGAAAACGCTTCCGTATCAGTCAGCCCAGCTTCATCGGCCCACCGCCGCAACTGGCTGCGGATCTTGCCCAGATACTCAACACAGGCCTGGCCCAGCGGATGGCCGGCCCCCATTTCCAACAGCACGTTGACGAAGGAACAGGCTTCAAAGTCTTCGCGCTGAAACCACTCGTCGAAGACGTCGAAAACGGCCAGCAGCCGCTGCTCGGCGGTGTCCCCTCTATGCATGGCTTCGGCCACCACGTAGCCCGTGGTCCACACCTGGTCCCTGCGTTCCAGGAACGCCAGCCCCAGGTCGTCTTTGGAGGCAAAATGGCGGTAGAAGGTCGCTTTGGCCACGCCGGATTCGCGGATCAGCTCATCAACCCCGACGTCCCGGATGCCGCGCCGCGAAAACAGTTCGTAGGCGGCCGCGAGGATACGCTCCTTCGGATCAAGGCGGACGGCGGCGACTGCAGACCCATCGGCACGACCGTCAGCTTCCATCCGTAGCGTCATGTAACACATTGTAACCGGTAGACAGACCTGTCTTTCTTTCTGCGGAGCAATATGCAAGACTATTGTTGCAGCGCGCGGCATGCCGCCCGAACCCCCAACCGGGCACCCCGCGCGTAAGCCCTCGGCAGAGACCCCCAACTTCTGCCGAGGGCTCTCTGCTTTAACCCGCGGGTAGTTCCGGGCGGCGGTGGAACCAGCATGCCCTCCGGCGCGGCCGGATGCTTGTCATGCCATGGCCGGGAAGAGGACTATGTAAGTACGGCTTCCGGGGAAAGCCCTAATCGAATCCAATCCGTTTCAGCCGGCGCTGGCGTAAGGATGCAGATCATCTGGTCCATCGGCTGCCATCTGAAACAACCGGGCTCCAACCCGCCCATTGCAATGTCGCTCGACGTAGCCAGAAAAGGCAACGTCCTCAGAAAAGGAAAGTTCTCATGCCCGAGTTCATGGATGTGCATCACAACATGGTCGGCATCACCGCAGAGGCCCTCAAGGAGGCCCATAACGCGGACCTTGCCATTCAGGATGAAGAAAAGGTGGAATTCAAAAAGGCGTGGGCCGATCCGGAGAGCGGGGTTGTCTACTGCCTCTCGGAAGCACCGTCAGCCGAAGCCGTCCAGCGTATCCACGAGCGCGCTGGCCATCCCGCCGATGAAGTGCACGCAGTACCGCTCGTCGTCTGAAGCCCGGCGCAGAAATATGCAGAGGAGCCGCTTCCCGGCAGGGAACGGCTCCTCCGCTTATTTGCCTCTCTGGCGGCAGGCGGCCCGTCCTACGCTTTGACCGCGAGTACCGGGCACTCTGCCTGCAGCAGGATCCTTTGCGCGGTGCTGCCCATGATCAGCTTGCCCACCGGAGTCCGCTTGCGCAGCCCGATCACGATCAAGTCCGCTCGATGCGTTTCCGCCGCATCGAGCACCTCGTCCGCGGCATCGTTCCCGCCCATGGGCTGAAGCAGGATGTGTTCCACCCCGGCGGCCGCCAGCCGGCTGTCCAGCGCTTGGGCAGCATCGGACTGGACAAACCGCTGGTCCACGAAGACGTCCCCGCGGGTCGAGTTCACCACAACCAGCGGCGCTTTCGCGCTGGCCGCTTCACTGATGGCCCTGTTCAGGGCGGCTTCGCCCTCCGGCGTGGGGATGTAGCCCACCACTATGCTCATGATCGCTCCCGTTCATTCTGGATTTTGTCGGAGCGGTGGCGTCCTGCGGGTACCGAGGGACCGCCGCCGCTGCCGCTCTCGCTGTCGCTGTCATGCTCCGACAGTGCCTGGCCCTTGTCCTTGCCATTGTCGCCGTTGGCTTCACCAGTGGCCACGCTGCCGTCGTCGTCGGTTGCAGCAGTTTCGCCCGGAGTCTGCGGGACGTTGCCGAGGAGGACCGAATCCGGCCGGCGCTTGCGGATGACCTTCAGTGCCAGGGGTGCGAGCAGTACCAGTGCCACGATGATGTAAACAACGACGGCGACCGGCTCACTCCACAGGCCGGAGATGTTTCCGGCGCTCAGCTGCAGCGTGGTGCGCAGCGACTCTTCGGCGCGTGGGCCGAGGATGAGGCCGATGACCAGGGGCAGTACCGGCAGGCCGTAGCGTCGCATGGCGAAGCCGAGCAGGCCGAGCAGCAGCAGGATCACCAGGTCGAACGCCTGGAGGTTGACTGCGTAGGCGCCCAGGGTGGCGAAGAACAGGATGCCGGCGTAGAGGTAGGGGCGCGGCAGCTGCAGCAGCTTGGCCCAGACCGGCGCCAGCGGCAGGTTGATCAGCAGCAGCAGCGTGTTGCCGATGAACAGGCTGGCGATCAGTGCCCACACCAGCTGCGGCTCGCTGTCGAAGAGCAGTGGTCCGGGCTGGATGCCGAACTGGATGAAGGCAGCCAGCATGACCGCCGCGGTGGCGTTGGTCGGCAGGCCCAGGGCAAGCATCGGAGTCAGGGTACCGGCGGCCGAGGCATTGTTCGCAGCCTCGGGGCCGGCAACGCCCTCGATCGCGCCGTGGCCGAATTCCTCCGGGTGCTTGGAGAGCTTTTTCTCCGTCACGTACGAGAGGAAGGTTGGAATCTCGGCACCGCCGGCCGGCAATGCGCCGAACGGGAAACCGTAAGCGGTTCCGCGCAGCCAGGGCTTCCAGGACCGCTTCCAGTCCTGTTTGCCCATCCAGGGCCGGCCCACCGGAATGGTTTGCATTGGCTTGCGGCGCAGATGCGCGGCGATCCAAAGGGCTTCGCCGACCGCGAAGATGGCGACGGCGACAACCACGATGTCCAGCCCGTCCACCAGCAGCGGCTGGCCGAAGATGAGGCGCTGCTGCCCGGTGACCGGGTCCGCCCCGACCAGCCCGATGGCCAGGCCGATTCCGAGGGCGGAAAAACCGCGCAGCTTGGAACCGCCGAGCACGGCCGTCACGGCGATGAGAGCCAGGACGATGATGGCCAGGTAGCTGGGGTCGCCGAGGCTGACGGCGAAGTCCACCACAACCGGGGCAAACGCCACGAGCAAGGCGGTGCCGATGGTGCCGGCGACGAAGGAGCCGATGGCTGCTGTCGCCAGCGCCTGCGCGGCGCGGCCCGACTTGGCCATCTTGTGGCCTTCAATCGCGGTAATGACCGTGGACGATTCGCCCGGGGTGTTCAGCAGAATGGAGGTGGTAGAGCCGCCGTACATGCCGCCGTAGTAGATGCCGGCGAACATGATGAACGCACTGGTCGGTTCCAGCGAGTAGGTGACCGGCAGCAGCAGGGCTACGGCCATGGCGGGGCCAATGCCCGGCAACACGCCGACCGCGGTACCCAGCAGCACACCGATGAAGGCGTACAGCAGGTTAATCGGCGTGGCCGCCGTCGAGAATCCCTGCATCAGCAGGTCGAATGTCTCCATTTAGAGCACTCCTTCCAAGAGCCCGGCCGGCAGTTTGATGCCCAGACCGAGGTAGAACCCGTAGAAGGTGCCCAAGGCCATGACCACGGAGATGATGCCGTCACGGATATAGCGGCGGCTGCCCAGTGCCCAGACACTGCCCCAGAAGAGGAGGGTTCCGGAGATGACCCAGCCGACGGTGTCGATCAGGAGGATGTTGAGCACGAATGCGCCCAGCAGCGGCACCACGGTACGCCAGTCGGTCGGATGCGTCAGGTCCACGTCTTCGCCGCCCTCGGCTTCGCCCTGGCCGCCGCGCAGCACATTGATGGCCAGCAACACGGCACAGACCAGCAGCAGTGCCCCGACGATGTACGGCAGGGTCTTCGGGCCAACCGGGTCGGCCTGGGAATACGGGACGTTCAGGGACAGCGCGTCGAGGATGACGATCACGCCGACCGCCCCGAGCAGGGCCGCCAGGCCCAGCTCGGAGCGGCCCTTCAGCCGTGAAACCAACTTGTTCACGCAAGCCCCAGTTCGGTCAGGACGTTGGCCACACGCTCATCCTGTTCCTTCAGGAACATGGAGAACTCCTCGCCGGTGGCGAAGGCGTCGGTCCAGCCGTTGGTTTCGAGGGCCTGCTGCCACTCGGGGGTGCCGTGCATCTTCTCCAGCGCGCCGATCCACTTCTGCTTGTCTTCTTCGCTGACTCCCGGAGGGGCCACGATGCCGCGCCAGTTGCTGAAGACCAGGTCGATGTCGGATTCCTGCAGGGTCGGCGCGTCCACGCCCTCGAGACGCTCTTCACCGCTGGTGGCCAGGACACGGATCTCGCCGCTCTTGATCTGGTCGATGTACTCGCCGGCGCCGGACGCGGCGAAGCCGAGCTTGTTGCCCAAGATGGCCGGCAGCAGGTCGCCGCCGCCGTCGTAGGACACGAAGTTCACGTCCTTCGGATCAATGCCGACGGTCTGGGCCAGCTGCATCGGCAGCAGGTGGTCGGGGCCGCCCGGCGAGGAGCCACCGCCGACGCTGACCTTCGACGGGTCTTCCTTCCAGGCCTTCACCAGGTCGTCGATGGTCTTGTAGGGAGAATCCTTGGAGACCATGATGGCGCCCGGCTCCTGGATCAGGCGGGCCAGCGGAGTGGTCTCGGTCAGCTTGGACTCGGAGTCGTTGGTGTAGCTGGCGCCCACCACGCCCAGACCCATCAGCATGGCTAGGTCGCCGTTTCCTTCTTCGTTGACGGTGCGGGCCAGACCTACGGTGCCGCCGGCACCGGCCAGGTTGAAGACCTCGATGTTGGAGGCGATGTCGGTTTCCTCCATCACCTTCGCGCCAACGCGGGCGGTGGTGTCGTAGCCGCCGCCGGGCGAGTTCGGGACCATGATCCGCAGGTCGGTGACCGGGCCTTCGGCAGCCGCCGAAGTGGCGCCGGCTTCGCCGCTGCTGGAACCAGTTACACCGCAGCCGGACGCTGCCAGGGCAATGCCTGCCGCCACGGCGGCCAGGCGGAATGCGTTGAATCGACGCATGGGAATCCTCTTCTCATCAGGAGTACGAATAAGTCCACGGTATGGGCGGCCGTGATGCCCGTCACGCTTGTGTTCTCAAAGAAAGTTGTGTTCATTGTGGTCACGCTCACATGCCGGAAATCGGCCGGATAATGGGTATAGTTCACCCGACCAACCGGGGACATGGACCGGTTCCCAGGTGGAAAGGATCCCAGTGCTCAAGCACGCCGGCAGGCAAACAAGACGACACCGACGCATCACCCTGGCCGGTCAGTACCTGGTCCTGCAGCTGCTGATTGTGCTGGCCGTGCTGGTCGGTGTCATCGCCATCTCGCTGGCTCAATCCGCGCAGGCTTTTGAACGCGTCGAAGGACGCCGGGCGCTCTCCGCCGCCGAAACCCTCGCGGCCATGCCTGCCGTGCGCTCACTCCTCCCCGGGGCCGAGCCGCGGCTGGGCTCCGCGCTGCCGGCGGTGGCCGAATCCGTCCGCACTGTCTCGGGTTCCACTTTCGCCATCCTGGCCCGGCCTGACCGCACCATCATCACCTCGCCCGACCCAGCCCAGTTGGGCGAACTCCTGCCGCTGGGCGAGAGCAGCGTCCTGTCCGGCCGAGCCTGGACCGGCGAGGTCAACATGGTCGGCAGCACCACCTCGCTGGTGGCACACGTTCCGGTACTCGACGACCGCGGGCAAACGGTGGGCATTGCCGCCGTCGGACGTGAATACCCCTCCGCGTGGGAGCGCCTGGGCGAGGCCGGCCCCAACCTGCTCACCTATCTGGGCGTCTCGCTGGCCCTCGGCACCGCCGGTTCCCTGCTGCTGGCGCGCCGCGTTAAACGACAGACCCTGGGCCTGGAGCCGGAGGAGATCGCCGGGCTGGTGGAGCACCGCGAGGCCATGCTCCACGGGGTGAAAGAGGGAGTCCTCGCACTGGACCCGCAGCAACGGATCACGCTGACCAATGACAGCGCGCGCTGGCTGCTGGGCCTGCCGCTGGACTGCGTTGGCCGCAGCCTCGACGAGCTGGACCTGGTGCCGCAGCTTCGCGAGGTGCTGACCCGCGACCAGGCGGACGCGGACCGGCTGGTCCTGGTCGGCGAGCGGGTGGTGGTCTTCAACCGCATGCCGATGCGCTCCCGCGGCAGGGTAATCGGTTCCGTCACCACCCTGCGCGACCGCACCGAGCTCTCCTCGCTGGAGAAGGAACTCGGTGCCACCCGCACCACCACTGATACCCTGCGCGCCCAGACCCACGAGTTCGCCAACCAGCTGCACACCATCTCCGGCCTGATCCAGCTCGGCGAGTATGACGAAGTGGTCAACTTTGTCGACGGGGTCAGCCTCAGCCGCACCCGGCTCTACGATGACGTCACCAGCCGCATCCAGGATCCGGCGGTGGCAGCGCTCCTGATCGCCAAGGCCAGCCTCGCGGCCGAACGCAATGTTGCGCTGGAACTGGCCGAAGGTTCCGGCCTGGGACGGGCGGACGATGAGCTGTCCCGGGACCTGACTACCGTCGTCGGCAATTTGGTGGACAACGCCCTCGACGCAGTCACCGGCACTCCCGCCGCCAGTGTCCGGATCCTCCTCGAGGACAAGGCCGATCAGGTCATCGTCACGGTGAAGGACTCCGGCCCGGGCGTGGCGGTGCAGTCGCTGGAGGACATCTTCACGCAGGGTTTCACCACCAAAACCTCACAGAACGACGGCGGACGCGGCTTCGGTCTCGCGCTCACCCGGCTAGTATGTCTGAGGCGGAACGGCGAAGTGAGCGTCCACAACGACGGCGGCGCCATGTTCACCGCCCGCCTCGGAAAGCGGAGCCCACAGTCATGATCAAGGTACTTATTGTCGACGACGACTTCATGGTCGCGAAGGTGCACGCCGGTTTTGTCCGGCAGACGCCCGGATTCGCCGTCGTTGGCGTAGCCCACACCGGCGCCCAGGCGCTTGTGGAGGCCAAACGTCTCCAGCCCGATCTGGTCCTGCTGGACATCCACCTGCCGGACATCAGCGGGCTGGACCTGCTGCAGCAGCTTCGCGAAGAGGTGCCCGAGCTGGACGTGCTGGTGATTAGCGCCGCCCGCGAGGTAGACACCGTGCGCCGGGCACTGCGTGGCGGCATTGTGCACTACCTGATGAAGCCGTTCTCCAACGAGGACCTGCGCGAGCGGCTCGAACACTACCAGCAGGCCTACCGCCCGCTCGCCTCGTCCAAGAGCACCGCCGAGCAGGCGGACGTGAACCGGGTCTTCGGCGTGAGCCGGACCGAGCGACCGCTGCCCAAGGGGTGCAGCGTCGAGACCCTGCGTCTGGTCGAGCAGCTTCTGCGGGACACCGGAACCGATCTTTCGGCCAGCGAAGCCGCAGACCGGCTGGGCACGTCCCGGGTCAGCGCCCGGCGTTATCTCGAGTATCTCAGCGACGACGGGCGCGTGGAGGTCCAGCTCCGCTACGGCGGGGTCGGCCGCCCCGAACGCCGCTACGTCTGGCGATCCTGAAGAGTACACTTTCGCCCATGACAAGTACGAACACGGTGTTCGGCTGGGCTTTCGGCGACGGCGCCCGTGCCGACGACAAGGACTATCTGGTCAGGCTCCGTCAGGATGCTCTGGAGAACGCGCGGCAGGAAGCAGCCCGAAAGGGAGTGGACGTTGTTCCGGATTCGGCCGACTTCACGCTCGTCTCGGACGAGGATTCACTGATCGATCTGGGTGAAGCCGGGCAGAACCGGATTGTCATTCGCTGCACGGTCGACGTGACGGGCCCGGGTGCCGGACAGCTGCGGGCCGAGGGGCCGATGAACGGCTAAGACGCCGTCATTCGGAGGATCCGGACGTGGATGTCCCAGATAACGGCAGAAAAAGACAGCAGTTCCCCACGCACCCGCCAGGACGGACAGCCCGACGCTGTCCACGGAGCCGGCGCTGGCAGGATAGAGAAGCCAGGTGGCTCCCAGCACCACCGAACTGATCCAGCAGCTGGTGCCGAGCAGGGTGCGGCCCGGGAACCAGAAGGTCATGACCAGAACGGCCAGCGAGAGATACAGGCCAAGCGCGGCCTGCACGGGCCAGTGGGTCAACCCCCAGGTGATGTCGTCTTCGATGCCCGGCGTTTGGGAGAGTTCCACCGCCGTTGCCGCATACGCCCACCAGAACGGAACCCCCACCAGGGCCAACAGGAGCAACGGCCCGCTGGGATCCAGCCCCGACGTCGTGCGTCGCCGCTGAGCTTGGCGGCTGGTATTGTCAGGGCTGCTGCCGGAGGTACTTCTTCTGTCGCGCCGCCCAGCGATGGAACTGATGACGGTCATCGGGATGAGAATCGCCGCCACTACCAGCGGCGACGTGTCATGTGTGAAGATCCAGGCCAGCAGCAGGGCCGCCGCCACGGTCCAGAGCTGGACCAGAGCCGGGGCCGGTTCCTGCGGCCGGGCCGCGATGGCCAAGAAGGCGCCGCTGATCACGAAGGTGAAAAGCACGCCCCAGCTGGCCTCCAGTCCCATGACGGCGGCGAAGCCTTCGTTGGCGCTGAAGACCGTGAGCAGATCGACGATCCCGAAGAACGCCACTGCCCAGAATAGTACTGCCAACCCCGCCCAGATACGGGCACCCGCGACCATAAACAAAAGTCTATCGCCGCCGGTCCCTTCGGTGGAGAGCTACTCCACGTTGGAGAGCTACTTGACGTTGGCCTTCAGGCAAGAAACCGAGCGCTCCCAGGCCAGCTTCGCTTCCTCGGGCCGGTAGTTGCCCTGCGGGTTTTCGTCATTGTGGAAGGCATGCGGGGCGTCGTAGTAGAAGAACTCGACCTTGGCCCCAGACTCGCGGCGGATCTGTTCTTCCTGCACCCGCGCCTTCTCAGCAGGGTAGGACGAATCCTGCTCCCCGTAGTGCCCCTGCACAACGGCCCGCACTCCGGTGTAGGAGTCCGGCACAGCCTGTCCCACGCCGTAGAACGGTATGGCCGCGCCAATCCGCTCGCCCTGCTGCGCGGCGAGCGCCAGGACAAAGCCCCCGCCCATGCAGAAGCCGATGGCGCCCACAGTGGAGCTGGTCACGGCGTCGCTGGCCAGCAGGTAATCCACGGCACCGGCGAGCAGACGTGCGCCCTCTTCCTCAGGCAGCTTTGACATCATCTTGGCCGCTTCCTTGCCATCGTGCGTGATCCAGCCGCCGTAGAGATCGGGGGCCAGCGCGACGAAGCCTTCGGCGGCAAGCCGGTCCGCCACGTCGCGGATGTGGTCGGCCAGGCCCCACCACTCCTGGATGACGATGACGCCCGGCCCCTGACCGGACTCGGGCAGGGCCAGATAGCCATGGGCTTCTCCGCCTGCTGATGCAAAGCTGACGTTCTGGTGCGGGGTCTTCTCAGCCAAACTTCCTCCTGGTGTCGCATTCATCGAAATGTCGGTTAGTCGATTGGTGGGTCCACGGTCCAGTGTAGATGTCACCGGATGGGGTGCCGCGGGCTCAGTTTCCGCCCACAGCCTCAAGAAACTCCTCCACCATGGGCGCTCCGGTGACGGCGCCGAGGTCGCCATCCTCCACGAACACCGCCAGCGCTAGGTCGCCCTGCCCTGCGATCACCCACGAGTGGGTCTGCAGCGGATCCTCGCTGCCGTATTCGGCCGTGCCGGTCTTGCCGATCACCGGCTCCCCCGGTAGGTCGGCAAGGTTGGCCAGATAACCATCAACGACGGCGGAGCGCATCATGCCGGTCAGCTGGTCCGCTTCCTCCTGGGTGAGTTTCGGGACGTCAGGCAGCTCCGCCTCGGCGTCGTGCCCCTTGACCAGCTGCGGGACAACAACCTCCCCCTTGACCACGGACGCCATCATAGTGGTCAGTGCCAACGGTGAGGTCTGGACGCGGCTTTGGCCGATCATCGATGCGGCATGGGCCGTTCCCTCTGTGTCCTCGCGGGGGACGTTCCCCATGAACGCTTCAAGGCCAAGGTTGGCGTTCATTCCGATGCCGAGCGCCCCGGCTGCGTCAGCCAGCTCAACCTGGGGCAGGTTCTCATACTGGGCGACGAACGCGGTGTTGCAGGAATGGGCAATGGCTTCGGTCAGCGTAATCTCGCCCAGGAAGGCTGCCGGGTAGCCGTCGGCATTTTCGAAGGTGCGCCCATCTGCAACGAATTCCTCCTCGCATGTCACGGAGGATTCCGGCGTCATGCCCTGGCGAAGCAGCCCGAGGGCCGTGGCGATCTTGAATGTGGACCCGGGGGCGTACTGGCCCAGGAAGGCGGTGTTGTAACCATTGCTGTCCGGACCGTTGGCCGCGGCGAGGATCTCCCCGGTGGACGGGCGCACGGCCACAATGGAGCTGGGCGATTCGATGTCCGCCAGCACGTCCTCCGCCGCCCGCTGCATGTCCGGCTCCAGGCTGATCTGGACGTCCTGCCCGTTCTCCGGCTCAATGCTGAACAGCTCCCGCGGCGCCGCGGCTTCCGCTTCCGTGCCGCCCTGGTCGCCGTCGTCCCCTTCAGCGGCTGCGACAGCGGAAATGGTCAGGCCCGGCGCGCCGGACAGGTCATCGTTGTAGGCGGCCTGCAGCCCGGACGTGCCCACCATCTCGCCCTGGACGATCTTGCCTTCGGACTTTTCGATGTCCTCGGCCGAAGCTTCGCGCACAGTGCCCAGCACTGCCGCCGCGAAGTCGCGCGAGGGCGCCAGCGGCAGCTCGTCCTCGAGCGCGGCCGAACCGTCAATGGATTCCAGCCGGTTTTGGTCCAGATCCTTGAAGGCAGCCTCGCGCAGGGTGATGGCATCCACGAAGGCCTCCGGCCCGTAGGCCTCGACCTTCGACTGGTAGTCGCCGGCGTCGATGTCCACCAGTTCGGCCAGCTGCTGCGCGGAGGCCTTGGCCGCGGCCTCGCTCAGCCCGGACTTGTCGATGCCGACCACCCGGACCGGCCGCTCGGTCACCAGGGGTTCGCCGGCGGCGTCGAGAATGTCGCCACGCTCAGGTTCGGCGGTGGTCTTCGCCAGCCGCTCCCCTTCCGCCAGGGACGGTTCCACGATGGCCGGTGACCACACGACCTGCCAGCTGTCGTCCGCGTGGGCGAGCTCCGCCGTCGTTGTATAGGTCCATTTCTGCTCGGAGTCCGGGATGGTCCATTCGTAGGACAGCGTGGCGGTGGTGCGGTTGTCCTGGACCTCGCCCACCTCGGCCACGGAGACCTTAGGCACCAGCGGATCCATGCCTTCCAGAACGCCGGCCATTTCCGCCTGGACATCCGCCCCGGTGGCGCCGGAGAAGGCAATGCTCTCAACATTCTTTGCGCTTAGGCCCTCCGCGAGTGCGGCGGCGGTACTCTGTGCCTCGTCCTTGCTCGGGGCGCAGGCGACCGCCGTGCCGACCAGCAATAGTGCCAAAACTGTTCCAAGTGCGCGCCGCAGCATGTTCCCCCTGTTGTCCAGTGACCTTTAGCGAACTTATAAGCGCGCGGCGGATATGTCGAGTGCGCTGGAAAGTTGTGGGGATCCTGCGGGTTATGCGCGGGGTTGGCAGTTGGTGCTGACCTTTGGGCCTGGAGTTACTAAGCTGGCTGAGTAACGCCACCGGCCGTGGCCATCCGATCGAAGGGAAACAGCCATGACTGAACAGAATCTCCCCGACCCCGACCTCAACGTCCAGGGGGAAGACCCCGTCATCCCCGACGAGGGCGTTGATGCCGTCCCGCCGGAGCTGGTGGAAGGCGGCATCGACACCGAGGAGGAGGGCATGGTGGATGAAACCGTGTCGGACGAAATGGACAGCTATGACCGGACCGGAGGCGACAAGGGCGCACCCTTGAGCGAATTCGACCCCGGCAATTCCGAGCAGTAACCGGCATAGGAAGGTCCAGCCAATGATCCGTGACGAGAAGATCGGCGGATTCCTCGACCGCCTTGCCTCCGGCGAACCCACGCCGGGGGGCGGTGCGGCCGGGGCGCTGCAGGCTGCGCAAGGGGCGGCATTGCTGTCCATGGCGGCGAACTTCACCACCGGCGCCGAGTACGCCGACCATGCCGAGCACACTTCGCGGATCCTCGCCGCTGCCCGGGATCTGATTCCGGCTGCATTGGAACTGGCGGACGCGGACGAAGAGTCCTTCCACACGGTGGCGGATGCTTACGGGCTCCCGGACGGGACCGACGAGGAATCACAGACCCGGACCCGGACTGTGCAGGAATCGTTGGCCCAGGCCGCCGAGCCACCACGCAAACTAGTCGAGCTCTCCGGGGAAATCCTTCGCCTGGGGCAGGAGCTGGCCGGCTTTTCCAATCCCAACGTGCTCAGCGACATCGGAGCAGCCGCTGAGGCCGCCCGCGCCGCCGCTTCCTCCGGCCGCGTGACGCTGGAGATCAACATCGCGGACATCAGAGACCAGCAAACCCTGGCAGCGCTGCAGCCCGCGGTGGCCGAAGCCGGGCGGATCATCAACGGCTGCGAGGAGCTCTCGGCCCGCATCCGCCACCTGATCAACGGCCGCGGCGACCGCTGACCGCTGCCGGTCTAACGGTGCGGGTACTCGGGCGACCGGTCCTGGAAGGCAAGAATGGCAGGATTGCGGATCTCGCCGTCGCGAATCTCAATGGCGCGGTTGATGACCGCGTCCTCATCCCAGCTCGAGGGACCCGCCATGACGGTGCCGAGGAACGGCAGGACTGCCTGGCTGATCTCCCACGTGGCCGAATTCCACAGATAGGAGGGGCTGTGGTCTACGCCGTAGTAGTTGATGTGGTCCCCGACCTCGAACATCGGCGAGGCGAACGTCGTCGGACGCGCCCAGCTGAACCCCATGCCCTCGTCGCAGGAGACGTCCACGATCAGGCTCCCCGGCGTGAATGCGTCCAGGTCCTCGGTCCGCAGGTAGGTCAGCGGCGCGTTGGGGTCCTGCAGGGTGCAGTTGACGACAATGTCGCTCTCGGCCAGGAACGGTGCCAGCGGCATCCGGCCCCGCGGCGTGATCACGTGGCTCAGGAACGGCGCATCCTGATCATGGTCGAACTGGACAATATCGACCGAATGGATCGGTGAGCCGACGGCGGCGACACTTCGGCTGGTAAGCACCTGCACGCCGTGCACGCCGTGGGCATTGAGGGCTGTGACGGCCCCGCGGGCCGTGGCGCCGAAACCAATAACGACGGCGCGCAGTCGGCGCCCGTAGTCGCCGGTCGACCCGATCAGCTGCAGTGCATGCAGCACTGAGCTGTAACCGGCCAACTCGTTGTTCTTATGGAAAACGTGCAGGCCGAACCCACCGTCGCTGGTCCAGTGGTTCATCGCTTCGTAGGCGATGAGCGTCAGGCGTTTGTCGATGGCAAGCTGGGTGACGGCCCGGTCCTGGACGCAGTGCGGCCAGCCCCACAGGACCTGGCCATCGCGCAATTCGGCGAGATCTTCAGGCTGGGGCTTCGGCAGCAGGACCACATCGGATGACTCAATGAGCTCCGGGCGCGAGGTGATGCGGCCTACCAGCGGCTCCAGCTGCGCATCGGAGAGTCCGAACCGCTCGCCGTAGCCGTGCTCCAAGGTGATCCGGCTCCGGAGCGCAGGGGCAATCTGCTCAAAGTGGCGCGGGTGGATGGGCAGGCGCCGTTCGTCGGGCTTGCGCGTGGTGGACGGAATTCCCAGGCTCAGCTGGCTCACCGGGCTCAGTTTTTCTTGGCCTTCGTGAGCTTTTCCATTTCGGAGGCCGCGGCGGCGCCGGCCTTCTTATCGGTCCGCTTCTGCTTGATCGATTTGCCGGGCTTTTTGGACATGGACTGTCGCGGGGACTTGTCTGCCATTAGGGGTTTCCTTAATTGGAGCCGCAATGGCTCCGAGGGTTCTGAGACTACACCACGCTTTTCGGCTTGATTCATTGATCGATTCACTGCGGAGCGGAAGACTTCGACCATTCGATGGCAGCTATGAACTCCGCCGTAGAGCCCCGTTTCCGTCGTAATCGGCCGTGACCGGCCGTTGCGAAACGGCTACAACAGGGCCCTCGCGGAGGCCTCCAACCGGGCTTGCGCGCCCGATTTGAAGCACTTCTGAAATATCCCGTGACGGTTCGAAATCAGTATTGACAGGCAGGGATTAAACCTCTGGATCGCGTCATATTCTGGGAGCATCATTCGTGCAATTTGAAAGGCTTTCAGCCATGAAAAAACTGCATGCGTGGCTCGCGGTCATCATGTTGATCGTTGGACTGGGACTTGTCGCTCCCAGCGCAGCCACTGCAGCACCTTACTGCGGCATTACTTGGGGATCACTCGCTAAAACGTCTTCGGCCACGACCTACGGTCACCTGGCCAACGTCCGGGCAGGCAAGCACGCCTGCTTCGACCGTCTGGTGTTCGACATCAAGGGCAAGCGCGCCGGATACGACGTCCGCTACGCCTCGGTCTACACCGAAGGCAAGGGCGACTATGTTCCACTCCGCGGGACCGACCTGCGCGTTATTGTCAAGGCCCCGGCATACGCCAACGGCAAGGCAACCTACCTTCCGCGCAACAAGGCCAACATCGTCAACGTCAAAGACTTCCGGACCTTCCGCCAGGTAGCGTGGGCCGGCAGCTTCGAGGGCCAGACGACCATCGGACTTGGTGTCCGGGCACGGTTGCCGTTCCGGGCCTTCACTCTCAACGGCCCGGGCTCGCAGACAAGGCTGGTGATCGACGTCGCCCACCGTTGGTAGGCACTAAAGCAACTATTCAATCCCGGCTATAACAACGGCGGTGTCCCCGCAGGTGGCTATGCAAGCGCACGGTCCACCTGATGGGGACACCGTCGTTCCTGCTGTTGGCCAGCCATGACACATTTCGGAATATTGGCTCTACCCGCCGACGTTGTACGTGCTACCGTTCAGCGTTCCCGGCCATTCGCCGGCAGCGCAACCGACATCTTCTCAAAGGGGTCCCACCATGATTCGTCGCCGCCTCTCCTTGCTTGGCGCCTCCGCCGCGATCGCCCTCGCCGTTGTCGGTTGCGGATCTTCCACGCCCGCCGAACCCGGTGCAACGTCGGCGGACGCCGGCCCCACTACCCTGCAGGAAATCCAGAATGCCGGCGTCATCACGGTCGGCACCGAGGGAACCTACAAGCCGTTCTCCTTCCACGAGAACGGTGCCGGAGAACTCACCGGTTTCGACGTCGAAATCATCACCGCCGTGGCCGACAAGCTCGGCGTGGAAGCCCAGTTCGAAGAGACCCAGTGGGACGCAATCTTCGCGGGTCTGGAAGCCGGCCGGTTCGATGTGATCGCCAACCAGGTGTCCATCAACGAGGAACGCCAGGCCAAGTACGACTTCTCCGACCCCTACACGGTGAGCACGGGCGTGCTCGTGACTAAGGCGGACAACTCCGAGATCACCTCCTTCGAGGACCTCGAGGGCAAGACCACGGCGCAGTCCCTCACCAGCAACTGGTACACGCTGGCACAGGAATCCGGCGCGAATGTGGAGGCCGTTGAAGGCTGGGCTCAGTCCGTGACACTGCTCGAGCAGGGCCGGGTGGACGCGACCATCAATGACAAGCTGACCTATCTGGACTACCAGAACACCAGCAACAACGAGAACATCAAGATCGCCGCCGAAACCGAGGAAGAGTCCCTGAGCGCGCTGGCGTTCAAGAAGGGCAGCACCGAGTTGGTCGACGCGGTGAACACAGCCCTCGAGGAACTGCGCGCAGAGGGCAAGCTGGCGGAAATCTCCGAGAAGTACTTCGGCGAGGACGTTACGCAATAACGACGGCGGCACCGGTCCAGGCGTTAGCCTAACCGTATGGACATTGATTGGGACCTCGTTGCCAGTTCGTTCTGGCCGATGGTCCAAGGCGGCATCCGGGGCACCATTCCGCTCTCCCTGACGTCCTTCTTCCTGGGCCTGGCCCTCGCACTGATCGTCGCCCTGATGCGGCTGAGCGGCAACAAGATCATTTCGGCTATCGCCCGCGGCTACGTGTCCGTTATCCGCGGCACGCCCTTGCTGGTCCAGCTGTTCGTGATCTTCTACGGCCTGCCCTCCATCGGCGTGGTCATTGATCCGTGGCCCAGCGCCATCATCGCGTTCTCGCTCAATGTCGGCGGCTACGCGGCGGAGATCATCCGGGCGGCCATTCTGTCCGTGCCGAAAGGCCAGTGGGAGGCCGGGCATACCATCGGCATGTCACCGGTTACCACGCTGCGCCGGATCATCCTGCCGCAGGCCGCGCGGGTGTCCGTGCCGCCGCTGTCCAACACCTTCATCTCGCTAGTCAAGGACACCTCTCTGGCCTCGCTGATCCTGGTGACCGAGCTCTTCCGCCAGGCGCAGGAAATTGCCGCGTTCAGCCAGGAATTCATGGTGCTCTACGTCGAAGCCGCCGTGATCTATTGGGTTTTCTGCCTGATCCTCTCCAGCGGGCAGTCACAATTGGAAAAGAGGCTGGACCGCTATGTCGCCCACTGATCCGCTGGCCCCGCGCGGGTCAGTACCTGCGCACGAGCCGGTACTGACCGTATCCGGCCTGCGCAAGTCCTTCGGCGCAAACCACGTGCTCAAGTCCATCGATCTATCCGTGCGGCAGGGTGAGGTGCTGGCTCTCATTGGGCCCTCCGGTTCCGGCAAGACCACGGTGCTGCGCTGCCTCAACGGCCTGGAAGCGCCCGACGGCGGAGTGGTCGCCTTCCGCGGTATCCGCCCGGTGGATTTCGCCTCACCGGTATCCAAGAAGCAGCTTTCCTCCCTGCGGGACCAAAGCGCGATGGTCTTCCAGCACTACAATCTGTTTCCGCATAAAACGGTGCTGGAAAATGTGATCGAAGGTCCCGTCCAAGTGCAGAAGCGGCGCAAGTCCGAGGCCGCCAGCGAGGCGTCAAACCTGCTGGAACGCGTGGGGCTGGCGGACAAGAAGGACCAGTACCCGCACGAACTCTCCGGCGGCCAGCAGCAGCGTGTCGGCATTGTACGCGCGCTGGCGCTGAAACCCTCACTCCTGCTCTTCGACGAGCCGACCTCGGCGCTGGACCCCGAACTGGTCGGCGACGTACTCCATGTGATCAAGGAACTGGCCGATGAAGGCTGGACCATGGCTCTGGTCACGCACGAACTCGCTTTTGCCCGCGAGGTGGCCAGCGAAGTGGTCTTCATGGACGGTGGCGTAGTCGTGGAACGCGGCCACCCGGACCAGGTGCTGCGCGACCCGCAGGAAGAGCGCACCCAACAGTTCGTGCACCGACTGCTCAACCCGTTCTAGGTCAGCCAGCTATCTCCCGAGGCCCTCTTTGTCCACATTCCGGTGGAACCGCATGCCGGCAAGGCCGCCGAGGATCGCCCCGGCCAGAGTAACTGCCAGGATCACCAGCAGCGTGATCAGGGCGCCTGTGGTCATCTGGTCCCCTCCCACCGGGATGTTCGGGAAGGCGTTCATGTTGGCAAGGACATTGGCCTGGCTTCCCGCCACGGCCCCGACCACGGCGACGATGATCGCGATGACCACGGCCCAGATCCAGACCGCGACGCCCTGCTTCATCCCGTTGAAGCGCGCCATCCTGCCGGCAACGTAACCTCCGCAGTAATAGGCGATGAAAAGAATCACAGCTAGCACTATGGCTCCCACGATTCCCGCCGTCGCCGCATCCTGCGTTGCCGCGCCTGCTGCCTCGTCCGCGCTCAGCCCGGTATTCGCGCCGATCGCGGCCCCGATGGCGCTGGCCAGGGCGATCAGCAGCACCGCAGCGCCGGTCGCCGTCAGCCAGCCGAAGAAGGCCGAGCCAATCTTAACGCCGCCGTATTTCTCCTTCTCCCGGCCGACCACCGTGCGGCGGTCCTCCCGCCCGTCGACGTAGGCCGATTCCGTGCCGTCCCGCGGTCCGCGGTCCGCCGGTTCACGGGATGATGGCCCGCGGTCCGGCCGGTCGTAATCAGGTCCGGTGGCTTCGTGTCTTGCATTCATGATGACGTTTCCTTCCACCCGCCGCTACTCTGCGGCGCCCGAAAAAGCACCGCGAACAACGCGAATAGTAAGTAGTCTTACTGGTTAAGTGAATCACCGCCCATACCACCGCGCAAGTGCGGTGAAAACCCCTACAGCACGCGGCGGGCTAGCCATCGTGAAAAAAACAGCTAGAATCGTTGTCGATTCCAACTAAGTAATATCTGAGCCGCATTCTGTCATCCTTCGTCTCACTGGCAGAGTGGGCCCACCTGGCTCCGGCAGTTCCCCAACGGCCCGGAACCAGGTTCCCGGAGAGTCCCGGCACCCTCGGCCCCAACCGAGGAACCGGAACTCAAAAAAGCCCCGCAGCAGCGGGGGGACGAAAGATTGACTCAGCACTATGACCTCATTGACACATAAGAAGATCACAGCCACTTCCGTGGACGAAGCAGACAACCTGCTCGAAGCGGTTGTGGACGAACTCCAGCAACTGGCCGGCCAGGACGGCGTTCACGGCATCCTGGTTACCAAGACCGGTCCCGGCCAGTTCACCGTTGAGTTGAGCGAAGAGGTGCCGTTCGGAGTCACTGAGGAAGCCATCGCTTAGTACGCTTCAACAGGAGATGGACCGCCAGCCCTGCCAGCAGTGCCCAGAAGGCTGCACCGATACCAGCGAAGCCAACACCCGAGGCGGCAATCACGAAGGTGACCAGCGCCGCCTCCCGTCCACCGGCGTCGGAAATCATTGACGACACCGAGGAGCCGAGCACGCCCAGTAAGGCCAGGGCGGCGATGGTTTCCATGATGCCGTCCGGACCGAGCACCACCAGCGCCGCCACCCCCGTGCTCAGGAGACCGAATACCAGGTAGGTGACGCCTGCAATCCGGGCTGCGCGCCAGCGCCGGGACGGGTCGGGATGCACGTCGTTATTTGCGGCCAGGGCGCCGGAGATCGCGGCGAGGTTCACGGAGTGCCCGCCGAACGGCGCCGCGAGCAAGGTCAGCACGCCGGTCAGCACCATCGAGAACCGCCACGGAACCCGGTAGCCGAAACTGCGCATAACCACCACGCCGGGCACGTTCTGCGATGCTATCGTGACAATGAACAGCGGCACGGCGAGTGCGGCGGCGGGCAGCAGTTCCAGCGACGGCGCCGCCAGGCTGACCTGGGGCAGCAGATCCTCCCAGCGCAGCTCCCGCATTCCCGGGCTGGCGGCAATAACCGCAAAACCCACCAGCACGACGGCGGGGGTGGCCCACTTGCTCCACCAGCGCATGCCCAGCACCCACACCAGCACGAGCGGCAGGAGCATCCCAGGATTCGCCCCGGCGAGCCCCACTGCATCGAGGCAGATGGACAGGATGATGCCCGCCAGCATGCCCGAGGCCACGCCCGGTGGAATCAGCTCGATCAACCTGCCCAGCGGGCGGATGACTCCGGCGAGAACCACCAGGACGCCCACCATTGCAAAAGCCGCGACCGCTGTCGGCCAGCCGCCGGGAAGGACCCCGGTCGAGGCCAGCAGCGCAGCTCCCGGCGTTGACCAGGCCAAGGTCAGCGGTATCCGGTAGCGCTGAGCCAGGATCAGCATCCCGATCCCTTGCAAAACGCACAGCGCCAACAGGCCGGAAGCCGCTTGGGCCGGCGTCGCGCCAACCCCGCGAAGCCCTGTCAGGACGACGGCGAAAGAACTGGTAAAACCGACGACGGCGGTGACGATGCCGGCGGACAACGTTGCATCATGCGCGAGCACCGGTGCTGATTGCGCGGCAACCTCTGGTTCATCTTGTTTGCTGGCCACAGCCAGAGGCTAGCATTTACGTCCGAAACAAGATCAGTCAGCAAACTTAGTTTCCCATTGTGGCGGACCACGCCCTTGTGTAGCGTGATGATGAGTGGCCACTGACTGGTCCGCGACGGCGGACATTTTGCACTCAAGGCACTCAAGCCAAAGGAGCACAATCATGGAAACGGTAGAAGAGACCATTGATGTAAACGTCCCGGTAAGCACGGCTTACAACCAATGGACACAGTTCGAGTCCTTTCCGAACTTCATGTCCGGGGTTGAGTCCGTGACTCAGTTGACCGACACCACGAACCACTGGATCACCAAGATCGGCGGCGTGGAACGCGAGTTCGACACCGAGATTGTGGAGCAGCACCCGGACCAGCGCATTGCCTGGCGCAGCCTGGACGGCAAGTCCCATGCCGGGGCCGTGACCTTCGAGCGGCTCGGAGCGGACAGCACCAAGGTCGCGGTCCGCTTCGAATGGGACCCGGAGACCTTCACCGAAAAGGCCGGCGCCAAGCTTGGGATCGACAGCCTCCAGGTGAAGTCGGACCTGAAGAAGTACAAGGAGTTCGTCGAAAACAGAGGAGCCGAAACGGGCGCCTGGCGCGGCGATGTTGATGACACTGCCGCGGGCAGCGCCGGCCAGGCTGCCGCCAACATGGACGAGGACCTGCCGCCGGGCCGCCCGGTCTAAACCGCGCGCTGAAACACGGACGCTGTGCACTCGGGCAGTTGCCAGCTTCTTCAGGGCTAATTCACAAAATAGAGTCGTAGCGTTTTAAGCACCTCATCAAAGGTGCGAGTGAACAAGACACCGGCTGGTCCTAGAGCCTCCCCCAACCTCCTGGACCAGCCGGTGTCGTTCGTTAAGGCCACCGCTGATGTGCCTTTGGATCCGAGCGCCCCAGCTTCTTCAGCTCGCGGGATACGGCATTTTCCTCAGGCTAGATGCCAGATGCACGGCACGGCGGGCGGACGTCACCGTCGTCGTTGCTGTTACCTCCGGCGTTTCCGGCAGGTCCTGGAAGTCGGTGCCGTGCATGGCTCCCCGACCCAGTACGTGGATCCCTGCGCCGGAATACTGAAGCCGACGGCGACCAAGGCCATCTTGTCGTACATGCTTGGCCGGTTTTGGCCATCCGTCTCGGACGGCTCCGCATCGAGGCGCTCCAGAACCTTAGCGCAAGACTTGCCGGATGTCCCAGCCAGATAGGCGTGGCGAGCACCAGAATGTCCGAGGCGAGAATCTGCTCCCGGATCCGGGACCACTCATCTCCGTCGCCCATGTCGGCCTGGACGCCGGGCTTGATGTCGCGGTCCACCACCCGGATCAGATCGCACTCGACGCCTTGGGAACTGAGTTGCTGGATGATTTGGCGGGCCAGCAGCTCGCTGCTCGAGGGCTTAGGCGACGGTGTCAGGGTGCAGACCAGGGCAAGGGCTTTGAGCTTCGCATCATCCATGGGGCCATTCTCACGACGAGGCCGGTGGGCTGCCACCCTAGACGGCACTTTCGCTTTCAGGTTATTCACAGGCTGCTCTGGGTTTGCATTCATGTAAAGGCTCTAGTGTTGAAAACACCTCATAGGTGCGAGTGATTACGGCACCGGCGGTCGGAGTTTCCCCCAACCTCCCGATCCGCCGGTGCCTTCTCTTTTGTCACGTGTGTTAAGCACCGGTGCCGGAGCGGAAGCATCCACCGGAGCCGGCGATGCGATAATTCAGCCATGACTGATGCAATCGCCTACCAGGGCGAACCCGGCTCCAACTCCCATATAGCGTGCACCGAAGTTCGCCCCGACTGGGAGGCTGTGCCGTGCGCCAGCTTTGAGGATGCCTTTGCTCAAGTCACCAGTGGCCAGGCAAAGCTGGCCATGATTCCCATCGACAACTCGATCGCCGGGCGCGTCGCCGACATCCATGCAATGCTGCCCAACACCACGCTGCAGATTATCGAGGAACACTTCCTGCGCATTAGGTTCAGCCTGCTGGGAATCCCCGGCACCAGCATCGACCAGGCCAAGGAAGTGCACAGCCACATTCATGCACTGGGGCAGTGCCGAAAGCTTATCCGCGAGCTCGGCCTCAAACCCGTCATCGCCGGCGACACCGCCGGGTCCGCCCGGGAAGTCAGCGAATGGCAGGATCCGGCCAAGGTTTCCCTCGCGCCGCCGATGGCAGCCGAGCTCTATGGACTCGATGTGCTCGCACATGATGCCGAAGACGACCCCACGAACACCACGCGCTTCGTGGTGCTGGCGGACAAGCAGCCCATCCCCAGCCGCGAAGAGCTCGCAGGCCCGGCGGTGACGAGCTTTGTCTTCCGCGTCCGGAACGTTCCGTCGGCGCTCTACAAGGCGCTGGGCGGCTTCGCCACCAACGGGATCAACATGACCCGGCTGGAAAGCTACATGGTCGGCGGCGAGTTCGCGGCCACAATGTTCATGGTGGATGTGGAAGGCCACCCCGAAGACATGGCGATGATCCACGCGTTTGAGGAACTGGACTTCTTCACCACCGAGATCCGGATCCTCGGGGTCTATCCGGCACATCCATTCCGGTTCAAGCAAGCTTAGGAAAAACCGTCCCGGCCGTTACCGGAGGCCGCCGAACAGGTCAGCCGCTGCCGGGATTCAGCACTTCGTCGAGGTTGAACTTCACCGGTTCTTCCAGCTGTTCGTATGTGCAGGACTGCGGATCCCGGTCCGGCCGCCAGCGGGCAAACTGCGTGGTGTGGCGGAACCGTTCGCCCTCCATATGGTCATACTTCACTTCGATCACACGCTCGGGGCGCAGCGGCGTGAAGGACAGGTCCTTGCCCCCGCTCCACCGGCTGCCCTCGGAATTGCGCGGGGTTCGGGTGCCCCCTTCCTGCTTCGCCCACGCCCACGGGTGGTCATCGAAGGTTGTGACCAGCGGCTGCAGCTCCTCGAACAGCTCTTGGCGCCGCTGCATCGAAAACGAACCGGCCACGCCCACGTTGGCCAGCTCGCCGTCGTCGCTATAAAGGCCGAGCAGCAGGGAGCCGATCCGGTCCGGACCGCTTTTGTGCACCCGGTAGCCGGCGAGCACGCAGTCCACCGTGCGCTCGTGTTTGATCTTGAACATTGCCCGCTTGTTCGGCTGGTACAGGCCGTCCAGCGGTTTGGCGATCACGCCGTCGAGCCCGGCGCCCTCAAACTCATGGAACCAGCGCGTCGCCACGCCGTGGTCCGCCGTGGCATTCGTCAGGTGGATCGGCGGCTGCGCGTGGGCGAGGGCCTTTTCCAGGCGGGCACGCCGCTCGGCAAAGGGCTCGCCGGTCAGGTCCTCGTCGCCCAGGGCCAGCAGGTCGAAGGCGACGAACTTGGCCGGCGTCTGTTCGGCGAGAAGCTTCACCCGGCTTGCCGCGGGATGGATCCGTTGCTGCAGGGCCTCGAAGTCCAGCCTGTCCCCCGAGGCTCCGACCAGGACGATTTCACCGTCGACCACGCACCGTTCGGGCAGGTTCGCCTTGACCGCTTCGATGATTTCGGGAAAGTAGCGGTTCATCGGCTTTTCGTTGCGGCTGCCGATTTCGACGTCGTCCCCGTCGCGGAAGATGATCGACCTGAACCCGTCCCATTTGGGTTCGAAGCTTAGGTCGCCGTCGGGAATCTCGCTGAGGGGCTTCGCCAGCATCGGGGCGACCGGGGGCATTACCGGAAGTTTCATGCGTCTCTCCTACCGGACGGTATAGCGGACAGCGACACCGCCGGGTTCCATGACCTCGGCGCTGTGCGGGACAAACTTTTCCCCTGCGGCCGACGGCGGATACGCCGGCAGTCCTTCGCCGAGCACGGTGGGCAGCATGTGCAGGTACAACTCGTCCACCAGTTCCTTGCGGAACAGCAGCCGTGTCAGCGTCAGCGAGCCCCAGACAATAACGTCGCCGCTCTCGGTGTCTTTGAGTTCGTGGATCCGGGCCGGAATGTTGTCGCCGATGACCCGTGCCTCACCGTCGCCCCACGGAGCCCGGTCCAAAGTTCTGGACACCACGTGCTTGGGCAGCCGGTTGATCGGCTCCGCGATAGGTTCCTCCCGCGGATCAGCGCCGGGCCAGTAAGCGGCGAACATCGAGTAGGTCACCCGGCCGAGCAGAATGGCGGAGCAGCCTTCGAGCAACCGGGTGTTGGCATCCATAATGGACGTCCAGCCGCGGATCTGATTCATAAACCGCAGGCCGCCGTCCGGTTCGGCCGCGTAGCCGTCCATCGTGGTGAACTGCTGGATGATGAGCCTGCCCATGATGGTCCTTTCTACGCAGCCAGGCCACCGGCGTCCGCTGGCCGAATTGAGCGTCCCTCCATCACGTTAGTGTCCGCCGTCCGATTTGGACAGGGTCTTATAGCCAGGCATTCTTCCCGCCCGGCCCCTCGCACCTCGGGGAAGAGCGGGCTGCCGGCGGCGCGTGCTAAGAAAGTAAGGACAGTTCCGGACGGGACAGCCCCAATCGACAGGACTCAACAGTGCAATCACGCCGCATCGGTACCCGGGAAGTTGGCAGCATCGGTCTGGGCTGCATGAATCTCAGCCACGCCTACGGGACTCCGCCGCCACGGGAAGCTGCCGCAGAATTGCTCCGGCATGCCCTGGACAGCGGAGTGGTCCACTTTGATACGGCGGCACTGTACGGGGCCACGGCCAACGAGACGCTGGTCGGCGAGGTACTCGGTGCGCGGCGCGATGAGTTCTTCCTGGCCAGCAAATGCGGCATGACCAGTGTTGACGGCAAACGTGTGATCGACGGCCGTCCGGAAACGCTCAAAGCCACCTGCGAGGACGCGTTGCGCCGGCTCCGCACGGACCACATCGACCTCTACTACTTGCACCGCTGGGACCAGGACATTCCGATCGAAGACAGTGTCGGCGCCCTGGCCGAACTGGTTCAGGAAGGCAAGATTGGCGGGATCGGCTTGTCCGAGGTTTCGGCGGCAACGCTGCGGCGGGCCCACGCAGTCCATCCGATTTCCGCGCTCCAGACCGAGTACTCGCTCTGGAGCCGCAATCCCGAGCTCGGCACACTGGCCGCCTGCGCGGAACTCGGCACGGCCTTCGTCGCGTTCAGCCCGCTGGGCCGCGGCTTCCTGACCGGCAAGATCCGCGACGTCGACGCGCTGCCCGAATCGGATATCCGCCGGGCGATGCCGCGCTTCTCCGCCGCGAACTACCCGCGGAACCTTGAGCTCCTGGATCAGTTCGCGGGCCTGGCCGGGGAAGCCGGCTGCTCTCCCGCCCAGCTGGCCATCGCGTGGCTGCTGCATCAGGGCGAGCACGTCATCGCGCTGCCAGGGACGACCAGCATTGCCCATCTTGACGAGGATCTGGCGGCCGACGCCGTCGTCGTTAGTGAAGAGGTGCTCAAGCGGGCGGACGCACTGATTAACGAGCAGACCGTCCACGGCCCGCGCTACAGCCCCGCCATGCAGGCGGACGTCGACACCGAAGAGTTCTAGACCGCACAGACCGGGTTAGAACCGGTACAGCTCGAACCCGACCCGACGGGTTGCTGTGTCGGAGCCACCGGTGGTCAGCTCGATCTGGCGCCGGGCCTGGGCTTCAACGGGCTCCAGACTCAGCGCCTGCAGGTAGCGCCGGTGTTCGCTCAGGGACCGGACGGCCCGTTCAATACTGTCCTCGTCGACCTCCAGCCAGTGCGTGGGGTGCATGGAACACACGCCCACCCAGCGCACGCCGGCGTGCGGCGGCAGCCCTTCGGCGGCGAGCTCGGGGAAGATCCACTCGTTGGCCGCGTCCGCCACCGCATCCATAACGGCAGTTCCCAGGTTGCGGTGGTCGGGCGAATTCCAGCTGCCCGGGCCCCAGGTCTGGCCGAAGTTCAGGGTGATGATGCCGTCCGGCCGGTGCCGGCGGATCGCCCGGGCGATATCCAGCCGCAGACCGGGAGTGTTCTCGATCCGGCCGTCCGCATAGTCCAGGAACTCCAGGTCCTCGACTCCGACGTGCCCGCACGCCCGGCGCTGCTCCTCGGCCCGGATCACCGCGGCTTCCTGGGGATCCAGCCCGGCAATGCCCGCTTCACCCCGCGTCGCCAACACGTAGCCGATGCTCTTGCCCGCCGTGGTCCACTGGGCCACGGCCGCAGCGGCTCCGTACTCCGGATCGTCCGGGTGCGCCATAACCACCAGCGACCGCTGCCAATCGGCCGGCATTTCCGACGACGTTTCCATAGCTGCCTCCCCCGTCCACAGGCCCTGCACTGGCCCAATGACTGTTGTTTCACCCAGCGTAGCCGCGACGGCACGGCCGGCCACTTGGTAACGGCGCCATGTCGGGCCAACGGCGAGAATCTCTTTCCCATTACGGTCATTGTCGTCAGGGAGCCGCGTCCCTACCATGGAAGAACCTCAATACCTGTCCCTGCGGGACTCAGCCAACCACAGCTTGCCCTTCATCCGCGCACTTCTCCCGCCCCAAGGATCTGCCGTGAAAAATCTGCCCCGCCGACTGGCCATGCGAACCCTGGCCGCCCTTGACCTGCACTGCGCCCGCTGCGATGCGGTGGGCGAGCACCGCCTGGACAAGCACCTGGGCAGAGCCGGAACCCAGGTCTCCCCAATCGTCCGGGCGCGGCAGTACGTGCTGGTCTGCGCCGCCTGCGGCGTAGCCCAGGAACTGACGGAGCAGCAGAAAAGATCAGTCCTGCACTACACAGCGCACCCCGCGACGGCCTGACCGCGCGTTACGTCCTATTGCCTTGGCTTGACCCGCGGCCCGTCAAGCTCTTAGCGTGATAGCTGAATCATGAGCGCCAACATCAAGCCCTGGCTGGTTGGCCGGCAACCCTCTCGTGCGTAGCGGGGTGCTCCAGGTGATGATTCGGCCGTACCGAAGGACAGCGGTTCGGCAAGTACCGCGTATCCGCCCCACGTCTTGAACCGGGCCAGCGGATCCGCCTGATGGCAAAGGACAGCCCGCGATGCCCCTGACTGACGACCTGCAGCCCGACACCCTCCGCAATGCCTTCGGCCGCTTCCCCTCCGGCGTCGCCGCGCTGTGCGCTCTGGTCGACGGCGAGCCGCAGGGAATCGTGGCGTCTTCCTTCACCGTCGGCGTTTCCATGGACCCGCCGCTGGTGATGTTCGCAGTGCAGAACACCTCCCGCACCTGGCCGGTAGTCCGCCAGGCCGGCCGCATCGGCGTGTCCATCCTCGGCTCGGGGCACGACAGCGTCTGCCGCCAGATCGCCGCAAAGACCGGGGACCGCTTCGCCGGCCTGCCCCTGCACTCCACCGACGAAGGCGCCCTCTTCCTCGAGGAAGCCGCGCTGTGGCTGGACTGCTCCGTGGAGCAGGAAGTCCCCGCCGGCGACCACCACGTGGTGCTGCTGCGCGTCCATGGCCTGTCCACCCACGACGGCGCCCACGAGCCTTTGGTCTTCCACGGCTCCGCGTTCCGCCGGCTCGAACAGCCCGCCTACATCTGAGGAACCCCGGCAAAATAACGACGGCGGCTGCCTCGGTTTCAGGGACCGGCTGCGGACCCTGCCAAGCAGCAACGTTGCCAGGTGGGCTATGCGGCGTCGTCGGCGGACGGGTCGTCCAGGTTCCCGTCCAGCAGGCTCAGAAGCTTCAGAACCGCCGGGTTGGTATTGTTCTCGTTCCACGCCACTTCAAGGTCCACGCGGTTCAACGCCTGAGTACCGTGGGAGCCCTCGATCTCGCGGAACCGCACCCCCGGCGGCGAAAACGCCCGCGTCGACGCCGGAACCAGTGTCACGCCCAAGCCCGCTTCCACGAAGGCCAACAGCGCCGGGACCTGGCTGGCGTACTGGGTGATCCGGGGCTCCGCGCCGGCGCTGGCAAACAGCCGCAGCACCAGGTCGTGGAAGTAGCGGGCCTCGCTGGTCGAGTACATCATCAGAGGCTCACCGCTCAGGACCTGTAGCGGCAAGGACTCCCCCTTCTCCAGCAGCGGGCTCTCCGCGGGCAAGGCAATCACCAGACGGTCCTGCATCACCGCCCGGTATTTGATGCCCGGCCGGGCAACGATGGGCCGCAGGAGCCCAATGTCTACCGTGCCTTTGACCAGCCCGTCCATCTGGTCCGTGGAAACCAGTTCGCGCAGCAGCAGGGAGACGCCTGGCTGTTCCTTAGCGGAGCGTCTCAGAAGCCTGGGCAGAGCGCTCTGGCCTGCGATGGCGGTGTAGCCGATAGTCACGGCGCCGGCGTCTCCTGTTGCCACGCGCTGAACGTCCAGCTGGGTTTTGATGGACATGTCAAGGATCTGGCGGGCGCTGGGCAGCAGCGTCCGTCCCGCAGCTGTCAGCTCGACTCTGCGGCTGGTGCGGTCGAAGAGCTGGGCATGCAGTTCCTTTTCCAATAGCTGGATCTGCCGGCTCAGCGGCGGCTGCGTCATGTTGAGCCGCTCGGCTGCCGCACCAAAGTGAAGCTCTTCAGCTACCGCGATAAAGGACTCCAGTTGGATCAGCGTAAACATCAATGCGCTCCTTGTATTGTTCCGTGCCTATTTTAGCTTGGACGCGCATCGACGACGGCACTTATCGTCAGAGTAGTGCAGGCGACAACGAAGCGCCGGTCCTTTAGCTACCAAGGAGATTAAATAATGCTTGACGGTGTGCTGTTCTTTCCCATTACTCCGTTCGCCAGCGATGATTCCGTGGATCACGGCGCACTCAAAGAACATCTGGAGCATGGGCTGCAGTTCAAGCCAGGCGGCATCTTCGTCGCGTGCGGGACCGGCGAATTCCATGCCCTTTCCCTGGTCGAACTCTCCGATGTGGTCACCACCGCCGTCGCTACGACCGCGGGCCGCGTGCCGGTCTATGCGGGAGCCGGCGGTGCGCTGGCGCTCGCCAAGGAACAGGTCCGTCTGGCGGAATCGGCTGGAGCCGACGGCATCCTGCTCTTCCCGCCTTACCTTGTCAACAGCCCGCAAGCGGGTCTGGTGGCATACGTCAGGGCCATCGCCGGGGCGACTTCGCTGCCCGTCATCGTCTACCACCGTGCCAACGCCCGCTTCACAGAGGCCTCCGCCGTGGAGATTGCCCGTATCGATAATGTGGCCGGCCTGAAGGACGGCGCCGGAGATCTGGACTTGATGGCGCGCATTGTCCGCGCCGTCAAGGATGAGCTGGCGGGAACAGGCAAGGACTTCCAGTTCTTCAACGGCCTGCCCACAGCCGAGGCATCCCAACAGGCTTACCGCGCCATCGGCGTGACGCTGTATTCATCCGCCACCTTCGCGTTTGCACCCGAACTGGCGGTCGCCTTCTACCAAGCGCTCGAGGCCGGCGACGAGGAGCGTCTCGGCCAACTGAGCCGCGAATTCTTCCATCCCCTGGTGCGGCTGCGCGATTCGGTGCCGGGTTACGCCGTCGCCCTGGTCAAGGCAGGCGCCGAACTCGGCGGAATCCAGAGCGGGCATGTGCGGCCACCTCTGACGGACGCCTCGGAACACGACCGCGAAGAGCTCAAGCGTCTGCTGGCCGCTGGCCGCGCCCTGCTGGGCTGAGGGGCCGAACCGTGAGCGAATCGATAATGGATCAGACCCCTGTGCTGGCCAACCTCGGTCAAGCCGCTATAACCGGCGTAACCATCACTCCCGTCGCCTTCAAAGACCCACCCCTGCTCAACACCGTGGGCGTCCACGAGCCGTTTGCCTTGCGGGCGATCGTCGAGGTCCACACGGATGCCGGAGTCAGCGGCGTCGGCGAAACCTACGGCGACGAGGCGCACCTGGCACGGCTCCAAGCGGCCGCCCGGTCCATCCCGGGCACGGACATCTTCAACATCAACCAACTGCGGGCAAAAGTTGCCGCAGTGCTGGCCGCAGACACCAGCCAGGGCGGCCACGGGATGAGCGGGATGGTCACCGGGTCCAGCACCACGGATCGTGTCCTGTCCCCCTTCGACGTCGCGGCCTTGGACATCCAAGGCAAGCTGCTGGGCCGTCCCGTCAGTGATCTGCTCGGCGGCGCCGTCCGGGAAACCGTCGACTTCAGCGGATACCTCTTCTATAAGTGGGCCGGGCATCCGGACGCCGAGGCGGATTCCTGGGGTGAAGCACTGGACCCGCAGGGCATCGTCGAGCAGGCCCGCCGGATGGTGCGGGACTACGGTTTCACCGCCCTCAAGCTCAAAGGCGGTGTGTTCCAACCCGATGAGGAAATCGCCGCCATCAAGGCACTGCGTGCGGAATTCCCTGGCCTGCCGCTGCGGCTGGACCCGAATGCGGCTTGGACAGTCGAGACGTCCATCCGAGTGGGCCGGGAGCTCGACGGCGTGCTGGAGTACCTCGAAGATCCCACTCCTGGCATCGATGGCATGGCCCAGGTCCGCCGCGAGGTGCCAATGCCGTTGGCCACCAACATGTGTGTGGTGAGCTTTGCCGATGTCGCGCCTGCGGTAGCGGCCGGAGCCGTGGACGTCATCCTCTCGGACCATCATTTCTGGGGCGGTCTGCGCCGCTCGCAGGCGCTGGCGGGAATCACCGACACCTTCGGCATGGGGCTGTCCATGCATTCGAACTCGCATCTTGGGATCAGCCTGGCGGCCATGGTTCATCTGGCCGCCGCTACCCCGAATCTGGACTACGCCTGCGATACGCACTGGCCTTGGAAGGATCCGGAGGAAGATGTCATCCTTCCCGGTTCGCTGGAGTTCAACGAAGGCGCCGTCGCGGTTCCCACGCTGCCGGGACTGGGCGTGGAACTGGACCGGGACCGGCTGGAGAAACTACACCGCCAGTACCTCGACTCTGGGCTGCGCAGCCGCGACGATACGGGCTACATGCAGCGGATCCATCCGGCCTACGAACTCAAGTGCCCGCGATGGTAACGATCCAGAAAGACACCGCAGTGGAGCGGCCGCTGAACATCGTGGTCACCGACCCGATCATCAGCCGTTTCGAAACGCAGCTAAAGCACGACGGCGGTCCGCACCATTGGCAGATGGCTGCGGCTTGGGATGCAAACCGGCAATGCAAAGCCATTGCCGACGCAGACGTGGTGGTCTGTTCCGCCCTTCCCGCCGAGCAGGCCGCCGCAGCCTCCCGGCTGCAACTGGTCCACGTTACCGGGGCAGGTTTCGACAAAATTGCGATGGGTTCGCTGGCCCCGTCTGTGGCCGTGGCGAACACGTTCCACCATGCCCGTCCCATTGCCGAACACGTCCTGATGGTCACGCTGATGCTCTCGCGCCGCGTCCTGACGGCGGACCGCGAGCTTCGCGCCGGGAACTGGCAGACCATCGCCACCAGCTCCGACGTGCCGTTCCACCCGACACTGGATTCCATGGTGCTGGGACTGGTGGGCCTGGGCTCGATCGGCACGGAAGTCGCCCTGCTCGCCCAAGCCATGGGCATGACGGTGCAGGCCATCCGCAGCAATCCGGCCGCAGAACTGCCGGAAGGCCTGCATCCGTCGTGGGTGGGTGGCCATGACGAACTGCCCAAGCTGCTGGAATCTTCCGACGTGGTGGTCGTGACCGTCCCGCTGGACGCGGCCACCCATGGACTGATCGGGGCTGCCGAAATAGCCCGGATGAAAAGCTCAGCCGTCCTGATCAATGTGGCCCGCGGTCCGGTAGTGGACCAAGCCGCGCTGTACGACGCCCTGGCGGGCAACCGCATCGCGGGAGCCGGGATCGACGTCTGGTGGGGGCCACCTGCGAAGGGCAACATCCCGCCCTCGGACTTTGCGTTCGAGACGCTACCCAACGTCGTCGTAACGCCGCATTACTCCGGCCATGCACGAGTGACCTTCGAGCGTCGCGCCGCCGATATTGCGGCCAACATCGCCAATCTGGCCGCGGGACGGCCGCTGTTCAACATAGTGCGCGCCGCGAAATAGAACGACGACGGCGAAGGAGAGGCCTGGTTCCGGCAGTCGCTTGCCGGAACCAGGCCTCTCCTTCGTGATCAGCCCAGCAGCAGCCGGCCCACCAAAAGGACCGCGCCGAATCCAGCTGCGGCGAGGGCTATGAGACGCAGCCGGCGGCGGTCCAGGAAACGGTTGGTGAAGCGGGAGACGATGTATCCGGCGAGTGCGGCGGGGACCATCCAGGCCGTCAGGATAAGGACTTCGGAGGTCACTTGACCAGCCGCTGCAAGTGCCACCAGTGAAACCGCTGAGCCGACCATGAAGAAGGCGCTCATGGTGCCGCGCAGCCGTGCTCCCTGCTGTCCTTGCCATACCAGCGCCATGGGAGCCCCGCCGATGGACGTCGAAG
>NZ_JBNHFQ010000008.1:0-219989 GCF_059090425.1 Arthrobacter sp. B055-34
TCACAAGTACTGGTGCTAAGGCATAACGAACCCCGTTTTACTGCACCAACACAGGGAAGCAAGCCGATTCGATACACACTTTTTTGCCTATAAGCCTCAATGCTCTGGAGCCACCCGGGAGAGGCGCAAACCGGCGCCGGTTCTATGAGACTGGTCCGCCGCCGAAGCCGATCTCATTGCCGTCCGGGTCGCGGAAGGTCGCCTTGCGGACGCCGTTGTCGTACGTTTCACTCACGGCCGGCTCGAGTCCCCGCTCGATGATCTGCGCGATACGGGCGTCAAAGTCACTGAGGAAGACTGTGTGCATGGCGTGCCCAGCATGCTCAGGCCGCACTTCGATGAACAGATACCGGTGCTCGGCGAGCTCCCAAACGGCTTCGGTATCGTTCGGCAGGAACGATGGCTGGGTTCCCAGGAGCCGCTCATACCAGGCCGTCGCTTCGACGTAATCCCGGACGGGGATGCCGGCGAAAAGATCTATGTCCATGGCTTCCTTCTCGGACGAGTTGGACAAGGCTACCTCTTTCAGCTCGCCGGGCTGTTGTCATCGTGGTCTGCACACCAGGCCCTGATGACGGACTGCAATTCATTTGCAGCTTCCCTGACTTCCGCACTGTCTTTGAACCGCATCACGCGCACCAGCCGTGCGTCACCGGTCAGCCGTGGATGATGTCCGCTGATTTCCGCGCCGCGGTGGAACATCAGGCTGACAAATTTTTTGGCCGGGTTGAAGCTGACGATGTCACCCTTGAAAGAAAAGGTCGGAGTCTTCCACTTAACCGACTCGGTAACGCGGTCATCGGCACTCAGGATGAGCTCCCGGGCCAGCTGCATGGTCTCTTCCAAGGGATGGGCGCGCTCTGCAAACCAGGCGTCGACCTCCGGACGCTTACTCAAGTGATGCTCCTGTCCGTTGATCAGGCCGAAACGCTCCGACCGGTGAACGCCAGGAGCCGTTCCAGGCTTCCGGCCGTCTCTGCCACTGGCTGGGCTGCAGCGAAGCTGCCGCTGGCCCGGACCTGATCGGAGATGGTTTCTTCGGCAAGGCGCGTCACGTGGTCACTAACGACGTCGGAAACGTGGAGTTCCTGCCCGATGGCCTTTGCAAAGTCCCAGGCGTGCACGAGCAGCTCCAGATTTACGATGCCGGCCACGACCGTTGCGGGCAGTTTGGCGAAGCCCATGTCGATGGTGCCCTCGGCGCCCCTGCGGGTGAAGGCCTCCAGCGTTGGCTGGGCGAGACCGGCGATGCGCACCTCTGTTGAGGCGTCGGTGCGGTCGGTCGGGTCGGCGCCAAGCGCGGTGCCCACGCTTTTCAGGGATCCGGCCAGATGGTCCAGCAGTTGTCCGATGTTGAAGTCCTGGCACGGGGTGGGCTTGCCATAGTCCTCACTGGTGATGTTCCGCAGCACGTGGAGCAGCACTGCCAGGGAGGCGTCTGCAGCGCTGAAGTGATCGATGGGATCCGGTGCCGAAGCCCAGTCGTCCGGGCCGGCTCCGGCAGTGGATGATGTCTCGGCGGTCAGCCGGTCCAAGTAGTGGTTCCAGCCTTCGGCGTGGGCCGCGGCTTGTTCATCGGTGAGTCCCTCGTGCTCAAGCCGGAGCGAGGTGCCGTTCTCATCGGGCTTGAGAGTGATGGTCACGGTTGATGCGCCGGGGGCAAGATCCATTCCGGATTCCCAGCCCCACGTGAAGACCACGCGCTTGCCGGGCTCGATCTCCTGAAAGGTTCCGGAGGCGTGGTGGCCCGGGGTGACGGTCCAGCGGTACTCGCCGCCGACCCGCAGGTCCACTCTGGCCGCGACGGTTTGCCAACGGCGCAGCCGCTCCGGATCAGTCACTAGGGCGAAGGCCTCATCGGCGCTACCCGGCAGGTGGATGGTCTTATCGAATTTCATGGCAACTTCTCTTTCCTATCCAGGGATGCTTTATCGGCCAAGGCTTCGGCGTCCGAAGCGAGCAGATCCAATTCGCGGGTCCAGAATTGCTCCACCAGCTCCCGAAGCCGACCCATGCCTGCTGCGTCGAGCCGATAGAACCTGCTGCGTCCTTCCTTGCGTGCAGTCACCAAGCCGGCCCGTTCCAAAGCCAATAGATGTTGCGAAATGGCCGAACGGCTCACGGCGAAATGGGCAGTCAGTTCACCCACCGATTGTTCGCCGCCTGCCAACAGGTGCAGGAGGCGGCGCCGGCTCGGCTCTGCGGCTACTTCCAACGGATCCATCACCGAATACGTTAGTCGTCACTAACGTATCTGGCAAGAGGTAGGAGATGAGTGATGCCGAAGGGCGACGGCGTCTCGGCTGGCGTCCTCGCGCCGGTAACCTAGGGAATCCGGGTTGGAGAACGCGACCAACTGACAGCCGCCGAGACAGGGGCTACTCACAATGAAGATCGACTTCAAGAAGCAGATCGAAAGCTACACCGCACCACGCGGCAGGTTCGCGGTCGTGACAGTCCCGGTGATGCAGTTCCTCATGATCGACGGTCACGGCGACCCGAACACATCACAGGCGTACCACGACGCACTGAAGACCATCTACCCAGTCGCCTACAAGTTAAAGTTCTTCAGCAAGGCCGATCTGGGCCGGGACTACGCGGTCATGCCGCTCGAAGGGCTCTGGTGGGCGGAGGACATGGAGGCCTTCACAAGTGCCCGGGACAAGTCGCAGTGGGACTGGACGCTGATGATCATGGTCCCCGACTGGATTACGCCCGAACACTTCGAAGCAGCGCGGGAGACGGTGGCTTCCAGTAGCGGCGCCCCGTCACTCGACGCCGTTCGCCTCGAGCAGTTCGTCGAAGGCTCGAGCGTGCAGATTCTCCATGTCGGCTCTTACGACGACGAAGCACCTGTGCTCGACGAGATGCACAATCGGTTCATCCCGGGCAGCGGCTTCCGGATGACCGGCAAGCATCACGAGATCTACCTGAGCGATCCTCGCCGCACAGCCCCCGACAAGCTCAAGACCATCCTTCGCCAGCCCGTAGCCCGCGTCTGACAGCAGCAAGATCCCCTGGAGCGCGCTGTCAGATGAACCGTCAGGAGTCGTACTGAGCGACGGCGTCAGCCTTCACCGGAGGCTCTCGGAGGGCAAGCTCCTGTGCGATCTCAGGGATTTCGGGATCGGACAGAACCTCTCGTAGTCCTCGATTTTCCAGTCGAAGAAAACCCACACCCGGTTGAGGTCATTGGGATCCCGGAACACATAGGAGCCCTTACACCCGTACTCCCTTCTCCACGCCCCTGGTCGAGAAAGTCTTTAGGAAATGATCGAAGTCGGCGACGTTGGCTATGGTGACGATCATGGCTCTTCTCCCAATCAAGGAGCCTACGGCGGATCGGGGGTTACGCTTCGTCGCGGACCAGCGTGAAGTGGGCGGCGGACACCGAGCTGGTGATGTCCGCCCGCCGGTAGTGCTGTATCTGATCCCCAAGGTCGGTGAGCAGCCGCTCGCCCGAACCGAGCAGGATTGGCACGATGCTGAGCTGCAGTTCGTCGACGAGTCCGGCCTGTAGGTACTGACGGATGGTCGAGACTCCGCCGCCGAGCTTCACGTCGAGGCCACCGGCGGCGTCGATCGCCTGCTCGCGCGCGGCCTGGATGCCGCCCGTGACGAAGTGGAAGGTGGTTCCGCCGTCCATCTCGATCGGCGCGCGTTCGTGATGGGTGAGGACGAACACGGGGTGATGGAAGGGCGGATTGTCGCCCCACCAGCCAGTCCACGCGTCCCTGTCCTCCCACGAACCCCGCACCGGTCCGAACATGTTCCGGCCCATGATCGTGGCCCCGATGCCGGCATCCGAACGCTCGGCAATGTCGTTGTCCACGCCCGTTTCGCCGTCGTCGCCCATGCCGTGTTTGCTCCGGAACGCCCGGGTGGGCAACACCCATTCATGCAGACGTTCGCCACCCACACCGAGCGGGTTATCCATGCTCTGGTCCGGGCCGGCACCGTAGCCGTCGAGGGATATGCAGAAAGGAGCTACGCGCAGCTTGGACATCATGTTTCCTTCGTTGCAGCCCGCTACTCGGTCGCTTCGGACTCCGGGGTCTCTTCCAGGTAGCGCTCGCCGTGGCCGGCATCGCGCACGGTGAATTTCTCTTCCATGTACTCCATGGCTGCGGCATCAACCGGACCCGGAGGCGCGACGGGGTCATCGATGTTGGTGCGGTCTGCGTCGCCATAGACCTGTGCCAGACCCTTGGCGTCCGGCGTGACCTCGCCGGGCGAAAGCACTTCTTCGTCCCGTGACACGCGGCCTGCGTCGTCCGAGTTCTCTTTCCGTTCCTGACTCATGGTTCTCCTTCGTCCAGGGCAGGGTACGCCCGGTTCCAGCTAACCACTTCAGCACTGGAAGGTGGAGGGAATCGGGCAAATTCCCAGCGAAACTGGCTCTGCGTTTTGTTTCGGCGCGGCATGGGTGACATGCGGCGAGGTGCGCCCCGAAGGTGAGCGGCCGGCGTCGTTGTTTGTGTTTTGGTTTGGGTGTTTGGAGACTGCAGTGGGGCCGGCGTGAGAAAGCACGTACGTTTCGCGGCGGATGGCGGTGTTGGGCTCTGGCGTGCGGTGATAAAGTCAGAGACAAGTATGCCGTTCCGCCGTTGCTGCTGCGGGGCTGGCCGCCGATCCGTCGCAGGGCGTCTCGGCCCCAGAATTTCACTGCCGGTAAGCCGGCTTGGGGCGTTGCCGTCCCGCCATTGCAGAATCACACAGAGATCGGATCCCATGACTAGGACTTCACGCCACTCCGCGCCCGCTGGAAAGCAGACCCCGCCGAAGCTCGATAAGGGCGCCATGCGCATCGTGTCGCTGGGCGGGCTGGAGGAGATCGGCCGCAACATGACCGTGTTCGAATACGGCGGCAAGCTGCTGATTGTCGACTGCGGCGTGCTGTTCCCGGAGGAGCACCACCCGGGCGTGGACCTGATCCTGCCCGACTTCTCCTACCTACGCGACCGGCTGAACGACATTGTCGGCGTTGTGCTCACGCACGGGCACGAGGACCACATCGGCGGCGTTCCGTACCTGCTGAAGGAACGCTCGGACATCCCCCTGATCTCCGCGAAGCTCACGCTGGCCTTCATCAAGACCAAGCTGCAGGAACACCGCATCACCGCCAAGACCGTGCAGGTCAAGGAGGGCGACCGGAAGAAGTTCGGGCCGTTCGACCTGGAATTCCTGGCCGTGAACCACTCGATCCCGGACGGTATGGCCGTGGCCATCCGCACCGGCGCCGGCCTGGTGCTGGCGACGGGTGACTTCAAGATGGACCAGTTCCCGCTGGACGGCCGG
The DNA here is from genome assembly GCF_059090425.1 of Arthrobacter sp. B055-34. NCBI lineage: Bacteria > Bacillati > Actinomycetota > Actinomycetes > Micrococcales > Micrococcaceae > Arthrobacter > Arthrobacter sp. B055-34. Next base: position 5,299 of record NZ_JBNHFQ010000008.1, read on the forward strand.
ATCACCGACCTCGCCGGCTTCGCACGGCTGGGCGAGGAGGGCGTGGACCTGTTCCTGCCCGACTCCACCAACGCCGACGTGCCCGGTTTCCAGATCTCCGAGCAGGACCTGGCTCCGGCGATCGACGAGGTATTCCGCACCGCCCCGCGCCGGATCATCGTCTCCAGCTTCGCCAGCCACATCCACCGCATCCAGCAGGTTATCGACGCCGCCCACCTGTACGGGCGGAAGGTGGCCTTTGTGGGCCGCTCGATGGTCCGCAACATGAAGACCGCCCGGGAATTGGGCTACCTGAACGTGCCGCGCGGCATGCTGGTGGACTTCAAAGAACTGGACAAGATGGCGCCCACCAAGGCTGTGCTGATCTGCACCGGCTCGCAGGGTGAGCCGATGGCGGCGCTGGCACGCATGGCGAGCCAGGACCACATGATTGACCTGACCGAGGGCGACACCGTCCTGCTGGCCAGCTCGTTGATCCCGGGCAACGAGACCTCCATCTACCGGCTGATCAACGACCTGACCAAGCTTGGCGCCAACGTGGTGCACAAGGGCAACGCCAAGGTCCACGTCTCCGGCCATGCCAGTGCCGGCGAGCTGGTCTACTGCTACAACCTGGTGCGCCCGCGCAACGTAATGCCGGTGCACGGCGAGCACCGCCACCTCAAGGCCAACGCCGAGCTGGCGGTCCGCACGGGTGTGGACCCGAAGAATGCCCTGGTGGTCGAGGACGGCACGACCATTGACCTGAAGGACGGCGTGGCCCGCGTGTCCGGCCAGGTCAAGGCGGACTACGTGTACGTGGAGAACATGATTGCCGGCGCCGCGACCGAGGAGTCTCTGCAGGACCGCATCCGGCTGGCCGAGGACGGCGCGGTCACAGTGCTGGCGATCGTCAACCCGGACACCGGGAAGCTGGAGGAGGACCCCGAGTTCTTCCCGGTTGGGTTTGCCCCGGCAGACGGCGAGCTCGAGAAGGCCACCGGCATCATCGAGAAGACCCTCGCCGGGCTCAAGGGCGACAGGACCGGCCCGGGTGCCGAGAAGGCGATCGCCGAGGCACTGCTGCGCTGGTCCGACCGCCAGCTGCGCCGCAAGCCCGTGGTCACCGTGGTGATCGTCGAGGCCTAACTTGGCTTGAATACCTGAAAACGCCCGGCCGGGGTAATCTGGCCGGGCGTTTTCTGCTTGGGGAAGGCAGCTCTGGACTACCTCTTGGAAGCCCGGTAGCCCGCCTTCTGTGCCGCTGTCGCTGTGGAGAAGCAGATCTCGGGGTTCGTTCTGCTGTAGAACGCCCCGCCTGGGACGTGATAGATGCCGCTGGACTCGTTGCCCTTGATGGGGGCCCAGGATGGGCAGGTGGTACCCGAGGGAATCATGGAGGTCCGTTGCTTAACACGGACTGATTTTTTATAGGAATTTACAGCCTTGTACTTGCTGGTCGGAGTGACTTTGGCCCACCAGAGACCTGAGCGCGAGGTCCGGACCTTCGTCGAGAATTGCCCCTTGTCATTGCCTGTCACCGTTTTGACCTTGTACGCCTTGGCCGCGCCCGCGGGATCGAAATAGATTTCCACCCTCGGTTTCGCAGAGCGGATCCACTTGGTTCCTGCCTTGCGCTGCACGCTTCCCTTGAGCGTGAAGTTCTGGCTCTTGTAAACGGATGTAGGGGCAGTGAAGCTGACGACCCGTGTTGCGGACTTGGTCGCAGCTTCGGCTGGCACGGCAACAAGGCTGACGCCGCCGAAGGTCACTGCCATTGCTACAAAGAGCACACAGAGGCGCCTGAACTTATTCATTTTTCCCCCAACGGAAAGTTTTGATGTAAAGAACAATCAAAGGATAGCGGCAGTCGGCGCTGAACTGTGATGACAGGACTCGCAGGAGGCCATAGTGCATCCCGCGCTTTCCTGGCCGATATGTGTCGGCACATGACCCGCTATGACGGAACATGTCTGTTCGTTGAGCAGCCAGCAACCATTGCGACACATAAATCTCCTCCGGCCGCTTCACATTGGTTCAATCGGATCAGCCATCCAGAGCGGCCGAGAGACCTGGCTCGTCGACGCCGCAGCAAGTTTCGTGGATTCCCTCCTCGAATAGTGCTTCGGCCAGGACCGATGGAGATCTCACGATTCGGGCCGCACCATGGCGCCGTGTCCAAGCGGCCAGGTTCGTCGATTTCTTCAGTCTAGAAAATGAAGGAACGCGAAACATGGTCCATACAGACATCGAATCCACCAGCGGGCGTACCAAACGGCCGTTGCCTAACCTGCTCCTTAAAGGTGCCGGCTTTGCAGTAGCCGCAGCCTTGCTCGTGACCGGCTGCTCGCTGAAGGAACCGGTCCCGCAGTCCGGGGGTGCCGCCGCCGGTACGGGCGGGGACCCAGCAGCGGCCGCCGTTGCCCAGGCCGAAGAGGTTGATCTTGCCAACGCTCCATCCCTCGAGGGCAAGACGATCGGCATTGCCGCCAAGGACATCGTGCACGACTTCAGCCGCGTGGTTTACGAGGAGCTGCAGGCGAGCGTCGAGGAGCGCGGCGGCAAGGTGATTGCCACCCAGGCCGAGGCCAAGGATGACAAGCACGTCACCGACGTCGAAAATCTTGTCACGCAGCGCCCCGACGCCATCGTGGTGATCCTTGGCGACGCGCAGACCCTCACGCCGGCCCTCAAGAAGGTCGACGACGCCGGCATCCCGCTCTTCACTGTGGACTTCCAATCGGAATACAGCGCCAACAACGTCACCAGCGACAACTGGGTGATCGGCTCTACGCTGGCGCGCACGCTTGCCGAGGATATCGGCGGCGAAGGCAAGATCCTGGCGTTCAACGGCTTCCCCGGCGTCGCCCCGTGCCGCATCCGTTACAGCGAACTGAAGGTTGTGCTCGAGGACTATCCCGAGATCGAGATCCTGCAGCCGGAACTGCAGGACAAGTACGAGGGAACGATCGAGGACGCCAAGAAGCAGCTCCAGGACCAGTTGCGCCGGCTGCCTGAGGGCGAAGTCGACGCGGTCTGGAGCTGCTGGGACATCCCGCTGATCGGCGCCGCACAGGCGATCGATTCAGCCGGCCGGGACGACATCAAGCTGTACGGCGTCGACGCCGAACCCGGAGCACTCGACCTGATTGCAGATCCGTCCAGCTCCTACCAGTTCACTGTGGCCCAGCAGACCAAGGCCATGGCCGCGAAGTCGGCCGAAAACGTGGCGCTGTTCCTCGGCGGCCGCGAAGCCGATGTACCCAACACCAGCTACCTGACCCCGGTGTTCGTCGATAAATCCAACGTGAACCAGGTGCGCAGTGAACTCGGTATCTAAGACTCCGCTGCTCGCAATGCGGGCCATCAACAAGTCCTTCGGCGCCGCCCAAGTCCTTGCCGATGTGGACCTGTCCCTCGACGCCGGCGAAATCCTGGGCCTCGTAGGGGAGAACGGCGCCGGCAAGTCCACCCTGATCAAAATCCTCACGGGGCTCTACACGGCCGACGGCGGTACCATCCTCATCGACGGCCGGCCCGTTTCCATCGACAAGCCGGCCGCTGCCGAAGCCGTTGGAATCCACGTCATCCACCAGGACCGGCACCTCGCCGGGCGGCTGACGGTAGCCGAGCAGCTGTATCTGGGCCAACCTTCGCTGGGGCGGGGCTGGATCCACTCCCGGAAGCTTGAGGCCCAGGCTGCCGCGGACATCTTCAGGACCACCGGCCAGAAGATCGATACCTCCAGGCTGGTTGACCAGCTCACCGTGGCCCAGCAGCAGCTGATCCAGATTACCCGGGCAGTGCTGTCCGAACCCCGGGTGCTCATTCTGGACGAACCCACGGCACCGCTGGCCGCCCGCGAGGTGGAGCAGCTCTTCGGCACGCTCCGAAAGCTGCAGTCCCACGGCGTGGGAATCATCTACATTTCCCATTACCTGCAGGAGCTCGGGGACATCACCACCCGGATCACCGTGCTGCGCAACGGGCGCAATGCCGGCGACGTCGACCTCCGCGACGGCGGAACCCTGGACGGCGTCGTGGAACTGATGGTCGGCCGCAAGGTGGTCGAATTCGACCACGCGCGGACCCCGCGCAACCCGCAGGGCGATGAACCCGCCCTGAGCGTCCAGGGACTTAGCGTGCCGCGCGCGCTGGAAGGTGTGGACCTGGAGGTCAGGCCCGGCGAGGTGGTCGCGGTGACCGGCCTCGTCGGTTCGGGAGTGGACGTGCTGGCCGACGCCGTCACGGGCATTTCCAAGCGCCGGGGCGACGTGAGGCTGAAGGGCAAACCTGTCCGGGCCATCGCGGACTTCGTTGCCCGCGGCGGTGCCTATGTCCCGTCCAACCGGCGGCGGGACGGCGTCTTCGTGCGCAACACGGTCCAGGAGAATATCTCGGCGGCCAGCCTGAAGCGCGTCTCGCGGTGGCTGGGGTTCGTCTCCCCGGGCCTGGAACGGAAACTGTCCGGCGGGCTCATCGAGCAGCTTGACGTCCGACCGGCCGACGGAGCGGCCGTGGCAGGAAGCCTCTCCGGCGGCAACCAGCAGAAGGTCGTGCTGGCCAAATGGCTCGCCACCGGCCCCTCGGTCCTGGTCCTCGACCAGCCGACGTCGGGCGTCGACGTCGGCAGCCGCTCGCAGATCTACGCGCAGATCAACGAACTGGTTGACGCCGGCGCCGCCGTGCTCGTCGTGACCGTGGACCTGGAAGAACTGGTCGGGATCGCCGACCGGACCCTGGTCCTTTACCGGGGCAAGGTCGTCGCCGAGCTCGCGGGTTCCGACGTCACCACCGACCGCATCCTGGAGATCGCCTCCGGCGCGGCCGCCACCGAGAATACGAGGGAGGCCGCATGAGCGCCGCCACGCTGGAAGAATCCGCACAGGCAGGACTCGACACCCCTCAACGGACGCGTCCCGCACTGATCACCTGGGCGGGCTACGGCATGGTGCTGCTGGTCCTGGCCCTCTTCGCCCTCGGCTCACCGCATTTCCTGCAGTGGTCCAACCTGGCCTCGGTCCTCAACCAGGCCGCGGTTTTCGCCGTCGCCGGAATCGGCCTGGCCATCGTCATCATCACCGGCGGGGACGACATCCTCGAGGGCGGCATCGACCTGTCCCTTGGCGCGGTCGCGGGTCTTGCCGGAACGGTGACCGCGGTCGCCGTCGGAGCCGGAGCTGGCGTTCCGGTTGCGGTCCTGGTCGGGCTGGTGGTCGCGGTAGCCATCGGAGCGGCGAACGGAGCCGCCGTCGTCCTCGGTCTCCGGCCCCTGCTGGCCACCTTGGCGACGATGGGAATCGCCACGTCGCTGGAACTCGTCGTGAGCGAGAACCTCAAGGTCGCGTTGGAGGGGAGCCTCTTCCTGTGGCTGCGGCAGGGCACCGTGCTCGGCCTGCCCGCGGCGGTTGTGCTGCTGGTGCTCGTTGCCGCCGCGGCGTGGTGGGCTCTTGGCAGGACGGCGTGGGGCGTGAGCAGCTACGCGGTCGGGCAGAACGCCACCGCCGCGTCGGTCGCCGGGCTCGATCCGGCAAGATATCGCTTCTTCAGCTACGTCATCAGCAGCCTGCTCGGCGGCGTCGCGGGCGTGCTGCTCGCCTCGAGGCTTTCGGCGGCCGTGCCGGGTATCGGCGCGCAGATCCTGCTGGACATCATCTTGGTCGCCTACATGTCCACCGTGTTCTCCCGCCGGCTGGTGGTCAACGTCCCGGGAACCGTGGTTGCGGCGGTCTTCGTGGCGGGCCTCGCCAACGGTCTGACCCTCCTGGGGGTCGCCAGCCAATGGATCGGCGCCGCGAAGGGCGTGCTGATCCTGCTTGTACTCGCAGTCGTAGTCGTCCGAGGAAGGAGCGCCGCCAAATGACGCTGACCCAGCAAAAACCTGTTCGGAATCCGCGCAAGACGCCCGGCGCACAACCTCACAATAACGATGGCGCCGCCAGCCGGGCATCGCAGGTCCTGCCGCGCCTTATCGCCCCTGTGGCCCTGGCCGGCATCCTGCTGACCTTCAGCCTCCTCTCGCCCAACTTCCTGGTTCCCGGAAACCTCCTGAGCGTCCTCAGCCAGATGGCCATCCTGGCACTTGTGGCGGTCGGCCTGACCGTCGTTGTGCGGGCCGGCGGCATCGACCTGTCGATCGGCGTCGCCTTGGACCTGGCAGCGCTGGGGGCCGCGGCACTCATCGCCGATGGCTACCGTGCCTGGGTGGCCATCGCCGTCGGACTTCTCTTCGGGTTGCTCGTCGGCGCCGTCAACGCCGCCCTCATCGTAGGCCTGAAGATCCCGCCGTTCCTGGCTACGCTCAGCGTCTGGTTCATCGGCACCAGCGTCCAGCAGTTGCTGACGGGCGGCGGCGCCCCGATCTACCTGTCTACGCCCCGCGTGCCGATCGAGTTCGCGCTGCTGGGCCGCGGCTACGTGCTGGATCTGGACGGCGTCGTGCTGACAGCGGCCATCGTGGCCGTCGTCGTCGCCGTTCTCCTGGGCCTGACACGGTGGGGCCGCGCGGTCACACTGGCGGGCGAGCAGCCCACCGCGGCGCTGGTTTCCGGCCTGAGGGTCAACCGGCTGAGCGTCAGCGCCTATCTGCTGTGCTCCCTGGTGGCAGCCTTCGCCGGTGTCATCCTCGCCGCGCGGACCAATGGGTTCGTGCCCGGCAGCGGGCAGGCCTACCTGATGGACGCCATCGGCGCCGTCTTCATCGGCGCGACGTTGAGCAGGTTCGGCCGCGTGTCGGTGCCCGGCACACTGGTGGGCGTGCTGATCTTCGGCCTGCTCAGCAACGGAATGAACCTCATTGGCCTGTCCTTCTTCTGGCAGGGACTGGGACGTGGGATCGTCCTGCTGGCCATCCTGCTCCTCGGCGTTCTGTTGGCCCGGTATTCCGGCCGGCCGGGCCCGTTCGGGCGCCTTTTCACCCTCACCGCCGCGCCTCGACAGAAAGCCGACTAGCCATGGCACAACGCATCAGCCTCAACGCCTTCGACATGACCACTCCCACGCACCAGAGCCCCGGGCTGTGGCGGCATCCGGAGAACCGCGCCCATACGTACAACAGCCTGGAGTACTGGACGGACCTGGCCCAGACCCTGGAACGCGGCACGTTCGACGCCCTGTTCCTGGCCGACGTGCTGGGGATCTACGATGTCTACAAGAACTCGTCGGCGCCCGCGCTGCTCGACGCCGACCAGGTTCCGCTCAACGATCCGTTCATGCAGATCTCGGCGATGGCCACGGTCACGAAGAACCTCGGCTTCGCCGTTACCAGCGCACTGACCTACGAGCAGCCCTACGCGCTGGCCCGTAAGTTCTCGTCGCTGGACCACCTCACCCGCGGTCGCATCGGGTGGAACGTGGTGACTAGCTACCTCGAGTCCGCGGCGCGCAACCTCGGCATGACCAGGCAACTCGGACACGACGACCGCTACGACCTGGCCGAAGAGTTCATGGACGTGGTGTACAAGCTGTGGGAGGGCTCCTGGGAAGAAGGCGCCGTGGTCCTGGACCGGGAGCGCGGTGTCTACACCGACCCGTCCAAGGTCCACCCGATCAACCACCACGGCGAATACTTCGACGTGCCCGGCATCCACCTCTCCGAGCCGTCCCGGCAGCGGACACCCGCGATCTTCCAGGCCGGAGCTTCGCCGCGCGGCAGGGCCTTCGGGGCGAAGCATGCCGAGGGCATTTTCCTGAACTCGATCCGGCCGGAGATCACCCGCAAGGCCACGGACGCCACCCGGGACGCCTTCGAGGCCGCCGGCCGGCCACGGAATGCCGGGAAGTTCTACGCACTGGTGACGGCCGTCGTCGCCGATTCGGACGCCGAGGCGGAGAAGCTGCACCGCGAGTACCAGTCCTACTCCTCCCGCGAGGGCGCCATGACCTTCTACGGCGGCTGGTCCGGCCTGGACCTGTCGCGCTACGCCGGCGAGGAGGAGTTGAAGTACCTGGACACCAACGCCGCACGCTCCGCCCTCTCCATCTTCACGACGGCGGATCCCGAGCGTTCCTGGACGCCGAATTCGGTTGCCGACTACCTGGGCGTCGGCGGGATCGGCCCCGTGCTGGTCGGCTCGCCGCAAACGGTTGCCGACGAGATCGAGCGCTGGGTGGACGTGGCGGGATTGGACGGGATCAACCTGGCCTACGCCATCACCCCCGGCTCGTTCGAGCAGTTCGTGGACCTGGTGGTTCCGGAGCTACGCAAGCGCGGCCGCGTCTGGGAAGACTACGAAGGCTCAACCCTGCGCGAATACCTTGACGGGCCGGGCAACGCCCGGGTCGCCGACAACCATCCGGCAGCGGAATACCGCGGAGCCTACACCGGGTCGCCGAGCGCGGCCGATTCCGCTGCCACCAATACACCCGAAGCCATTCTCGGCGCCCGCTGACCAGGACACGAAGGAAGATCCCATGAGCACGACTGATACCTTGACCCGCACTCCCTGGGCCGGAACGGCCGACGACGCCGAGCTCGAGCACTGGCGGAGCGTTGCACAATCCGTGGCCGACCAGCTGGCCGTCGACGTCCTGGAGCGGGACCGGGCCAACCAGCAGCCGGTCGCCGAAGCAGAACTGCTGCGCTCCTCGGGACTGCTTAACCTGCTGGTCCCGGCCGAATTCGGCGGGGGAGGCGGACACTTCGAGGCTGCGTTCGAAACCGTACGCGTCCTCGCCACGGTGGACGGCTCCATCTCGCAGCTGCTGGCCTACCACTACTTCAACCAGGCCTGCATCGGGTTCTACGCCGACCCCGGCGGGCAGGCCGCTTGGTGGCGCCGTACCGTGGAGGACGGCTGGCTCTGGGGCGACTCGGTCAACCCCGTGGACCCGACTTTGGTGCTGACGCCGGAGGGCGACGGCTACCGGCTCAACGGCCTCAAACGGTTCTCCACCGGCTCCGGCGTGGGTGACGTGATCATCATTAACGCCGCGATCGAGGGCGGTGCCGATCACGGCAAGGTCCTCGCCTTCGTGCTGGAAACGTCCAGGGAAGGTCTCGAGCTCGTGGATGACTGGGACAACCTCGGCCAGCGGCTGACAGGTTCCGGCTCCGTGAAGTACACCAACGTGCCGGTGCACCCGTCGGACATCCTCGGCGAGGTCACCGACGAGCCCATCTCCACGCTTCTCACGCCCGGCGTCCAGCTCGGCTTCGCCAACTTCTACCTCGGGGTAGCCCAGGGCGCATTGCAGCAGGGCCGCGAAATCCTGCTTGCCCGCAAGAACTCCTGGTTCCTCTCCGGCGCCGAAACGTACGCCCACGATCCGGTATTCAAGCGTGTCCTCGGTGAACTCAAGGCCCGGACGGCTGCCGTCGAAGCCCTCGCCGAGAAGCTCAACCGGCGCTATGACCGCGAGGTCGCCCGCTCCGCCAGCCTGAGCGTGCAGCAACGTGGCGAATTCGCCGTCGCCATTGCGGAGCTCAAGGTCGTGGCCACGGAGATCGGCATCGAGGTTTCGAACCGGATCTACGAGGTGACCGGGGCCAGCTCGACCAAGAGCTCCGTTGGCCTGGACCTGTTCTGGCGCAACGTGCGCACACACTCACTGCACGATCCCGTGGACTACAAGAAGATCGAGGTCGCCGCTTACTACCTGCACGGCGAACTCCAGCCGCTCTCCCTCTACACCTAACAGTAGGCGGAGCAGACCTTTGAGGGTGGGCGGGGTCGACGGAACCCGCCCTTCGCGGTTCCACTCACCGCCGTTCGGACAGGCGCACGGCCAGCAGGCCGCCGACGGCGAAGGCCAGGGTCGCAGCGAGGACAAGGAGCAGCGGTGCGGACCAGCCGCCGGTGACCGAGTTGAGCCAGCCGGCCAGGGGCGGCGCGCACGTGGCGGCCAGATACCCGCCGGATTGGATGCGGGCAGAGGCCGAGGCCGCCTCTTTGTCGCTGCGGGCGATGCGCGGTATGAGCGAAAAGATCGCGGTGAAGCCGCCGCCCTGGGCAATGCCGCCGATGATCGACCAGAGTACGTAGGCTTCCGGCGCGATGAGCAGTCCGATCGGCAGCGTGATCCAGCAGAGTCCGATCACCGCGACCGGAATCCAGGTGCGGGTCCGGGCCGCCAGCAGCGGCACGCCGAACGCGCCCGCGATGGCGGCAACTTGGAACAGCGAGGCCGTGGCACCTGAGGCGGCCAGGTTCAGTCCCCGTGTCTCGGACAGCAACAGCGGCAGCCAGGCGGTGGTGGCATAGTAGGCGGCGGACTGACCGCAGAACGCCAGGATCAGCAAGCCGACAATCCGCCGGTTGCGGTTGCCAGCAATCGCAGCCCCGGGGCCGTCCGAAGCGGGCTCCGCCGTCGTTCGCTTGGTTTGCGTTCCCTCGGGCACGGACTTCGCGGCATCCGCCCGGGCACCGAACTGCCGCCGTCCCCACACCAGCCAGTAGGCCAGGCCGGCCGCGATCACCACGCCCCACGAAGCGATCGCCCACCGCCAGCCGAAGAGTGCCGCGAGCGGCGCGGTGCCGAGAAGGGTGGCCATCGAGCCGACGTTCATCGCGGCCGAGTACGCGCCGGTGACCGTGGAGACCTGCCGCCATGACACGTCGCGCCGGATGATGACGGGCACCACGATATTGCCCAGCGTCATGGCTATGCCGATGAGCGCTGTCCCTACGAGTACGACGACGGCGGGGCCGGCCGAGCGGATGATCGTGCCGGCAAGAACGCCGGCCAGGCACAGGACGACCGTTGCCTCCGGGCCGAAGCGGCGGATGGTGCGGGTTGCCAGCGGGGTGGCCAGGGCGAAGAGCAGCACCGGCAGCCCGGTGAGCAGGCCGGCGCCGATGGCGTTGAGGCCGGTGCCGGCCTGGATGTCGCCAATCACCGCCGTCGGGGCAATGATCGGGGCGCGCAGGCTCAGGGCCAGGACCACAATCCCGGTGATCACCCAGGGCAGGGCGGGGCGAGCGGCTGATGGGCGGTGCGTAGGAGCCTCCTCGGCGTTGGTGGGGCGTGGGCGTCGGCGCCGCGGGCGGGGCTGTCCGGGTCCATCAAAACCATATGCCACCTGCAGCGGCAGGGAATGTCTTCCCTGCCGCTGCAGGTGGCGCTAGCCTCGAGTTGTGACCCCTGATGAACTGGCCAACCTGGCCCATCTGCGCCGTGCGCGCGACCTGATCGACCGGGACTACGCGCGTCCGCTCGATGTGCCGACAATGGCGGCCAGGGCGCTGATGTCACCCGCCCATTTTTCCCGCCGGTTCAAGGCCGCGTACGGGGAGACGCCCTACAACTACCTGATGACCCGGCGGATCGAACGGGCCATGGCGTTGCTGCGCTCCGGCATGAGCGTCACCGATGCGTGCATGACGGTGGGGTGTACATCGCTGGGCTCGTTCAGTACGCGCTTCACCGAAATGGTGGGGGAGGCCCCGAGCGCCTACCGCGCCCGAGAGCATGATGCGATGGAGGCGATGCCGCAGTGCATCGCCAAACTGCTGACCCGGCCCCCGCGGTTCGGATCGAGCAGGATTGAAGAAGCGGCTGCCTCGGCGCGGACGTAGCTTGGCTACATGACTATTTCACTGCAGTACTGTCAAATCACTGTCAATGATCCCGAGGAGTCCCTCCCGTTCTACCGCGACGGCCTGGGACTGGAAGTCCGGAACGATGTGTCCGGCAACGGTTTCCGCTGGGTCACCCTCGGCAGCGGCACGGAGCCCGCCGCCGAGATTGTGCTGTCCGCACCGCATGCGGGCCGCTCGCAGGCCGACGGCGACATCCTCCAGGAACTGCTGGTTAAGGGCGTCCTGCCGATCATCGTGTTCCGGACCGATGACCTGGACGCAGCCTTCGAGAAGCTGGTGGCTGCCGGCGCGGAGGTCCTGCAGGAGCCGATGGAACAGCAGTGGGGACCACGCGACTGCGCGTTCCGGGACCCGTCCGGCAACACCGTACGGATCACGCAGAACGCGTAACCTTCCCCCTTCGAAAGCGGCGGCTGTCCACACAAGGTGGGCGGCCGCCGTCGTACTTTTCTTACGACGACGACGACGACGGCGGCGAGGGCGGGCCGGAGACTGGCAGTTCCAAACGCTAAGTCAGGCGGGGAGGCCGAGTATGTGGGCGCTTGCTTCCCAATGCCGGCGGACGAGGTTGTCATCGGCGGCCTGCGGGTTGGTGCGGCTGATCCGGCGGCGGTCGCTGTAGTAGCGGCCGGATTCCCAGTCCGTGCCGGGCGTGCCGGTGCAGAAGTAGGCAAGGTTGGCGCCGCCGCGCTCGGGCGTGATCAGGAAGCGGCTGAGCGCGGTCCGGTAGACGTGGCGGAGGTAGCTGGTGGTTTCCGCGGCGAAGTTTGTGGCGACGTTTCCGGGATGGAACGCCACCGCGGCGATGCCCTGGTTGCTGTAGCGCTGATGCAGGCCGCGGGTGAAGAGGATGTTGGCGAGCTTGCTGTTGCCGTAGGCCTTGTTCGGCGTGAAACCGTTCCAGGTGTTCGGATCGTCGATGTTGATCCGGCCGAAGAGCTTGGCCGCGACGCTTGAGGTGTTGACGATGCTGGCCCGGCTGTCGAGCAGGACGTCGAGGAGCTCGTGCGTGAGCAGGAAGGGCGCGAGGTGGTTGACCTGGAACGTCTTCTCGAACCCGTCGCCGGTACGTTCGGGGCCGGCGAAGAGGCCGCCGGCGTTGTTGGCCAGGACGTCGATGCGCGGGTAGGCGGCCTTGAGGGTTTTGGCGAGGGTGCGGACCTGGTGGAGGTCCTGGAAGTCGGCGATGAACCAGTCGGCGCCCAGCGGTTTGGCCACGCGTTCGGTCTTCTCCGGGGAGCGCCCGACGAGGACTACCCGGTCACCCTGCGCGTGGAGGATCTGGGCGGCGGCTGCTCCAATCCCGTCGCTCGCGCCGGTGATCACGATGGTCTTCGGTGCGGTCATGCGCGTTCTCCTTGGCAGAGGTGGCAGGGAATTCCCTCCTTAACCGTAAAGCCAAGCTCCGCCGTCGTAATTCGGGGCAGAATGAAGCCAGTAGCCGGAACCCGACCAGGAGGCGCAGGTGGAGGGTAGCGAACGCAAGGTAGTCGTGGTGGGACAGGTGGCGCGGGACCTCGTGTTGTCCATCGACGACCTGCCGGAAGAAGGCGGCTCCGCGACGGTCCGCGAGCGGCGGGAGATGCTGGGCGGCAAGGGCGCAAACCAGGGCGTTGCCTCCCGTCAGCTCGGCGCGCGCGTGGAACTGGTCGGAGTTGTTGGGGATGACGCCGCAGGGCGGGAGGTTCTCGAGCAGGCCGTGGATGACGGGATTGGGATGGCGGGTGTGGTGCGGCGCGGGGCGTGCGGACTGCATTGCTGCTGGACCTCGTCGGGCCCCCGGGCGTCCGAAGGCTGGTAGAGGACGTCGATGACCAGGTGCTGCTTCGCCCCGATGACGTGGAGGCGTGCCGGGAGTCGCTGCGCTCCGCCGACGCCGTCCTGGTCCAGCTTCAGCAACCGGGCCCCGCAGTGGCTGCCGCGCTCGACGCGTGCGCGGAGGATGCGCTGGTGGTCGCCGACGGGGCACCGGCGGATGAGGATACCCGCCGACGGGTGCTGTCCCGAGCGGATGTGGTGCGGGGCGACTCCGCCGAAATCCAGGGGCTTGTCGGCTGGGAACCGGATGGCGAACAGGACGTGGTCCGTGCGGCACAGGAGCTTCTCAGCCAAGGTCCGCGCGTCGTCGCGCTGTCCGTTTCCGGCGGAGGCGACGTTGTCGCCTGGCCGGGCGGACACGTGGTCCTGCCGCTGTTAGGTGAGGAAGCCGTGGATCCGACGGGTGGCGGCGACTCCTTGGCGGAGCAGCGGCGCGTTCTCGATGACTTCTGGGATGCCGCGGACGTGGAGCTTGACGGGGATCCGGAACTGCAGCAGGCCCTGCGCTTCGACCTTTTCCAGCTGCTGCAGGCCTCCGCGTGTGTGAACGCGGCGCCGGTGGGCGCCAAGGGCCTGACCGGTTACGGCTACAGCGGGCACACCTTCTGGGACATCGACGGATTCCTGATCCCTTCCATGGCCCTGCTGCGGCCCCAGGACGCAGTCCGGATGCTCCGCTGGCGGTCATCCGGGCTGGAGCAGGCACGCGAGCGGGCGCAGGTTCTGGGGCTGGAAGGCGCCTCCTTCCCGTGGCGGACTATCGACGGCGGGGAAGCGTCCGCCTACTGGCCGGCCAGCACCGCCGCCGCCCACATCAACGCCGACGCCGCCCGGGGCTTTACATTCTGGGCGGATGCCACGGGCGGAAGTCTTGAGGACGTCGGGGGACTGGACGTGCTCGTGGAAACCGCACGCGTCTGGGCGCGGATGCTGCATCGCGACCACGAGGGGCGCTGCCACCTGTACGGCATGACCGGTCCGGACGAGTACACCGGCGTCGACGACAACGTCTTCACCAACCTCATGGCCGCGCGGAACCTGCGCTGGGCAGCCGACGCGTGCGACGGCGACCCGGCGGCGGCGCGACGGCTCCATGTAACGACGGCGGAGCTGGCGCGCTGGCGGGAGGCCGCGGACTCGAGGTACGTCCCGTACGACGAGGCGCTCGGGGTGCATCAGGCGAACGAGGGGTTCACCACCTATCGCGAATGGGACTTCGAGGACCGGCAGGACGCCTACCCGGTGCAGAACCATGCGCACTACGCGAAGATCTACCGGCGCCAGGTGATCAAGCAGGCAGACCTGGAGCTTGCCCTTTGGTGGTGCTCCGACGCCTTCACACCGGAGGAAACGGCCCGGAACCTGGATTACTACGAGGCACGGACCGTCCGCGACTCCTCGCTGTCAGCAGCGGCCCAGGCCGTGGTCTGCGCGCGCGCCGGACATCTTGACTTGGCGCTAGCCTATCTGCGGGAGGCAGCCTTCGTGGATCTGCGCGATCTGCAGCAGGACAGCGAGCAAGGGCTGCACCTCGCGTCGCTGGCCGGAGCATGGTTGGCCCTGGTCTGCGGTCTGGGCGGGCTGCAGAAGGCGGGGACCTGCAGTTGTCCCCGCGGTTGCCCGCGCGGCTCGGGCGCATAGCCTTCCGCTTCCAGTGGCGGGGACACCGCTTGGGTGTGGAAACCAGCGCCGCGGGTACAGTCGTCCGGCTGCTCGACGAACTCCCCGCGACCACGGGTCTTGAGTCGGAGATTGTTGTGTCGATCGACGGCAAGGACTATAAAGTCGCCCCCGGGCAGCCCGCGGTAGCTCCGCTTTGTTCACCGGATCCGCTGCTTCCGACGCCGGCCCAGCCGCTGGGGCGGGCGCCGGACGGAATGTAGGCGTCTGCGCCAGGATTAGACCAGTGGACTCTGTGCTCGCCCGGGTCGAATGGCCTTTCGTAATCGTGCCTGGGTGCACGCAACTGCAGACTCCGTTCTCACGCTCGCCCTTCTTGGGCCGCCGGGCCATCCAAGAGCTTTCCGAGCAGCATGAACAAGAGCAGGCGCTCGGTGTCGGTGAGGGGCTGGAGCCAGTCGTGCTCAAGCCGGATGTGGGACTGGTAGGTGCGGACGACGGCTGCTTCACCGGCTGGCGTCAGCCGCAGGACGGTAGAGCGCTGGTCCACGGTGGAGGGTTCGCGGCTGATCAGCCCGTCTTCCTCGATTTTCTTGATCGCCGCGGAGACGGTGGCACGGCTCATGTTCGCGGCCGATGCAATTTGGTGCGGAGGCATAGGACCTGCAACCCAGAGGCCGAAGCAGACGCGGAAGCTTGCTTGGGTCCACCCCTCCACCTGATGTACCTGCCGGTTGGCATCATCTGCCATCAGCTGGTTCACCTTGCGCAGCATGAGGCTCAGCTTCAACACCATCGGATCGTCAAACTCCAAGATTGGCTCGGCTCGCTCTACCGCGGAGTCAACGAAGGTCTTGAAGCGTTCGCCGGTTGATTGGTGGCGGTACCCGTTGACGTATCCGTTGCCGGAGCCAATCGATTCTGTTCCGTTCATCGTGTCGTCGTGGATCATGTGACGGATTCCTTGAAGTTGAAGGTCACGCTCTTGAGTTCGGTGAAGGCGTCCAACCCAAGTTGCCCGCCTTCACGTCCGATTCCGCTTTCCTTGGCGCCGCCGAATGGAACGGAGGGGTTGGGGCGGCCGAGGCCGTTGACCCACACCATGCCTGACTCCAGTTGTTCCATCACATGATGTGCCATAACAGCGTCCTGGGTCCATACCGTGGCACCGAGCCCGAACCGCCCGCAGTTGACTGCCTCGATGACATCATCAACGGCGTCGAAGGAAACGACCGGTAGGATCGGGCTGAACTGCTCTTCCTCGACGAGTGGTGTTCCGTTAAGCAGCCCGGTTACGATCGATGGTTGGGCGAAGTAGCCCCCGTCGTCGGTGCTGTCTCCTTCGAAGGCGATGTTCGCGCCGCGTGTCCGGGAGTCCTCCAGCAGCCGCCGCATTAGCTTGAACTGGCCATGGGTCGTCAACGCCGGCATAGTCGCTCCGGGTGTGTACGGCGTGCCCGGTTTAGATTCGGCAGCCAGCCCTGCGAGTCTCCGGGCGATCTCGTCGGCGATGCTGCGGTGGGCGTACACCCGCTTGACTGCCACACACGCCTGCCCGGACGAGCCGAAGGCTGCTTGGTAGATCTTCGGCACGACGTCGTCGAGGTCGGCGTCCGCGCAGATGATTGCCGGGTCGTTGCCGCCCAGCTCCAGCTGGACACGTTTCAGCGTGGTTGCCGCCGAGGCCATGATTGCCTTGCCTACCCCGACGCTGCCCGTGAAGGTGATCATGTCTACCTGGGCTGACGAGGTTAGCGCGGGGCCGGCATCGTCGTCTCCGCAGACAATGTTGATCACGCCGGCCGGCACGATGTCCGCGACCAGACGGGCGAAGTGCATTGCAGTCAGCGGGGTGTGGGGTGAGGGCTTGCAAACGATCGTGTTCCCTGCGACGAGTGCGGCGCCGATCTTGTTCACCATCATCAATAACGGCATGTTGAACGGCGTGATGGCTGCGGCCACCCCCAGGGGCGAGCGCAGTAGCCGGGTCTCGTGAGCGGGCGAGGAATCGATGATCTCCTCCGAGGGCTTGAGCCCGGCCCAGTAGCGCAAGCTAGCAACCGCTCCGGCTGCTTCACCCCGCGCCGCCGGCTGCAGCTTTCCGTTTTCAAAGGAAATTAGCGTGGCGAAATTTTCCTGCTCGGCCTCAAGCCGGTCGGCGATGGTCAGCAGCCAAGTGCTGGCTTCTCCGCCACCCTTGCGCAGCCTCCGGAAGGCAGCGCGGGCACCTGCGACGGCCTTGTGGACCTCGTCCACGCCCACCTGGTTGTAGCGGACTGTCAGGCTGTGGTCCCAAGGGGCGGTTACGACATGCTCGGCCGTCCCATCCGCGAGTTGTCCGTTGACCAGGTGTCCGGCTTTCAGGGTCAGGTCTGCAGCGAGGTCGCGGGCGGCAGTGGCTGTTTGGATGGACATTAGGCGCCTCCTGCCGACAATGCGGCATCTCGGGAGCCGGCAAGCAGCTCCGGGTTCTTGTCGAAGAAAACTTCTGCCAGGGCCAGGACCGTCAAGTAGGTGTTGGCGCTGACGACTGTCGGCATGATCGAGGCGTCAACCACTCGGAGATTATTTACACCGACCACGCTGCAGTGCGGGTCGACGACGGTCTCCGGGTCGCCGGGGCGGCCCATCCTCGCCGTACAGCACAGGTGCATCGTGTCCTTGACGGTCGCCATGATCTCCGCGTCGTCCTGCGGCCAGGTCGGATCGCCCGTCGCGATCTGCCGGAAGGCCTCGTGCTTTATGAAAGTGCGTGCCCTCTGCAAACCGTCCCTGACGCGGGCCAGATCGCGGGGGTCGGAGAGGAAATCCAGGTCAAAGTGCGGTTCATCGGCGGGATCTGCCGACCGCAGCCGCATCCGCCCGCGCGAGAGCGGCTGCTCCAAGGAGACGGCCAAGCCGGCCGTCTCCTTGCCGAACCAGTAGTTGTGGTTGGTCGCCAGTATCATCATGTCGTTGGTCCGGCCGCCCTCGAGGCCTGAACTGTAGCGGACCACGATGTTGGTCGGGCGGTTGCCGACGCATGTCTGCGCGGCAGGATCGACGGGCAATTCGACGAAGGCCACGGCATGGTCCTGGGCGCTACGGCCCACTGGCAGGTCAACGAGTTGCCGGATGCCCAGATCCGCCAGGTCCTGCGTGGGCCCGATCCCCGAACGCATGAGGATTGCCGGCGACGCACTGGAGCCTGCCGACAAGATGACCTCGCCGCCGTGGGCCACCCGGTACTTTCCGCCAGCGGAGTCCAGGACGCCGACGGCGAGGGTTCCGTCGAAAAGGACGCGGTCGATGAGCGTGTCCCCGAGAATGGTCAAATTGGGGCGGTCGCGGGCTGGCTCGATGTAGGCATGGTTGGTTGAGACGCGGTCGCCGTCCCGGACGTTCATGGCCATCGGGGATACCCCGGTGCTCGCCGGGTCGTTGTGGTCCGGGCTCCAGTCATAACCCGCGTCGAGAGCGGCCTCTTTCAGCGCCCGGTCCACCCCGCCCCAGCCCCCTTCCGGCTCCCGGTAGACCGGAGTAGGTCCCCCGGCGCCATGGAATGGCATGTCCGGGAAGTCGTGCTCATCTTCGATCCGGCAGTACGCAGCCAGCATTGCGTCCGGGCCCCAGCCTTCGGCTCCCAGCTTCTCCCACTCGGCGAAGTCGTCGGGCACGCCCCGGATGGCATACAGGCCGTTGATGGTGGAGCTGCCGCCGAGGCCGCGACCCCGCCGGTATTGGAAGGGCTCTTGGCCCCTGGCGCGGGTGGCAGTGATGCCGTGCCAGTAGAACTCGGGGTTCAAATGGTTCTTCGGCGCCTCGAGGGCCAGGCCCAGACCCTTGGTCCGGTCCTTGAATTCCTTCGGCGTGTCCTTGGCCCGGTAATCCGGGCCGGCTTCGATGAGTAGGACATGGCAGTCAGGTTGCTCTGTCAATCGAGCGGCGATCAGAGCGCCTGCGCTGCCGCCGCCCACAATGATGTAGTTCCAGTCCGCCATGTCTTGTCCGTCCTTCGTCGGGAGGGTGTTGTCCGTCACTCACTCCTCGCTATTAGATCATGTATGAGACGAAACTATAATGAATTTTGATTATTTTTCTCGCTGCGACCACGCTGAAAAGTGCAGATTTTCCATACATGTGAGGACATCTGTGTGTCGTAGCTCATAAAAATTACAAATATCTATTGACTAAGTGCTTGCACTTCTGTCTGAATGGTTCCTGTCCACTGCAGGACTGGAACTCTCCGGGCACTGCGAATATAGCGATCACCACGACCGTTCCCGCCGTCGTGAAAACGAAGGAAACACCAATGAAGCTGAACTTCAGGATCGGCGCCCTTCCTAAGGCCGCAGTTGCCGGCGTCGCAGCCGGAGCGCTGCTGCTAACCGGCTGCGGCGGAGGAGGTACCGCCGCCTCGGGCGAAGAACTCAACCTGGCGCCGCTCCAGGTCGGCAGCGAACAGGAGCAAGAGTTCCAGGCCTTATATGACGCGGCCATCGAATCCGGTGAAACCGACGTGGCTATCTATGCCGGGCATCACGATGAATTCAAGGGTATCTACGACTCCTTTGAGGAGCGCTTCCCTGGTTTGACCATCACTCCGGAGACCTACGTGGGCGCCGAACTGCAGACCACGTTGGAAGCTGAACGGCAAAGCGGCAACCACGTGGTGGACGTGCTCTCCAATCCCAACGCTGACCGCTATGCGGAGCAGGGGTTCGCCGAAGAGTACAAGCCGGTGACGTTCGAGATGCCCGAGTGGGCCGAAGGCCGCGTGAGCCCGGATCAGATCGCGGACCCGAACGGCTTCTACCATGCGCCCTGGGCGCTGATGTTCGCGTCCTCCTACAACACCGACCTGCTGCAGGAGTCGGACCTGCCCGAGTCGTGGACCGACCTGGCCGACGACGAGTGGGCCGGCAAGCTCACGTTCATGGATCCCTCCAAGCCGGGCGGCACCATGACCGTGTCCACCACGCTGCTGCAGGCAGGCGTCGTCGACGAGGAATGGCTGAAGACGATCGGCGACAACGCCAAGATCGTGGCGCAGGACCAGTTGGCGCTGCAGTCGATCAGCTCGGGGGAATTCGCCTACCAGCCGCTGTCGGCGAGCATCTCCATCCTGAACGCGCAGAATGACGGGGCGCCGGTCGAGGTGCAGTTTTTCGATGAGAACAACGTAATTGCCACCGAAAAGTGGATGCTGGCCGCGGAGGCTCCGTCCAGTGACGCAGCCAAGCTACTGCTGAGCTACCTGTACACGGGAGGCCCAGGAGAAGACGCTGGAGGCGGGAAACTTCCCGATCAACCAGGACGCGTCGCTTACCTCCCCTCACGGCTGGCCGTCGCTGGCCGACGCCAACTTCGTCGAGCTTCCCCAACAGTCCGTGATGCGGGAAAAGATGGCGGAATACGCCGACCTGTTCAAGTCCATCACCGCTAAGTAGCACCGACTTCCTGCAGAAACATCCAGAAAGGCACCACCGGAATGAATGACGAAGACCTGATTGCCGCTGTCCGGGAACTCCAACGGAAAGTCGAAGAACTGGAATCCGCCAAGGAGATCGAGCGGCTTCAGCAGCAGTACGTCCGCGATCTTGGTGACCGTAATTGGGCCGGTGTCGCCAGCGCCTACGCCGATGACGCCGTGTGCGACATCCGGCTGCACGGCGTGCACAAGGGCAAGGAATCCATCGCCAGCATGTTCCAGACGGACCTTGAAGACGTGGTCAAGAGCCGGGACGGCTACGTGCTGTCCTCACCGTCGATCACCGTTTCGGGCGATGCTGCTTACGGCGAATGGACCTGGCATCGGATGCAGTGTGAATTCCGCACGTCATTCGGCATGATGCGGGTGTGGGGGCCGTGGACCGAAGGCAAGTACAAGTGCCACTACATCCGCGTAAATGGCGAATGGAAAATCAAGGACCTGTGGTTCCGCGTGCTGCGGCCGGACTCCGACGAAGAACTGGCGGCCCTGCCCGCCGACGGGGTCATTGGCGGAGGCCCGCTGGCCCGCGATACGGCGACGGTCTAGGGGTTAGGGCGATGCTGAAGCGCTTGAGGTTTGCCGCCAGCAATCCGCAGTGGTCCATTGCGCTGATCTGTCTGGTCTGTTTCGTGGGACCGGCCCTGATGGTGGTGCAGGGCGCGTTCAAGACCGAAATGTTTGGCTCCGCTGGTTCATTTTCGGTCCAGATGTTCCTGAACGTCATCGCTTCGCCCGACACCCATTCCGTCGTCGTTCAGACGGTGGCGATGGGTCTGGCCACGATTGCTCTCTCCACGCTGCTGGCACTGGTCTTCGCCACGGTTTACACCAAGACCAACGCTCCGCTGCGCCAGATGATCCCTGTAGTGATGTTCATCGTCATCGCAACTCCCGGCCTCTTCTTCGCCATCTCCTGGGGGCTCCTCGGTAATCAGAACGTGGGGCTGCTGAACGAGTGGCTGGGCGCTGCCTTCGGTGACAGCGCGCGCATCCTGAACATGGAGTCGTGGTGGGGCATCGTCTTCGTCTCCTCGCTGCGCCTGGTGGCGCTGCAGTTTTTCCTGCTGCTCGGGCCGTTCATGGCCATGGACCGATCCCTGGACGAAGCGGCCCGCACCAGCGGAGCCAGCCCGCTGCGGGCGTACTTCCAGATCGAACTGCCAATCCTGGCGCCGGCCATCACTGGTGCGATGATCTTGGGATTCGTCCTGTTCCTGGAGTCCTTCGACGCACCGCAGATCCTCGGCGTGCCAGCAGGCATCTTTGTGATCCCCACGGAGATATACGCCTACCTGTCTAACTCGACCGGGCCGCTGTTTGCCCAAGCCAGCTCGATTTCCGTCCTGTTGATGGTGGTGCTGCTGGCCCTGGTCTTCATCCAGATTAAGGTCCTGGGCCGCCGCTCCTTCGTGACCGTGGGCGGCAAGGAGTCCAGGGTTCTGCGGCGCGACGTCGGCTTCTGGCGCTGGGTGTTCACCGCCTTGATTGTCGTGTTTGCGTTGCTGACCATCCTGCTGCCGATGATCCAGTTGGTCCGTGTTTCGCTCTCCCCGTTCCTTGGGGCGTCCAGCGGGTTCTCGCTGGCCAACTATGAGGAAGTGTTCAACAGCCGGAAGATGGTCAGCGGCTATTGGAACACCATCGCGACGGCCATGCTCGGAGCGCTGCTGGCGATGCTCGCGGCAACCGCGTTCTCCTGGGCCGCCCGCTTCAGGTCCGGACCGCTGGCACGGTTCATCGAATACAGCCAGTGGCTCGGGCTGGCGATGCCCGGCCTGATCCTCGGGCTCGGAGTCCTCTGGCTGTTCCTCGGGGTGCCGTTCCTGTCAGGCTTCTACGGCAGCCCGGTCCTGCTGGTCTTCGCGCTCTTCGTGGCGACCATCCCGCTGGCCAGCCGGACAACGACGGCGGCGATGGCCCAGATTCCCAAGTCTCTGGAGGAAGCCGCTTGGGTTTCCGGCGCGTCCAAGTACCGCACCATCTGGGAGATCATCGTTCGACTCATGTTGCCCAGCCTGATCAGCGGCTGGCTGCTCTGCTTCGTAGTCATCTGCGGTGTCTTGTCCATTCCGCTGCTCCTCTCGTCATCAGGATCCGAGTACCTGTCGGTCGAGATCTACAGCCGGTATGCCGAAGGTCAGGCCCCGCTCGCCGCAGCGGCCGCCCTGCTGCTCATCGCCAGCTTCCTGCTGGTGGCTGCGGTGGCGTTTGCTGCCAGCAAGCTGGCAGCCCTCGCCTCGCGGAAGCAGCTCGGCGGATCCGGCAACAACGACGGCGGTGCGTCGTCGCCGCAGCCTGCCTTGCCTGCCGGGGACGCCGCCGGCAACTGGACGGACGCTGGCCGGAAGGCCGAGCACGTGTTGGCCAATACGCGCTAACAAGGCGCAACAAACCATTTAGGAAACAAGATGCACATCGAGATCAGCTCCCTTAGCAAGGCGTTCAACGGTAATCCGATCCTCAAGGACATTAACATGTCCATCTCATCGGGCGAGTTCATCACCCTGCTCGGACCGAGCGGGTGCGGCAAGACCACCACGCTGCGGTGCGTGGCCGGACTCGAAAGCCCGGATCAGGGATCGATCCAGGTCGAAGGCAAGACCTTTGTGCAGGCGCAGACTAAGACGTTCCTGCCCACGCACAAACGCCAGGTCGGCATGGTGTTCCAGAGCTATGCGCTCTGGCCGCACATGTCTGTGGCCGCGAACGTGGCCTACCCACTCAAGCGGCAGAAAACCCCTCAGGCGGAACTGAAGCAGCGGGTCGCTTCCACGCTGGCGGCGGTGGGCATGGACCAGCACGCCAGCCGCTTTCCACACGAGCTCTCCGGCGGGCAGCAGCAACGCGTGGCCTTGGCCCGCGGACTGGTGTCCGCCCGGGGCGTGATGCTGTTCGACGAGCCGCTGTCCAACCTGGACGCCAAGCTGCGGATCGCCATGCGCAGCGAGATCCGGCGCCTGCATGACAAGTTCGGCAACACTTCCATCTACGTCACCCACGACCAGGATGAGGCGCTGGCCCTGTCGGACCGGGTCATCATCATGAACGCAGGGGTGGTGGAACAGATGGGTACCCCGGCGGAAGTCCATACCCGTCCGGTCTCCAGCTTTGCCGCGGACTTTGTCGGCTTTGAGAACATCTTGCAGTGCCAGGCAGTGTCCGAGGAGTCTGGACAGCCCGTGGCAACACTGGAGGGCGGGCTTCGGCTGCCGTTGGGGGCAGCCATCGCCGGCCTGCAGCCGGGCAAGTTCGTCGCGTTCCGCAGCTCTAACGTCGTCATCGGCGACCCGCACGACACCGGCATCAGCGGGTCGGGCACTGTCCGGGACAGTTCCTATACG
The DNA here is from genome assembly GCF_059090425.1 of Arthrobacter sp. B055-34. NCBI lineage: Bacteria > Bacillati > Actinomycetota > Actinomycetes > Micrococcales > Micrococcaceae > Arthrobacter > Arthrobacter sp. B055-34. The sequence continues at coordinate 29,070 of NZ_JBNHFQ010000008.1, forward strand.
GGCGAGAGCCGCACTGTCATCGTGGACATTGCCGACGGCACCGGCCTCACGGTAGCGGTACCGGACACCGCGGACGCCGTCACAACCTACCGGCACGGCGGAACTCAGCTCCGGTTCCACGTCCCGGAGCCGTCCCTCGTTGTGCTTGACCGCTAGCCCGCCACGCCGAGATTGGAAAACACTATGAACCAGTTCACCTACACGGCCATCACCGAGCCCGGGCTCGATCCAAGGACTGCCGAAGGCAAGCCGCCACTGCCGCCGCTCGAGCAGGTGACCGAGGACCTCGACGGGTTGCGGATCGACCGCACCGTTGCCGTCCCCCTGCGGGACGGAGTCCGGATCTACGCCGACATCTACCGGCCGGGCGGTGTTGAGACCGACCTGCCGATCCTGCTGGCCTGGGGGCCCTACGGCAAGCACAACCAGAAGGACATGCTATGGCCGTCGGCCGGCATCGAGCCGGGGTGGATGTCCCCGCTGACCGGCTTCGAAGCGCCGGACCCCGACTACTGGTGTCGCCATGGGTACGCCGTCGTCTACACGGATCCACGAGGCATGTGGCACTCTGAGGGCGAGGGCGTGCACAACGGGCCGCAGGAAGCCGAGGACGTCTACGACGCGATCGAGTGGCTCGGGGCGCGGGAGTGGTCCAACGGCAGGGTCGGCATGCTGGGCGTGTCCTACCTGGCCGGAATCCAGTACGTTGCCGCAGCCATGCAGCCGCCGGCGCTCAAGGCGATCAGTCCGTGGGAGTGCTTCTCGGACTGGTACCGGGAGTTCTGCTACCACGGCGGCATCCCCGAAACCGGGTTCATCCCCAGGGCCTCGCGCAACATGAGGTACTCGCTGACCCGCACGGAGGACACCGCCGCCAACGTCGCGGCTAACCCGCTGATGTCCCCGTACTACCAGAACCGCTACCCCGACCTGTCGCAGATCGAAGTACCTGCCTACGTGGTAGCCAGCTGGAGCGACCACGGGCTGCACACGCGCGGCACTCTGGAGGCGTACAGGCAGATGTCTTCCGCCCAGAAATGGCTCCAGGTGCATGGGCAGAAGAAGTGGCGGTACTTCTACGAACCCACCAACGTGGAGCGCCAGCGGGTTTTCTTCGACTACTACCTCTTAGACAGGGGGCCGGGTCCGCTTTCCTGGCCTAAGGTCCAGTTAGAGGTCCTGGACTCTGCCCAGTGCCACATTGTCCGTGAGGACGTGCCGTGGCCGGTTCCCGAGGACAAGGCCGTGCGCCTGCATGCCCACTTGGGGAACCGGGCCCTGAGATCCGGAGCCCCCGACGTCGCCGAGAGCATCACGTTCGATCCAATGGCGGATTCGGTGGACCTGGCGCATGTTTTCGCGGATCCGACTGACCTAGTGGGACCGATGCGACTGAGACTCGTGCTGCAGGCCGACCAGGCACAGGACGCCGACATCTTTGTTGCCGTCCGGAAATTCGCGGTCGACGGGACCGAGCGGCGGTTCGCCTTCAACGCACTTTTCGAGGACGGCCCGGTGGCCCTGGGTTGGCTACGGGCGAGCCATCAGGCCTTGGACGTCGAGAAGTCGTCCGAGCTGCAGCCGGTGCACCTGCATGAGGCAGAGGAGCCGCTCGTGCCGGGCCGGCCCCGGGAGCTCGATGTTGAGATCTGGCCCGCCGGCGTCTTCTTCGATGCCGGAGAGAAGCTGGTGGTAACCGTCCTGGGGCATGACTTCGTCTACCGGGACCCGGACCTGAACTCGCCGGTCATCCGGCACACCAGCTCGAGGAACAACGGAACCTGGACCATCCATAGCGGCCCCGGCCAGGAGAGCTACCTGAGCCTTCCGCTGTTCAGGCCGTCTGCCCGGCAGCCGGTAACCGTCCGGCACAACGAATCCTGAGAGGACACTTCATGACCGCCGAAACGAACCAGCCCAACCACATGGTGCTGACCACCTTCATGCTGCCCGCCGGCTACCATCGCGACAGCTGGCGCCGACCGGGCAGCCGGGCGGAGGAACTCGGTAACCTGTCCTTTGTCGCCGACCTGACGCAGATGGCCGAAGACGCGAAATTGGACGCGGTCTTCTTCGGGGACATCGTGCACGCCAACAACCTGTTCCGCGGCGACATCATGATGAACGGGTTCTATGAACCGATCAGCGTCCTTTCCGCGCTGGCCGCGCGGACCCGGAACATCGGACTCATCGGCACCATGTCGACGTCGTTCTCGGAGCCGTACAACACCGCCCGGCAGTTCGCCGGCCTGGACCACATGTCCGGCGGCCGGGCGGGCTGGAACATCGTGACGTCGAGGGACGGATTCGCGAATTTCGGCGGCGATGCCGCTCCCGACCCCGCGCAGCGCTACGAGCGTGCGGCCGAATTCGTCGATGTCACGATGCGTTTGTGGGACAGCTGGAGCGACGACGCGATTCGCGCCGACCGCGAAAGCGGCGTCTGGGTCGAACCGGCGGGACTCAAACCGCTGAACCACCAGGGGCGGTTCTACAGCGTGCAGGGGCCCATCAACATGCCGAGGCCGCCGCAGGGGCGCCCGGTTCTGGTACAGGCCGGTTCGTCGGTGCCGGGCATGGACCTCGGCTCTTCAGTAGCTGACGTCATCTATACGGCGCAGCCGCGCAAAAAGCAGGCACAGGATTTCTACGCCAAGATGCGTGTGCTGGTGGAATCCAAGGGGCGCAAGGCCGACTCCATCAAGATCATCCCCGGGATCCTGCCAATCATCGCGGACACGGCGCAGGAGGCCGAGGAACTGGCCGCCGAACTCGCTGGTTACCTAGATCTGGAGGCAGGCCGCCGGCAGATCAGCGGGGACCTCAAGATCGACGTCGACGACATCGGCTTCGACGAGCAGATCCCGGCCGAGCGTTTCTCCGAGGACCCGGACCGCGGCAGCCGGTACCATATTTTCCGCAGGAAGAGCATAGAGGGGCAGATGACGCTGCGCGAGCTGATCGTTGACCGCGCCCGTTCCACCGGCCACATGTGGATGGCCGGGACCGCCGGCCAAGTGGCCGATGCCATGGTCGACTGGTTCACTGCCAGCGCCTGCGACGGCTTCAACCTCAACTCCCCATTCAACCCCGGTGGCTTTGAAGCCATCTGCCACAAGCTCGTGCCCGAGCTGCAGGAACGCGGCTACTTCCGGCACGAATACGAGGGCACCACCCTGCGCGAGAACCTGAAGCTCGACCGCCCGGCCGCCTGAGTTACCAGATGGAGACCAAGACATTGAACCAGGATACGTTCGCCCCTTCACCGGCATTTGACCAGGATGTCTTCCGCCAAGTTGTGGGGCATTTCGCCAGCGGCGTGGCAGTCATCACCACGGCGCACGGAGGGCAGCTCTACGGAACCACTGCCTCTGCCGTGAGTTCGCTCTCCATGGAGCCGCCAATGATGCTCATGTGTCTCAACCAAAGCAGCAGCACGCACGATGCAGTGGTCCGGGCGGGGGTCTACGTGATCAACATTCTGGCCGAGGACCAAAAGGACCTGGCCATGAAATTCGGTCGCAAGGGCGTGGACAAGTTCGCAGGTGTTGCCTATCGGCTGTCGGACCACGTCGGCGTCCCTGTCCTGGACGACGTGCTGGCCGCCATCACCTGCGTGGTGGCCGAATCGCCTAGCGGCGGGACGCACTCGGTGTTCTTTGGGCGCGTCGTTGACGCGGAATCCGCGCCCGGGGAGCCGCTGGCCTACTACCGGGGCACCTTCGGGCGGCTGGAACGCGTGAAGGAACTGGACACCTATAGGAAGATCCGTCAGTGGGTGCTGGCGCGGAAAACCCCGTTGGGCGAGGACCTCGACATCGACGCGCTGGTCGACTCGCTTCGCTCAGAATCCAATGACGTCTTCAACGCCTTAGTCAAGCTCACAGCCGAAGGCCTGGTGGTGCGCACCGACTATGGCGCGTTCACCGCGGCCCCAATCACGGTTGAGTTCAGCGACAGCCTCTACGACGGCAGAGCGACGATCGAAATGGGCGTCATCGCGAGCAAGATCAGGGATTTCGACCGGAACCAGGTGGGGCGACTGGTGGGCCTCGCCGAGGCGATGGGACAACTCCGCGCCTCCGAAACCGGGTCGCTGCGCGAATTCCTGGAGCTGCACTCGACCTTCCACCAGGAGCTGGTCAGATCCTCCGGCTCCGTCCAGTTACTGGATTCCTACCGGCGCCTGAGCATCGCGGGGGTCTGGGGCGAAGCATGGAATGAGGCGGATTGGCGCACGCTGCTGGATCACACGCATCTTGTTCAGCTGGCCTCGGCGCTGCAGGTGGCAGACGGGGACGCAGCCATAGCCGCCGTGCGCAACTACACCGCACAGGCCAAGACCTTCGCCCGGATGGCGATCGAAGGCTGCGGTGGCCGGGTCTGAACCGGGAGACTCCGACTTCAGCCGACTAGAGTACTCCGTCGGCAGGTACCAGGCGGGTTCCACGGGCGACTATGGCCGCTGGCTCACCGCCGTCGTTATTTGGGCCCGCGCCACGGACCGCGGCGCGGTAAAGAGATTGTCTCGGACGCTTCGGCCCGGAGGGCCTTGGCCCGGTTCTCGCTGCGCTTTTCCTTGATGGACTTGCCGGATTCGTTGGTGCCGTTTGGCGCGGGGCTTTGTCGGCCATGAGGACTCCTCAGCGGTAGCAGCGGATAATAGAGTGCTACCAATAAGGTAGGAACATGCCCGAGATGCCCGAAGTGCAGGGACTCGTTGACTTCCTGCGGCTCAAACTCATCCCGCCTGGCGCCCCGCCGGCCACGATCGCGCAGGTGGAGGTGCTTTCCTTCTCTGTGCTGAAAACCGCGGATGTCCCGCTGGACGCGCTCAGCGCGGAGCCGCTGTCCGGCGTCGAGCGCCGCGGCAAGTTCATCGTCCTCACCGCGGGCGGCGTGCATCTGGTCATGCATCTGGCCAAGGCCGGGTGGCTCCGTTGGTCGGACGCGCTGAAACCGGGGCCGCTGCGGCCGGGCAAGGGGCCCATGGCGCTGCGCGTGCGGTTCGCGGCCGAGGGCGAGGAGAAGCCGGGGTTCGACCTGACGGAAGCCGGCACGAAGAAATCCCTGGCTGTCTACGTGGTGAAGGATCCCCACGACGTGCCGGGTATCGCACGGCTGGGGACGGACGCGCTCGACGTGGACCATGCAACTTTCGCGGAGATCGTGACCTCTCATCGTGGCCAGATCAAGGGACTGCTGCGGGACCAGTCGGCGATCGCCGGCATCGGTAACGCGTACAGCGACGAGATCCTGCACGCAGCGCACCTGTCCCCGTTTGCCAACGCCGCCAAGCTTGATCCTGACGAGGTGACAAGGCTGTTCGAGGCCATGCACGCCGTGCTGGCGCACGCGATTGCCAGCGCTTCGGGCCGCCCTGCGGCCGAACTGAAGGACTCGAAACGGAAAGCGATGCAGGTGCACGCCCGCACCGGCGAAGCCTGTCCGGTGTGCGGGGACACCATCCGGGAGGTGTCCTTCGCGGATTCCTCGCTGCAGTACTGTCCGACCTGCCAGACCGGAGGGAAGCTGCTGGCGGACCGGAGAACGTCGAAGTTCCTCAAATAAGCCACGGTCTCCGCGTCGTCCCGGCGCGGGCGCTCGGCGCCACAGCCGTAGGCTGGAACCCGAGACGTGAGTAACCGGGAGGGTGGAATGGCAGGGACGACGGTGGCCGAGGTGATGGCGGAGCTGGCCGCGCTGGAGGATCCGAAGATGCGCGAGGCGAATGCGAAGCGCGGCGACGACCACGGCGTGAACCTCAGCAAGCTTCGGGCGGTCGCGAAGCGGCTGAAGACGCAGCAGGATCTCGCCCGCGAGCTCTGGGCGACGGACAACACCGCGGCGCGGCTGCTGGCCCTGCTGGTTTGCCGGCCAAAGGCCTTCGAGCAGGACGAGCTGGACGCCATGCTGCGCGCGTCGCGCGCGCCCAAGGTGCACGACTGGCTGGTGAATTATGTGGTCAAGAAGAGCCCGCACGCCGAGGAATTACGGGTGAAGTGGACCGAGGATGCGGATCCGGTGGTCGCCAGTGCCGGTTGGGCACTGACCACCGAGCGGGTGGCGAAGAAGCCCGAGGGACTCGACCTCGCGGGGCTGCTCGACACGATCGAGGCGGAGATGAAGGACGCTCCGGACCGCCTCCAGTGGGCGATGAATCACACGCTGGCGCAGATCGGGATTGAGCATCCGGAACACCGCGCCCGGGCGCTCGACATCGGCGAACGCCTGGAAGTGCTCAAGGACTACCCGACGCCGCCGAACTGCACCTCGCCGTTCGCGCCGAGCTGGATCAACGAGATGGTGCGTCGGCAGGCCAGCGCCTGAGGTGACGGACGCCTGCAAGGCTGGCGCCGCCGCCGCCGTCGTTAGTTAGCTGGCGGTGGCTCGGTCGGTTGAGCCGCGCACGATCAGCGAGCTCTCCAGGGTGAGCTGGGGCTGCTCGAGGTCGCGGCCTTCGATCAGGCCGCGCAGCTGTTCCCCGGCCTCGAGGCCCAGCCGGGCCGCGGGAAGGTGGACGCTCGTGAGGCCGGGGTTGCTGGTGGCGGAGTAGGGCAGGTCGTCGAAGCCGGCGACGGCGAGTTCGTCCGGGATCCGCACGCTGGCAACGCGGGCTTCCTGCAGCACGCCGTACGCGTGCGTGTCGGTGGCGCAGACGACGGCGGTGACGCCGGCCTTCTGCCACTGCGGCCAGGCCGCGGCGAACGCCTCGGCCGACGCTCCCACGTCGATTGTTGTGCTGATCAGATGTGCCAAATCCACGGTCATGCCGAGCGCGGCTGCTTCCTCTAGGAATGCGGTCCGGCGGATGGCGAACGTGGCCGTGCCGGTCACGCTGTCCAAATAGGCCACGCGCCGGTGGCCGGAAGCGGCCAGATGCGCCGCGAGTTCGCGGGCGCCGTGGGCTACGTCGAGGTTGACCGAGGGGGCGTAGGCCTCCAGCCCGGGCGCGTCGAGCAGCACCATGGGGCCGGTGGTGGAGAGGTCTTCGAGGAACGCGGCATCGGGGGCGTCCACCAGCAGGCCGGCCGGGCGCAGGGCGAGGATCCGCCGGATGTCGTCGGCGCGCGGGAATTCGCCGGCCTCGGTGACGGAGAGCAGCAGCTGGAAGTCCGCGCCAAGGGACTCGCGGACTCCCGCGATGACCTTGGCGAAGAACGGGTTGGAAATGTCGGGCGCCACCAGGACCACGATGGAACTGACGCCTCTCGCCAGGGAACTGCCGATACTGTCCACGACATAGCCGAGCTCGGCGATGGCCTGCCGGACCCGGGAGATGTTGTCCTTGGAGACCCGGCCGCTCGTCTTGCCGTTGGCGACCAGGGAAACCGTCGCCGTGGAGACGCCGGCGCGTGCCGCCACCATCGCCGCGGTCACCCGCCGACCAGGAGGCAGCGGCTGCTTCGGAGGGCGCGAGGAATCCATGAGCCCATGATAAGCACGTCCAACTGTCGTATGGCATCAAACGCTTGACGCGGTTTACGTCAAGCGTTTGACGTAACGGAGGAGAGGTGTCACACTTCCTGTGACTGAATCCCGCTGCGGCGGGCCCCGATGACGTGGAGAGAAAACATGGACGCCACTTCCGTGAACCCTGGACCGAAGAAGATCATCCTGGACTGCGATCCCGGGCACGACGACGCCGTGGCGCTGCTCCTGGCGCACGGCAACCCGGACATCGAGCTGCTCGCCGTGACCACCGTGGTCGGCAACCAGACCCTGGCCAAGGTCACCAAGAACGCCCTGGCCGTGGGCACCATCGCCGGCATCACCGGTGTCCCGTTCGCCGCCGGCTGCGACCGCCCGCTGGTGCGCACCATCGAAACCGCGCCGGACATCCACGGCGAGTCCGGCATGGACGGCCCCGCCCAGCCGGAGTCCACCATTGAACTGGACCGGCGCCACGCCGTCGATCTCATCATCGATACGGTCATGGCGCACGAGCCCGGCACGGTGACCCTGGTCCCGACCGGAGGCCTCACTAACATCGCGATGGCCGCCCGCAGGGAGCCGCGCATCGTCGAGCGGGTTAAGGAAGTTGTGCTGATGGGCGGCGGCTACCACGTGGGCAACTGGTCCGCCGTGGCCGAATTCAACATCATCATCGACCCCGAGGCCGCGCACATCGTCTTCAACGAGAAGTGGCCCGTGGTCATGGTGGGGCTGGACCTTACGCACCAGGCGCTGGCCACCCCCGAGGTCGTCGCGCAGATCGAAGCCGTCGGCACCGGCCCGGCCCGCTTCGTCCGGGAACTGATGGACTTCTTCGCGCAGACCTACAAGGACGCGCAGGGCTTCGATTTCCCGCCGGTCCACGACCCGTGCGCCGTCGCGTACGTCATCGACCCCACCGTGATGACCACCCGCAAGGTCCCGGTGGACATCGAGCTGCAGGGCAAGCTGACCCTCGGCATGACCGTCGCCGACTTCCGCGCCCCCGCCCCGGCGGACTGCCACACGTCCGTGGCCGTTGACCTCGACCGCACCAAGTTCTGGAACCTGGTCGCCGATGCGCTGGTCCGGATCGGCGAGGTGGACCTCGGCACACCCAACACGAGTACGACGGCGGCACCCGCCTCCGCAGCGCCCGTCACCACCGGGATGGCAGCGAAATGAGCGCCGTTCTCACCGAAACCAAGACCACGCGCGGCGGCACCACCGCCCTGATGGTCGCCCTGCTGACGGCCTGCGTGGCCTTCCAGCTCAATGCCTCCATGCTCAGCCCCGCCCTGGTCACCATGGGCGAGGAGCTGCAGACCGACCAAGCGGCTATCGGCCTGTCCCAGACCTGGTTCTTCACCACTGCCGCGCTGTTCTCGCTGTTCCTGCCCAGGCTGAGCGACATCGTCGGCCGCAAACGCATCCTCGTCGGGATGATGCTGCTGACCGCCGCCGGCTCCGTAATCGCCGCGCTGGCCCCGGACGTCACCTGGCTCTTCGTAGGCCGCATCATCCAGGGCGTCAGCGGCCCCACCGTGCCGCTGTGCCTGATCATGCTGCGCACCGCCGTGCCCAACCTGAAGACCTACGGCACCCTGATGGGCGTCATCCTCGCGGTCAACGGCGGCGTGGCCGGCGTCGATTCCTTCCTCGGCGGCTACATGGCCGAGCACTACGGCTTCCGCAGTATCTTCTGGTTCATGGTGCTTCTCGGCGTGATCGCCGCGGTCCTCGTCGCCGTGCTGACGCCCGAGAGCAAGCCGCAGGCCGGAACCCGGATGGACTGGACCGGCGTCGTCTTCATCGTGGTCGCCGTCGGCGCCCTGCTGACCGCCCTGAACGAGGCCGCCAAGCTGGTGGGCGCCTTCTCCATGGGCACGCTGGTCCTCTCGCTGGTCCTGATCGCTGTGGCCGCCGCCGCGTTCGCCGCCTTCTGGGCCACCGAAAAGCGCACCAAGCAGCCGATGGTCGAGATTGTCCACCTGCGCCAGCGCTCCACCTGGGCCCCGCTGCTGACCACGGTCCTGACCATGACCGGCATCTTCGCCGTGATCAACGGGATTGTCCCCGCCTACGTGCAGGCCGCCGCCCCCGGGTTCGGCATCGGCCCCACCGAAACCGCGCTGCTCATCCTGACCCCGTACGCGCTGCTGGGCTGGGTCTTCGGCCCGATCAGCGGACGCCTCGCGCCGGTCCTCGGCTACACCAACGTGCTGCGCATCGGCATGATCGGCAGCATCGTCTCGCTGCTCATCATCGTGCTGTTCGGCCTGGACAGCCTGCCGCTGATGGTCGCCGGCACCGCGCTGCTCGGCATCATGTACGCCGGCACCGCGAACATCATGCTCAACGGGCTCGGCGTGGTGCTCTCGCCCCCGGGCAACCCCGGCTTCCTGCCCGGCATGAACGCCGGCGCCTTCAACCTCGGCGCCGGGCTGAGCTTCCTGGTCCTGCCAGCGGTGCTCGTGGGCACCTCGGCGCTGGGCGACCGCGGCTCCTACCTCACGGTGGTGGTGGTCGGCCTGGTCATCACGATCGCGGCCTTCGCGGCCTCGCTGCTGATCCCCAAGCCCGTCGACGCCGAGGTGGAAAAGTGAACCCGCAGGCCGGACGCATCGTCGTCGTCGGTTCGTTGAACGCGGACCTGACCATCTACACAGAGCGGCTGCCCAACCCGGGCGAGACCCTGCACGGCGAGGGCTTCGCGGTGAACCCGGGCGGCAAGAGCGCCAACCAGGCGGTGGCCGCGGGTCGGCTGGGCGGCAATGTCGCCCTGATCGGCGCCGTGGGCGAGGACTCCAACGGGGATATGCTGCTGGCCTCCGTGGCAGGGGCCGGCGTGGATGTTTCCCGCGTGCGGCGTACGGCCGATGCGGAGACCGGCGTCGCCGTCATCACCGTGGATGCGCAGGGCGAGAACACCATCATCTACTCCGCCGGCGCCAACGGCACGGTTGCGCCGGCTGACATCGCGGCAGCGCAGGGTATTTTCGACGGCGCCGCCGTGGTCTGCCTCTGCCTCGAGGCCGGTCTGGAGACGGTGGAAGCGGCAGCAAAAGCAGGGCACGACGCCGGCGCAACAGTGCTGCTCAACCTCTCGCCTTACGCGCCGGTGCCGCAGAGCCTGGCCGAACTCAGTGACGTCCTGCTGGTCAACGCGCATGAAGCCTCGCTCTTCCTTGGCGGCGCCGACATGCCCGGCGCCGGCGCGGAACCGGCCGAGTGGGAGCCCGTGCGGCTGAAGTTCGCGGAGCATGGGCTGGAGCGGGCCGTGGTCACGCTCGGCGCCCGTGGCTCCGTGGTGCTGGACTCGCAGGCCTCCGAAGGCAACCGGATCACCCGGATTGCCCCCACCAAAGTCATCGCCGTGGACACCACCGGAGCCGGCGACGCCTTCACCGGCTCCCTCGCCGCACGGCTTGCCGCGGGGGAGGCCCTGGCCGAGGCGGCCGCCTTCGCCTCGGTCGCCGCGGCCCTCGCCACCACCAAGAAGGGCACCCAGGCCGCGTATCCGCGGCTGGAAGACGTGGAGCTGCGTCCCTGCCTGAAATAGATGTCGAGGGTTTGAAGCAGAGACGAACGGCGCGGTGCACCGAAAGGTGCGCCGCGCCGTTCTTCGTTTCCTGCTAGTCCTTCGTTCTGCTGTCGCCCCTAGGGGCCGACCGCAGCTACGGAGCGGGTGATAACAGTTTGCACTGCGCCCAGAATACCTCCAAGGACTACAAATTCGGCCACGATGTTGACTGTTAACAGATAACGGCGGTAACGTGATCTGGCACACAACAAGTCGACCATGTGAGGATCTGGCGATGTTCTCCCAGCATCTGGGCTGTTCGTCCACATTCCGCCGACCATCGCCTTCGGATGCGCTGATGACGATTCGATACTTCGGTCTCAGGGCGTTGCCGAGTATCTCTGACCAGGTGCCGTTCAGCCCGGGCCCTGCGGCTGTACGCCCAGCCTTTTCGGACCGCATCGGGCAGCCCTCCCGCACGATGCGGTGAATCCACTTCTCAACCTAGGAGCAACATGTCACACACCCAACGCACTGCTGTCATAACCGGAGCCGCCTCCGAAAGCGGTATCGGCATAACGACCGCACGACGCTATGCCCGGGAGGGCTGGGCAGTGGTAGTTCTGGACCTAGACGGCGGAAGATCGGAGGAGGTCGCCCGCAGCATCAGCGCCGACTTCGATGTGGTGGCTTTTGGCCACGCAGTGGACGTGGCGAATGAGGCGTCGGTGACCTCTGCTCATGATGCGGTAGCCGCGGAAGTTGCTGCCGGTAAGCTGCCACCAGTCGGAGCGTTGGCGAATATTGCCGGTATCACTTCGCCAGTGCCCTTTCTCGACACCACCCTGGAACTGTGGCATAGGGTGATGGACGTCAACGCCACCGGCACCTATCTGGTCACCAAGGCATTCCTGCCAGACATGTTGGAAAACCGGTGGGGGCGAATCGTGAACATGTCCTCCGTCTCCGCTCAGCGCGGCGGAGGAGTATTTGGCAAAGTGCCCTATTCAGCCGCAAAAGCTGCCATCCTCGGCCTCACCAAAGCACTGGCCCGGGAGCTAGGAGCTACAGGAGTCACGGTCAACGCCGTCACCCCCGGAGCAGTCGACACCAATATCCGCGTCGGCAGCACCCCGGAGCAGGAAGCAGCTATCGCCGCAGACGTGCCGGTAGGCCGGACGGCCACCACCGAAGAGGTCGCCTCCGCCATAACCTTCCTTTCCTCCGAAGACTCCGCCTACCTCACCGGAATCGCCCTGGACATCAACGGCGGCAGCCACATGCACTAGCCCTTCACCGAACGGACAACGCTGGAAAAAGGGCGCACTGACGCGAGAACGCACCAGCTATTCCACCCCCTGTGGCCGGTTCTTCCGGCGACGCACCTCTTGGAGAACCTGTGAATACTATCGTTCTGATACACCTCGCCGTATCGGTTATCGGCATCATCCTGATGATTGTCTGGGGCAAGATCAACCCCGTCGTTGCACTTGTCGTCGGCGCGCTGTACCTCGGTGTGGCCAGCGGGCTGGGGTTCGCCAGCTCGGTAGAAGCTGTCAACGTCGGGTTCGGTAACCTCATGGCGGAGGTCGGCCTGATCATCGGCTTCGGCGTGATGATCGGCACCACACTCTCGGCCACTGGAACCATGCAGCGTGTTGTGGACGGGCTCCTTAAGATCGTCGGCCCGAAACGCTCGCCCTATGTCCTTGGTCTTACCTCAGGAATCATTTTTCCGTCAATCTACTTCGACGTCGCGCTAGTGATCCTTGCGCCCATCGCCGGCGCCATCGCCAAGCGAACCGGAAAGAGCATCGCTACGCTGGCCGGCGCGCTGGCGATCGGACTTGAAGTGGGCCTGTTGATCGTGGTTCCTGGCGTCGCAGCACTCGCCGTCGCAGGACCGCTCGGAGTCGAAATCGGCACCATGCTGCTATGGGGAATCCCCCTCGGCATCTTCTTCATCATCTCCAGCATCTTCCTGCACGACCTTCTGATGCGAAAGATCTTTGACCCCGTGAAGGACCGGGAGCCCGACTTCGACGATTCCATTTTCGGTCTGTCGCCGGAGGGCGAAAAGGCCGCTGAAGCCCAGCGAAAAGTAGACGCCACCACCGAAGGCACCACTGAGGTGGCCGGTAAGGGAGCGACTCCCACCGTTGCCACCACGACACCGCACCGGCTGCCACTGGTCGTCGCGATGCTTCCCGTGATCGTGCCGATCCTGCTCATCATTATCGACACCATCGCCCGGGCAGCCGGGCAGGAGATCGCCGTCCTAGGCTTCCTCGGCAGCCCCGTTGTCGCCCTGCTGATCGGCCTGATCATAGGCATCGTCTTCGCGATCCCCGTCGTCACGCGCCATGGTATTGACGATTTGATCACCAAGGGTGCGCAGACCTCCGGTTCCATCCTCCTGTTCACCGGCGTCGCAGGCTCCCTGGGGCAGGTAATCACCGAGGTCGGTATTGGAGACATGCTGGGCTCGATGTTCCAGGCAAATGCGGCACTTCCCGTCCTGCTCGCCTGGATGGTCGCCGCGGTCCTGCGCCTTGCCCAAGGATCAGCGTCAGTTGCGGCAATCACCGCGGCAACCCTACTTGCACCGATCATGGGTTCCATCGAAACGTCCGCGATCCTCATCCTCCTCGCTTCCGGCTCCGGCGCCGCATTCGGAGGACACGTCACAGACAATACGTTCTGGATCTTCAAGCAAATGCTCGGTTTCACAACCAAGGGAACCTTCAAGATTTACACCTTGGCGCAGGCGACATTCGCCGTCGTTGGTCTTGCCATGTGCCTTCTGCTCGACATCTTTGTCTAGCTCGCCCGCATCCCACCGCACAACATGAGGAGAGTAATGTCACCATTGCCACGCCGCGTCACCTTCATCGGGATCGGTGCCATCGGATTACCTATGGCCGAGCAACTGCTCGACGCGGGATTCGAGGTGACCGGTGTCGACCCCTCTGATGCACAAAGGGAAAAGGCCGTAGCATTGGGGCTCGCCGCCGAGCCGTCGCCACGATCCGCCGCAACTGCCGATGTCGTCGTGTGTATGGTGGCGACGCCGGAGCAGTTACTGGGAGCGGCCCTTGGCGAGGACGGCCTGCTCCGGAACATGCGCGACGGCAGCGTCCTGCTGGTTATGAGTACTGTTGGACCGCGCGCCGTCCGAGAGGTGGCCGCCGCGGCTCCCACCGGCGTCCAGGTGCTCGACGTGCCCGTGACCGGTGGTGTGGCCCGAGCTGTGACCGGCGAGCTCCGGCTGTTTGCGTCCGGGCCGAAGGAGGCCATGGACTACGCGCGGCCCGTCCTTGAAGCACTCGGGACGGTCATAGACTGCGGAACGACTAATGGGCAAGGACAGGCATACAAGACGGTGAACCAACTGTTGTGCTCGGTCCACATTGTGGCCGCAGCCGAAGCCCTCGCACTCGCGACGGAACTGGGCCTCGATGCGGAGAAGGTGCTATCGGCCGTCGCTGGTGGGGCCGGGGGATCCTGGATGTTGTCGGACCGCGGCCCACGCATGCTGGAAGGGGCTGACGCCGAGGTGACGAGCGCGATCAGCATCTTCGTGAAGGACGCCACCTTGGTGCAGGACATCGCGGATGAAATCGGCTTCGATGCGCCCCTGCTCTGTGCGGCGCGAGCACGGTATGTGGCAGCGGCGGAAGCTGGCTGGGAGAAGAGCGATGACTCCCAAGTGATTCAGACATATCGGCGGTGACTGGCGAATGTCGTCAGGACTCAGTCGGGACGTTCAGTGTGCCTGGGACTAAGCAGGGACTTGACGCGATCGGCGATTTTTGAGGTGCTGACCCCATAGCGTTCATTGAGGGTGGGCAGCGCCCCGGCATCGAGGAACTCGTCGGGTAGCCCGATCGGAGTGACTTTGCGGCCAACGCCCTCGCGAAATGCCGTATGCGCGACGGCGTCAAACAGCCCGCCGATGATCGAGTGGTTCTCACAGGCGAGTACCACCCTGTCCCGTATCAGCTCGCGCAGGATGGTCTTCTCATCAAGTGGCTTGAGTGTGGGAACGTGCAGCACCGCCACGTCCACCCTGTTGAGCTCCAGAATTCTCGCGGCCTCCAGAGCGCGTTCAGTCATCAGCCCCGTTGAGATCAGCAGCACCTCCGCCCCGTCACGCAGGAGTTGCGCCTTGCCCAGTTGGAAGGTGTAGTCATACTCGTCCAGCACCCGGGGAACCTTGCCCCGCAGCATGCGCATATAGGTGGGTCCTTCGTGGGCCGCGAGCTGTGGAACAGCCTGCTCGATGTCCACCGCATCACACGGATCAACGATGGTCAGGTTGGGCATCCCGCGCAGGATGGCTACGTCCTCCGTTGCCTGATGGGAGGGTCCGTAGCCGGTCGTGAGTCCGGGCAGGGCACAGACCATGTTGACGTTCAGGTTGGCTTCGGCGATGTCCAGGCACAGGAAGTCGTACGCCCGACGCGTCGCAAAGACAGAGTACGTCGAGGCGAAAGGAATGAATCCCTCCATCGCCAGGCCGGCGGCGGCTCCGAGCAAGGCTTGCTCCGCCATGCCGATTTGGTAGAAGCGATCCGGCATTGCGTCACGGAGAATGTGCAGGTCCGTGTACTTGGCCAGGTCGGCCGAGAGCCCCACGATGCGTTCGTCCTGCTGTGCAAGCTCCACGAGAGCGTGTCCCAATGGCGCTGCGGTAGTCCGCTGATCCTTTCTGGCGAGCGAAGCGCTCATCGCATCGGAAGTCAGTTTCTTTTTCTGGACGGTACTCATGCTTCGAATGACTCCTTCAGCTGTCGGTGGGCAAGCTCCCATTCATCTGGAGCCACGGACATGAAGTGCAGTTTCTCCCTGTTCTCCAGGAAATCAACACCCTTGCCGAGCTTGGTATTTACGATCAGGCAGCGAGGTTTGGCTGCCTCGGCGGCCCGCAGGTCCTCAAGAGCAGTGACTACGGCCGCAATGTCATTGCCATCCGCTCGGCGGGTGACGCATCCGAATGCTTCAAACTTCCCCTCGACAGGCTCCATGCTCAACGTCTCCTGGCTCTTGCCATCGGCCTGCTGATCATTGAAATCGACGATGGCAATCAGGTTATCCAGATTGTGGTGCGCCGCTACCGCGGCTGCCTCCCAGGTTGAACCTTCGTTGAGTTCGCCGTCTGAAAGGATGTTGTACACGAAAGCCCCGTTATTTTTACGCTTGAGCCCCAATGCGACCCCGATTGCAATTGTGAGACCGTGCCCCCAGGGATCCGCCGGAAATCTCTACACCGGGCGTGTAGGAGGCCATGGCAGACATTGGCAGGCGTGAATCATCAGTCGCGTAGGTATTCAGTTCCTCATGGGGAAAGAAGTTTGCCTCAGCCAAGGCGGCATAGAGGGCGATCGCATAGTGCCCTATCGAGAGCAGGCAGCGGTCCCTGCCCTCCCAGTGTGGGTCCGCAGGGTCGAGTTTGAGTTGATCGGTGTACAGGACCGCCAATACATCGGCCAGATCCAACGCCTGGCCGATATAGCCCTGCCCCTGCACCTCGGCCTGGATCAGCGAGTTGGTCCGGATGCGGTAGGCGGCTTCTTTGATTCCTCGCAGTCGTTCGCGGTCAACTGCGGCACGTTCAGCGGTCGATTCCATGAGTGTTCACCTCGTGTCCTGATCCACCTGGCGAAGCGCGGTCGCCGGCGACAGCGGCTGTGTTGTGACTCACACTAACGCTGACGGCTCTTAT
Organism: Arthrobacter sp. B055-34; assembly: GCF_059090425.1. Classification (NCBI taxonomy): domain Bacteria; kingdom Bacillati; phylum Actinomycetota; class Actinomycetes; order Micrococcales; family Micrococcaceae; genus Arthrobacter; species Arthrobacter sp. B055-34. The sequence goes on from NZ_JBNHFQ010000008.1 coordinate 45,752, forward strand.
AGTCATCCCTCGATTCCGAGGGGTATGTGGGGGTAAGCGCGCGGCTAGTGCGCTGGACCTAAACGAGCAGCCAGCGTGAAAACCTGACTTTTGGGCCGGGTGTACACCGATATGGCTCTTGCCTGCCACGGCGGGCCGATCCGCTCCGGTTTCCCCGCGACGGGGACACCGTCGTCGTGCACAACATGGACCGGCTCGCGAGTGAGGGGCTGGACGATCTCGTTCGATCGTCAGCCCCTCACTGGTAGGGCGCAGATGGACAAAAACCCTCTGGTGGGGAATGCTCCGTTTACGCGGAGGCCATTAGGCGACGGCTCCGCACGCGATGAATCATTGGAGCATCGAGCAGTGCGGCTAGTCTAGGCGGTTCGATCTGGGCCGCTCGGCATGTGATTCCGGCTATTTCTGCCGCATGGACCAGCCTTCTCGAATTCAGCCCGGAATACCGAATCCAGAGAACGTCGCCTGCGTCCGATACCTCGTCGACGACCCCCGCTTGCCGGTGGCCGGATAGCTCCTGGATTAGGACCCGGTCGCCGGGGCGGAGGGCCGTCCAGTCCCGGACGCGGACGTCTTCGGTGAATGGGGCGGTGGCGCTGGTACTCATAAGCTACTCCTCTTTGTTTCCTCAGAGCAGGACGGATAAGAGCTGGTACCTGTGCTGCGGCCGGCGCGCGGCTTAGTACATGTGGCTTCCGCCGTTGATGTCGAAGGTGGAGCCGGTCAGATAGGAGGCATCCTCGCTGGAGAGGAAGGTGATGACTGCGGCGACTTCCTCGGTGCTGCCGGTGCGTCCCATCGGGATGTCCCGGGCGATCGCGGCTTCCAGTTCGGGGGTGGTGCCGACACGGATGTTGGTGTCCACGGCTCCGGGGGTGACCGCGTTGATCGTCACGCCGCTATCGCCGAGCTCGCGGGCCAGGGCCTTGGTGAAGCCGAGGATGGCCGCCTTGGCCGAGGAGTAGGGAACCTTGCCGAAGACGCCGCCGCCGCGCTGGGCGGAGACCGAGGACATGTTCACAATCCGGCCCCACTTGTTCTCCAGCATCCCAGGTAGGAAGGCCTTGGTGACAAGGTAGGTGCCGGTTGCGTTGACAGCCATGACCTTGTTCCACAGGTCAAGGGTGGTCTCCAGGAAAGGCGCGGGGGAGGTGATGCCAGCGATGTTGGCGAGCGCGCCAACAACCGGCAGGTTGCCCGCGCGGACCTCGGCCTCGACGGCAGCTTGTGCCGCGGCGACGGAGTCTTCGCTGGTCACGTCGATCTCGTGGCCGAAGGCCGGCACGTTGAACTCGTTGCGAACTTCGCTGGCTACCTTCGAGGACTTCTCGCCGTCGAGGTCCAGGATCACAACGGCCCAGCCCTCGCGGGCGTAGCGGCGGGCTGTGGCCACGCCGATGCCGCGCTCCGAGGTGGCTCCGGTGATGACGGCGGTGCGCTGGATGGTGGTCATAGTATCTCCTTGATTGTTGGTGCAGGGTTAGATGAGGTTGGTGATGAAGCTAGCGGCGTGGGCTGCGGCGGCGGGGCGTTCCTCGTTGGTGACGTCGCGGGTTTCGAGTTCCAGTGAAAAGTGGCCGGTGTAACCCTTGTCTGCCAGTGCCTTCAGGCCCGCGGCGAAGTCAGCCTGACCGTTTCCGATGCCGAGGTTGATGTCCCCGGGCACGGCATCGCGCAGATGGACGTGGGCGATCCGCGCATGGAAGCGGTCGACAAAGTCCGTCGGGCGGCCGCCTGACGCGACGATGTGGCTGAAGTCCATTACCAGCCGCACGTCCGTGCCGACCAGCCGGTCCGCCAGCTGTTGCGCGCGTTCGGTAATGAAGCACAGCCGGAAGAAGTGCAGGGATTCGGTCCAGATGTCGACGCCGGCGTCCGCGGCACGTGCGGCAGTTGCGGTTAATTCTGTGGCCACCAGGTCCAGGTCCTGCTCAAGGCCCATGACGGGCTTATGGTCCAACGCGCCACAGGGCAGTACCAGGGCCTGCGCGGCGGTTTGTGCCGCGAGCAAGAGCAACATGTCCAGGTGTCGTGTTCGCTCCGTCCGCTCCTGCAGATTCAGCGGCCGGTTGAGGTCGCCGATGTCGCCATTGATCGAGCGCACCCGCAGTCCGGAGGCCGCCACACTCTTGGCGACAGCAGCAACCGCCGGCTCGTCGAGAATGTATGGGACATGATCGCAAACGCCGGGGAGGGCGCCGAGATCAATCTCTGTGAATCCGAGTCCGGCGATGGTATCCAACGCAGCGGGCAGATCCATATGTCGAAAGCTGATGCTGGAGCAGCCCAGACGGGGATGGAACGTCATTCGTGGTCCCTTACGAAAATCGGAACCTCTTCGGGGAAGCCGACGGATGGAGATAGTGCCGACACACAGAAGAGTTGTGATGTGAACCACGGTAGAGTAGTCAACTGTTAACAGTCAACTACTATAAATATCTGCTGTTGACTGTTGACAGAGGCGAGTGGTCGGAGTCACACTGGTTGACGTAGTGCTGTTGACTGTCAACAGCAACGGCGGCGGTCCCCCCGCTCCCGGCATCGCTTCGAAAGGTAAATCCATGGGCAACGAAGCTCTGACAATGCGCGGACCCGTTCACGGAACCAAAGACGCCAAGCGCGTCGCTATCGGTTCAGGTGTCGGCGCTGTCATCGAGACCTATGACTTCATCGGCTTCGGCACCGCCGCGGCCCTCTACTTCGGCACGGCCTTCTTTCCCAGCGCCGACCCGCTGACGGGAACGCTGGCCGCTTTCGCCACTCTTGGCGTTGGCTTTGCGGCAAGGCCCCTGGGCGGGATTATCGGCGGACACCTCGGCGATAAGCTGGGCCGCAAACCCGTACTCGTGACTTCGCTGATCCTCATGGGCCTGGCTACCTTCGCCATCGGCTTGCTGCCCACGTACGCACAGGTCGGCCTGCTGGCTCCGGCCCTGCTCGTGGCTGTACGCGTCATCCAGGGCCTGGCTTTCGGCGCCGAGTGGGGCGGGGCCATCCTGATGAGCTACGAGCACGCACCTTGGAAGCAAAAGGGAAAGTACACGGGCATTGTCCAGGCTGGTTTCCCCGTCGGACTGCTGTTGGCTAACTTGGTCTTCCTCTTCAGTGTGCATTTGGGCAACGAGTGGGCCTGGCGCGTGCCGTTCCTGGCGAGCATTGTGCTGGTGGCTGTCGGCCTGATTATCCGTTCCAAGGTTCCCGAGTCACCGGTTTTCGAAGACGTCAAGGACAAGGGCGACATCGTCAAATCCCCCATCGTGGAGGTCATCCGCACTGACTGGCGCAACATTGTGCGCGGCTTCGGCCTGCGCATTGCCGAAACCGCCGGCTACGCCGTTTCTGTCACCTACATGATTTCCTACCTGCACACCGCGGAACTGGCGAACAACACCGAGACACTGACCGCCCTGTGCATCGCCTCCGCCATCGGTATCTTCGCAACCATGGCATGGGGCCGGCTCACGGACCGGGTGGGACGCCGTCCCGTCTACATTATTTCCTGCGCCTTCGCCGTCGTGTTCGGTATCCCGATGTTCCTGATGGTCAACACGGGGATGTTCCTGTTCGTCATCGCCACCGTTGTGATCGCCTATGCCGTCTGCCAGAACTCTCTGGCCGGCGCCCAGGGCGCTTGGTTCCCCGAGCTCTTCCAGGCCAAGACCCGCTCCTCCGGCGCTTCGCTGGCCTACCAGTTCTCGGCCATGGTCTCAGGCTTCACTCCGTTCATCACCACGCTGCTGTTCGTAGCCCTCGGTTGGATGGGACCGGCACTGCTATTCAGCGCGTACGGAGCCATCGGGCTCTGGGCCGCCCTGGCCACCAGGGAGACCTGGGGCAAGCGGGAGCGCCAGTTGGCCGACGAGGCCGCAGCCCCTGCCGGCCGGGCAAAAGTAACCGTCTGATTTCACTCGAAGCGGCTCCTGGGTGGGGCGCGTTGCCCCACCCAGCGTTCCCTCTCGTATCTCACGTCGTCGTACTCTCACGTAAGGAATCCACGTTGACACTCACATCAAATATCCACAGTCCGGAGGCCACGGCCTCCCGCAAGGAGCGGGTCGAGGCCGCCGCCTACCGGATCCGGCACTACGCCCTGAACATGGGGGAGGTGCAGGGCCAGGGCTACGTAGGCCAGGCCCTGGGTGCCGCCGACATGTTCGCCGCCGTGTACGCGGACCAGCTGCGCCACCGCCCCGAGGACCCGGAGTGGGAGGGCCGTGACCGGTTCCTGCTCTCCACCGGGCACTACGCAATCGGCCACTACGCGGCGCTGGCCGAAGCCGGGGTCGTTCCGGTCGAGGAACTGGACACTTACGGATCGGACGATTCGCGGCTGCCGATGTCCGGCATGTCCACCTACACACCCGGTATGGAGATCTCGGGCGGATCGCTCGGACACGGCCTTACGATCGCCGTCGGTACGGCCTTGGGCCTGCGCTACCAAGGATCCGAAGCTCGCGTGTTCAACTTCCTTTCCGACGGCGAACTGGACGAGGGCTCCACCTGGGAAGCCGCGATGGGCGCCCACCACCACCAGCTGGGCAACCTGACGGCAATGGTGGACATCAACGCGCTGCAGGCGGACGGCAAGACCGACAGCGTGATGCGGACCGAACCGGTGGCAGACAAGTGGGCCGCGTCCGGGTGGTTTGTGCAGCGGGTGGACGGCAACGACATGGGTGCCCTGCTGGCAGCTCTCGACGCCGCTGCCGCCCAGGCCGCGCCCGAGGGCAGGCCGTCGGTCATCCTGTGCGACACCAAGGTCGGCCGCGGCGTCCCGCTGCTGGAGAACCGCGAAAAGGCGCACTTCATGCGCATCGAGGAACACGAATGGCAGCTCTGCCGCGAGCAGTTGACCGCCGGGTACGAAGGAGAAACCAAGTGAGCACCACCGCCGCAACCCCCGCCAAGCCGCGCCTGAAGACCTCGGCGATGATCGCCTCCTTCGCCGACCCCGGCCAGAAGACCGCGCCCGCCCCGTTTGGCCACGCGCTGGTGAAGGCCGCGCAGGAGAACGACAAGATCGTTGGCCTGACCGCCGATCTGGGCAAGTACACGGACATGCACATCTTCGCGCAGGCCTACCCGGAACGATTCTTCCAGATGGGCATGGCCGAGCAGCTGCTCTTCGGTGCCGCCGCCGGCATGGCCCAGACCGGGCTGATCCCGTTCGCATCCACCTATTCGGTCTTCGCCGCGCGCAGGGCCTACGACTTCCTCTGCCTGGATGCGGCCGAACCGAACCTGAACGTGAACATCGTGGGCGGCTTGCCCGGCCTGACCACCGGTTACGGCCCGTCGCACCAGGCCACCGAGGACATGGCGATCTTCCGTGGGATGCCCAACCTGACCATCGTGGACCCTTGCGACTCCGTGGACATCGAGCAGGCCGTGCCACAGTTGGCGGCCAGCGAGGGCCCCACCTACCTGCGGCTGCTGCGCGGCAACGTGCCCACCGTGCTGGACGAGTACGGCTACACCTTCGAACTGGGCAAGGCCAAGGTCCTTCGCGGGGGCGCCGACGTCGTCTTCGTTTCCAGCGGACTGATGACAATGCGCGCGCTGCAGGCTGCCAAAGCCCTGGTCGCTCATAACGTGGATGTGGCTGTGGTGCATACCCCGACCATCAAGCCGTTCGACGCCGAAACCGTCCTGGCAGAAGTCAACACCGACCGGCTGGTCGTCACGCTCGAGAACCACACCGTCATCGGCGGACTGTTCGAAACGGTCGCCTCCGAGGTGGTTAGGGCGGGACTCGGCAAGCGCATTGTCCCCGTTGCGCTGCCTGACGAGTTCCTTCACGCTGGCGCCCTGCCCACGCTCCATGAGCGTTACGGACTCTCCGTGGACAGCATCATCTCCAAGGTCCTCGCCGAACTAGAAGTGTGATGACTGCCGCCGCCCCGGGTCGGCGGTAAGATCGACTGTTAACAGGAGAACTGTCAACAGTGTTTCCCACTCCTACCCCGAGGATGTTGAAGACGATGGCCGCAGAACCGATGTCGCTGCTGGGACTGGAAAAGACCAGCCTACGCCAGCAGGCCCTGGCCGCACTGCGCCGGGCTATTACCACCGGAGAGCTCGCGCCGGGTACTCATCTGGTGGAGACCGAGCTATCCGAGATGCTGCAGATCAGCCGGGGCACGCTCCGCGAGGCCATGCGCCAACTTCAGCAGGAAGGTCTGATCTCCGCCGGCGCCCGGGGGCGGCTCTCGGTCCGCCACCTCGATGCCAAGGAGATCCGCGACATCTTCTCTGTGCGGGCCGCGCTCGAGTCTCTGGCCGCCCGCGAACTCTGCTCGCTAGAGGACCGGGCCTCGGTCCTCAAGGAGTTGCGCAAGGCGGTCGATGCCATGGCAGCGGCTGCCGAGGATGGGCTGGAGGAGAGGACCGAAACAGACCTTAACTTCCACCGGACCATGTGCCGGCTCACCGGAAACGAGACGCTTCTGCATTCGTGGCAATCGTTGGAGGGCAACATCCGGATGTCCATCATGTTCGCTGGCGTGGAGCGCGCCGTGAGGAACATGGACGTCAAGCGGCACGGCGACATCGTCGATGCTATCGAGACCGGGGACGCGGCCAAGGCCGACCAAACGATCTACTCCCACATGGACGGGGCCGCGCAGGTCCTGGTGGGCTAGTCCCGCCAGAACTCTTTCCAACGCACGACGCCGGCCGGTCAGTTCCGTACTTACGGAACCGAACGGCCGGCGTCTTTTTGCGCTAGGTGAAAGGCTCGCCCCGGCCTAGGCCTTCTTGAGCTGGCGGGCCCGCAGGAGCGGGGCGAAGAACTCGGCCAACTCCGCAGTCGCCGTCAGCGGCAGGATGTTGGCCACGTACTGATCCGGGCGGACCACCACGACAACGCCGCCGCGGTCGAGGCCGCGCGCTTCGAAGATGTCCTCATCCTTGGCAACGCCGAAGACCTTCTCGAGGTTGGTCAGCTGGAACGGTCCAACCTCGGGCTTGAACACGTCGGGCACCGCATTGATGTCGACGTTTTCGTGCTTCTGCTGGTAGATGACCTTCACGTCGAACCACGCGTCGAGGTCTGCGCCCTCCGGGGTGGCTGCGAGCGGCGAGTCCGGGGCGTTCTTCAGCCACTCGGCAAAGTCGGCGACCGGGGAGGCAGCGCCGGCCTGCGCCTGGTCGGCGAAGACGTAGATGCGCCAGCGTCCGTCGGCGGTAGCCAGGTGTCCGAGGTGGAGCGGGTTGGTGTCGCAGACGCGCGAGACCTTGGCGGACTTGAAGCGCTTGCCGAGGGGGAACCCGGTGGCGAGGTCCTGGTACGCGTTCTCGCCCGTGAGGATCGAGGGCGCGTACTCGGTCATGAAGCCCGCGGGGAACTCGGCGGTGCGGACATAGAAGTCCTCCAGCTCGGAGGGGGAGCTGAACTCTTCGGGCTTCTTCGCCATCAACGTCGACCATTCCTTGTCGAAGTCGATGAGGTTCTTCGCCACAACCTGGCGCTCGGCCGAGTAGGTGGACAGCAGCCTCTCCGGAGCGCGGCCTTCGAGTACATGCCCGAGCTTCCATGCGAGGTTGAAGCCGTCCTGCATGGAGACGTTCATGCCCTGGCCGGCCTTGGCGCTGTGGGTGTGGCAGGCGTCGCCGGTGATGAAAACGCGCGGGGTCCGGGTGCCGAGGTCCTCAAGGTGCACGTCGTCGAACCTGTCGGTGAGGCGGTGGCCCACTTCGTAGACGCTGTGCCAGGCGACGTTCTTCACATCGACGGTGTAGGGCGTCATGATCTCGTTGGCCTTCGCGATGATCTGCTCGATGGAGGTCTTGCGGACCGCACCCTTGTCATTCTCGGGCACGACGCCGAGGTCGACGTACATGCGGAAGAGGTAGCCGCCTTCGCGCGGGATCAGCAGGATGGAACCGCCGTCGTGCGACTGGATGGCGCACTTGGTGCGGATGTCCGGGAAGTCCGTGTTGGCCAGAACGTCCATGACGCCCCAGGCATGGTTGGCCGCGTCTCCGGCGAGGGTGCAGCCGATGGAGGCGCGGACTTTGCTGCGGGCGCCGTCGCAGCCGACAACGTACTTGGCGTGCACAACGCGCTCCTGGCCTTCATCCGGTCCGGCGCTGCGTACCAGGGTGACCTTGACGGGGTAGTCGCCCTCCTCGGTGACCTCCAGGGTGCTGAACTCCCAGCCGAAGTCGGGCTTCAGGCGTGCCGGGGAGTTGTGGGCAAACTCGGCGAAGTAGTCCAGCACGCGGGCCTGGTTGACGATCAGGTGCCGGAATTCGCTGACGCCATGCTCGTCGTCGAGGGCGCGGCCGCCGCGGACGATGTGCTTGGGGTTCTCGGTGTCCGGGCGCCAGAAGTTCATCTCCGTGAGCCAGAAAGCCTCGGCGGTGATCTCTTCGGCGAAGCCGAAGGCCTGGAAAGTCTCGACGCTGCGGGCCTGGATACCGTCCGCCTGGCCGAGCTTCAGCCGTCCGCCGCGGCGTTCGACCAGGCGCGTGTTGATGTTCGGGAACTGGGCGAGCTGGGCGGCGGCGAGCATGCCTGCCGGCCCGGAACCCACGATGAGGACGTCGACCTCGTCGGGGAGTTCGGCGGGGCGATCGATGCCGACGCCGGCAGCCGGCTGGACTTTCGGGTCACCTGAAACGTAACCGTGGTGGTGGAACTGCACGGGCTTTCCTCACTTCGTTGTGCCGTTGTCGGCCTGGTTCGTGTTCGATAATAGAACGTAGCGCTCGATAATCGAATAGCTTTCGGTGTAAATACTGTAAGGCAAACATGACGCAGGTAACAACTACTGTTTCGCCGGAAGGGGGAACGTGGGGTATGTTCGCGACTCGCCTGGCCCGGCGAGTACGTCTGGGGAGGCGGTCGCGGCATTCTGCAGGGCAGAAATTACTGGGCCCGGCCATGGTGTGCGTCTTAGGTTCGGGGGAGGCAATTACCTTGACGACGAAGCAGGAGAACAATGCAGTTTTACCTAGACGGCTACTGTCCCGGCGACCCTGAATTTCGCCCAGCGGCCCCAGGCAATGAAGGCCGCAGCGGCCAACTGCCGGAGGAAGTGGACGTTTTGGTGGTCGGAACCGGTCCGGCCGGAGCCGTGCTGGCCGCCCAACTGTCGGAGTTCCCGGGTGTCAAGACACTGGTGGTCGAGCGCCGCGGCGGTCCGCTCGAGCTCGGGCAGGCCGACGGCGTTGCCTGCCGGACGGTGGAAATGTTCAACGCGTTCGGCCTGGCCGAGAAACTGGTCCGCGAGGCGTACTGGGTCAATGAAACGGTGTTCTGGCGGCCCGGCGAGCAGGACCGGAGCCGGATTGTCCGCAGCGGCCGGGTGCAGGATGTGGCCGACGGGCTCTCCGAGTACCCGCACGTCATCGTCAACCAGGCCCGCATGCAGGACTACCTGCTTGAGCACATGGCCAAGTCGCCCAGCCGGCTGGAACCGCACTACGGCTTGGAGGTGACCGACGTCGTCGTTAGTCCTGACGGTGAGTACCCGGTGCAGGCGACGATGCTTCGGACTAACAACGACGGCGGGACCCAGAAGGTCACGGTCCGCGCCAAATACGTGGTTGGCTGCGACGGCGCGCGCAGTGCCGTGCGGAAGTCGATCGGCGTGGAGCTCAAGGGCGATGCACGCAACCACGCGTGGGGCGTCATGGACGTCCTCGCGCTCACAGACTTTCCCGATGTCCGGTTCAAGGCTGCCATCCAGTCGGCCAGCGGCGGCAACATCCTGCTGATCCCGCGCGAGGGCGGCTATCTGGTCCGGCTGTATGTGGACCTGGGCGATCTGGAGCCGGGGGACCGCGAGGCCCGCAAGCGCTTCACTCAGGAAAAGATCATCGAGACCGCGCAGAATGTCCTGCACCCCTACACGCTGGAGGTGAAGGACACCGCGTGGTGGTCCGTGTATGAGGTGGGCCAGCGCATCGCGGACCGGTTCGACGATGTGCTGCCGGAGGAGCGCGGAACCCGCAGCCCGCGGGTCTTCATCGCCGGGGACGCCTGCCACACGCACAGCGCCAAGGCCGGCCAGGGCATGAATGTCTCCATGCAGGACGGCTTCAACCTGGGCTGGAAGCTTGCCGCGGTCCTTGAAGGGCGCAGCCCGGAGTCGCTGCTGGACACCTACACCGAGGAGCGCCAGGCCGTTGCGCAGGAACTCATCGATTTCGACCTGCTGTGGTCCTCGGCCATGGGCGCGAAGCCGAAGGATCCGGACAACCCCGACGACCAGGGGATGGACCCGGCCGAGGTGCAGCGGATCTTCACGGAGGGCGGCCGCTTCACCGCCGGGTTCGCCACCGACTACCAGCCGTCGATGATCACCGGCGAGGACTCCTACGAGTACCTGGCCAAGGGCTTCCCGATCGGCGAGCGGTTCCACTCGGCCCCCGTCATCAGGCTGGCGGATGCCAAACCGCTGGGGCTGGGTCACGTGGCGCAGGCCGACGGCCGCTGGCGGATCTATGCCTTCGCGGACTCCGCCGCTCCGCAGGATCCGGAGTCCCGCTTCGCCGGGCTGTTCCGGTTCCTAGCCGAGTCGGCGGACTCGCCGGTCCGCCGCTTCACACCTGAGGGAGCGGACCCCGATGCCGTATTCGACATCCGCGCCGTCTTCCAGCAGGGCCACCGGGAGCTCGACGTCAGCGGAGTGCCGGAGCTCCTGCTGCCGAAGAAGGGTCCGTTCGGGCTGACCGACTACGAAAAGGTCTTCGCCCCGGACCTGAAGTCCGGCGAGGACATCTTCGACCTGCGCGGCATCGACCGCGAGCAGGGGGCCTTGGTGGTGGTCCGTCCGGACCAGTACGTGGCGCACGTCCTGCCGTTGGACGCGCACCAGGAACTGGCGTCCTTCTTCGCTGGAGTCATGCGCGGATAATGTAGCGGACGGGCCTGCTGCCTGAACTGGCGGACACGTTGGCCGAGGGCGCAGGAACGGACTCAGACATGCAGGGCGGGCCGGTAGATGAGCTCCTGGATGTTGCCGTCGAGCGTCCTGGTCTCGATCAGTTCGAGGTCGAAGTCGGCCGCACCTTGGAAGATTGGCTCCAGTCCGGTCTGACCTGTGATCACAGGGAAGAGCGTCACCTGGACACGGTCGATCAAGCCGGCGGCCATCAGCGCCCGGTTCATCGACAGGCTGCCGTGGGAGCGCAACGGCACCTTGGACTCTTCCTTGAGCCGGGTGACGACGTCGACGGCGTCACCGCTCACGAGGGTGGCGTTCGGCCAATCGAGGGGATCCTCCAGCGTCGTTGACACCACGGTTGCCGGCAGGCTCCTCATCCGTGTGACCCAGGGGTCACGCACCTCGGACTCCTCGGTGCTCGAGGCCAGCATGCGCGCGAACGCCCGGTACGTGTTGGCTCCGAAGACCATCCGTTGCTCCGCGTCATACACGGCGAGGCGGTGGTCGAGCAGCTCCGGACCCTGTTTGCCCCAGTAACCGGTCCAGTTGCCGCTGGCGGCGCCGAAGCCATCGAGGCTGGAAAAGACGTCGAAGGTGTACGTGGCGGTCATGATGTTCTCCTCGAGTCGGTTGCTTCTTATTGTGGTCCAAAATTGTGCTCAGGACAGGTTCCACGTAGGAGAGTGAAGGACGACGGCGTGGGCCAACCTAGGTGAGCGCTCGCCGTCGTATTGCCCTGCCTTCAGTGGGCCAGCAGATCGCCGAGCGGGCCGTTGGGAAGATGGATCCATCCTTATTGGCGGGCTGCTTCGAGGTGGTCGTCGCCTGGCCGAAGCGTTGTTCCAATGAGCGTGGCGCGAGTTGTCAGCGATGCGATGAGGGAGTCCAGCAGGTCATCCGACGCAACCAAGGCGTTCCGATGCGGTCCGAGATCCAGCCAGGGCGCACCTTCTTCCAGCTGTTTCAGAATGAGGTGGCGGATCTCCGATTCGGGCGTTCCCTTGCCCTTGTACTTCCGCGCTTCGATGTTCCACAGCTTGAGGGAAGCCGCCGGATAAACCTCCATGAGCCGGCCCGATCCATCAAGAGGTTGGTAGCCGTGTTCCTTTGCGATCTTGGCCTGGATGACAGCGCAGCGCATGGCGGGATGGGCCAGTCGATCGGCCGAAACACTCAGAGGAATCAAGCCGGTGATACTCGTGACGAAGCGGTCGCAGTTCCGGTAAGCGAGGAGACGTCGGCCAGCAATGCCATCGTGCTGGAGCACGGCATCCGCGTCACGGTTCAGGTGGCCGCTGAGAAAAGGCAGCAACGCTTGCGGCCAGCCGACCGGGCAGTCAATCCCGGTGGCATCGGCATCGGTGAAGAGGTCGACGATTTCCTCATCGGTGACGCCGAGCTGCAGATGGGTCAACCGTGCGGCATCCGGCGCCCAGTCGAGGACGGCAGCAGCGGTTTTCTTCGGATCGGCGGCAAGATCGATACCGAGGGTCTTCATGCGCCTACTCTATTGGTGGCCGGTTGAAGCAGCGCTGGCCGGGCTAGTGACGGATCCACAACCAGGGGAAGGGCGCTTGAGTGAGTGACGCCGCTGAATTCGTGGATGCCGCTCTCCAGCGTGAGTCCTCATGGGAGCGGGCCGAGTCCTGGGAAGCGCAGCTGGGAAACAGCCTGAGTTACTACGGAGCATCGGTCGGGGCGGTGCGCGGGAGCATTCGCGACGCCGGACGGCGTTACCCCAAGCTGTCGCACGACGACATTACCGCGCTGAGCTCCGAGCTGTGGGCGGTGCCCGTGTTCGAGCGCCGCCTTGCCGCCGTGGTTCTGCTGCAATCCAACCTCCGCCTGCTGGACAATTCCGACCTGACGCGGTTGGAGGGCTTTGTGCGCTCGGCGAGATTGCGTGCCCTGGTCGATCCGCTTGCCGCTGACGTCATCGGCCCCATGATCGAGGGGCTGGACGCACCGCTACGTGTCCGCGCGGATGCGGTGTTGGACCGCTGGGCGGAGGACGACGACGTGTGGCTGCGGCGCGCCGTCGTGCTCTCGCCGTTGCGGGCTCTCCGGAAAGGAGGAGGGGACTGGGACAGATTTGCCCGGCGCGCGAAGATCCTGGTCGAACAATCCCAGGACGCAGGTGCGGAGGGCGAAGTTGTTCGCGAAGCGGTAGCCCTGGTGCTGGCCGAGGTGGCGAAAACCAGGCCGGAGATGCAGCTGCCGCCGTAGGGCCGCAGGACTCGTCCGGCTCCAGTCTTGGCCGCGCAGATTTTGATGGAACCGAAGCGGCAGCGGGTATAAGATCAGGCCTCATCGGGCCGGAAGACCGGTCCGTCCTGGCGCTTCGGCCGGGAACAGGCCGAAAGTTTGCCGGGCTGAGCAGGAAGGCGAGCCATGGAGCACGTTCGGGCCCTCGCGCAGTCGATGAATCCCTACCCCCACTACGAAGTGATGCGTGAAACCGCGCCGGTCTTCTACGATGAGCAGACCGGCATCTGGCAAGTTTTCAAGTACGACGACGTCCACCGCGTCCTGTCCGAGCACGCCACGTTTTCCTCCCAGATGCCGCCCGGCGAGCAGTCGGAAACCGGCCAGTTGTTCGCGGCCAGCCTGATCAACACCGATCCGCCGCGGCACCGGCAGCTGCGCTCGCTGGTCAGCCAGGCATTCACGCCAAGGGCAGTTGAGGCGCTGGGCCCGGGCATCACGGGCATTACTGAGGAACTGCTGGACCGGTTCGCCTCGGCGGGAACAGCAGACCTAGTCAAGGAGCTCGCCTACCCGCTGCCGGTGATCGTGATCGCGGAACTGATGGGCATACCGCCCGAAGACCGCGACCGTTTCAAGCTCTGGTCCGATTCCATCGTCAGCCAAACCACGGCCGGCGACGGTGAAGCCGACCACGCGCTCTTCGGGGAAATGATCGAATATTTCCTGAGCATGATCGAACAGCGACGGCGAACCCCGGGACACGACCTGATCAGCGCTTTGCTGGCTGCCGAGATCGACGGGCAGCAACTGACCGTCCCCGAACTGCTCGGCTTCTGCGCCCTGCTGCTGGTGGCCGGCAACGAAACGACTACCAATCTGATCGGCAACGCAGTGCTGACCTTCACCGAACATCCCGGCACCGTCGAGCGGCTGCTGACCGAGCCGGAACTGCTGCCGCATGCGATCGAGGAGGTTCTGCGGTACCGTTCCCCGGTCCAGGCCATGTACCGGACAGCTGCCGCCGACGCCGTGTTGGGGGATAGCCGTATTCCGGCCGGCTCCGTGCTCATCGCCTGGATCGGTTCGGCCAACCGCGACCCGTTGCAGTTCGAACGGGCCGAAAAGTACGACGTCGACCGCCCGCCATTCCACCACCTCGCCTTCGGACAGGGGGTCCACTTCTGCCTCGGTGCACCGCTGGCCCGGCTGGAGGCCAGGATCGCGCTGCAGGCCGTGCTCTCCCGATTGCCTGGAATCAGTGTGTTGCCGGAGCCGCCGCTGGAACGCGTGGACAGCACTATTGTCTTCGGACCCAAGCAGCTCCCGGTGTCCTGGCAGGTGGCGTGAGCAGCGCGTGAGTCAACAGCAAAAGCCGGGCACCGCCGTCGTTATTTGACGGAAAACGGTGCCCGGCTGCTTGGGTCTTGAGCGCTACTGCTGCGGCAGTTCCTGGACGATGAGGAACATGGCGCCGGTGGGATCGGTCAGGGTAGCGACGCGGCCGAACGGGGTGTCTTCCGCCGGCTGCACCACCTGGCCGCCGAGTGCCGTTGTCTTCTCGATCGCGGCGTCGGCGTTTTCGACGGCGAAGTAGATACGCCAGTGGGCCGGGATGCTTTCGGGCAAGAACGAGCTGACGTCCATGATGCCGGCCTTGGCGTTCTCGCCCGCGCCGAGGGTGGTGTATTTGAACTCATCGGTGTCGCTCATGACATCCGTGTCCCAGCCGAAGACGTCCTGGTAGAACTTCACTGTGGAGGGGTAGTCTCGCGTGAAGATTTCGTGCCACGCCGGCGAACCGGGTTCGGCTGCGAGCTGGAAGCCGGTGTGGCCGCCGCATTCCCAAACGCCGACGGCGGCCCCTCCGGCGTCGCCGATCATCGCCATTTTGCCCTGCTCGGGAACCTCCATCGGCGGGATGAAAATCTGGCCGCCGCTGCTGGCCGCGGCCTGGGTAGTGGCGTCGATGTCATCCACGCGAAGGTAAGTAGTCCAGACATCCGGGTAGCCGGACTGGCCGTCGTTCTTCATCAGGCCGGCGACGGACTGGCCGTTCTTGAAGGCCGTGATGTAGCCGCCATACTTTTCCTCATCGCCGGTCTCATAAGTCCAGTCGAACAGTTCGGTGTAGAAGTTCTTGGCCTTTTCCGGATCCGAGGTCATCAGATCGATCCAGCACGGTGCTCCGGGGGTGATGTCGGGCTTGGGCATAGCGGTTCTCCTATCGGTGGTGTGGAGATGGCAACAGGTGGAGTCTATGCGCGGCGCGGGTGGGCAGCAATGGGTATCCGGCGTCCGTTGGCTTGTGTAGGCGCACGGACTAGGCTTTGAGGCGTACCTCACATCGATTCCGGAGTGCGTCATGTCGCCATCAGAAAAACCCGCGCTGTCCCGCCGGGCGATGCTCGGAGGGCTTACGGCCGCGGGAGCACTGCCGTTGCTGGCGCCGGGGACAGCCGCAGCCGCAGCGAAGCGGGCGCCGCTGCAAGCGAACACCCGTACCAAAGCCGTCCTCCTAGGTACCAACGGTGGGCCTGGCTGGGGCCTCACGGATCCGCCGCGCATGGGGATTTCCTCGGCGCTGGTGGTGGGGGACCGCTATTACCTGATCGACGCCGGTGAAGGTGTGGGCTTCCGGCTCATGGAAGCGAGGCTGGGCAATTGGGAGGCGCGGGCTGCATTGAGCGGGCTTCGAGCCATCTTCCTAACGCACTTGCACTCGGACCACATCAGCGATCTCTCGAACATCCTGAGCTTGGGGCTTTACAACGGGTTGTCTGCCGCAGACCGGCCGGTGCCGATCTGGGGTCCGGGCAACCGCGGAGAGTTGCCGCCGGTTGCGGGCGATCGGCCCGAACCGCCGGTTGTTTCGCCACAGAGCCCGACGCCGGGCACCAAGGAAACCGTCGAATCGATCGTCCGCACCTTCGCCACCGACTTCAATGACAGGGCACGCGACGGCGGGACGCCGGTGCCGCAGCAGCTGTTTGCCGGCCACGACATCCCGCTTCCCGAGCAGTACCTCGCGGACCCGAATGGCAACCCCCATCCGCGGATGAGCCCGGTGCCGTTCTATGAGGACGACCGGGTGAAAGCGTCGACGACGCTGGTCCAGCACGCCCCGGTCTTCCCTGCCCTGGCGTTCCGCTTCGAGACCGACGACGGCGTGGTGGTTTTCTCTGGTGACACCGGTCCCAGCGAAAACCTTGTGGAGCTGGCCCAGGGTGCGGACCTCCTGGTCCACGAAGTCATCGCCGAGGAATGGGTGTCCGAGAGGTATCCGGAACCGCGCAGTCCGGAAGCAGAAGCGGCCTACCAGCACCTGATCCAGTCCCATACCGCGGTGGAAGAAGTCGGTGCCATTGCCGAGAAGGCGGGTGTGTCCACCCTGGTCCTGAACCACTTTGTGCCGGGCGACTGGCCCGTGGGCAAATGGCAGCGAGCCGCGCAGAAGGGCTTCAGCGGCAAGCTGGTCATCGGGTCGGACCTGGACGAGATAGGACTCTGACCTACTTTTACCGGAAAACGACACAGAGGCCAGGTTGTGGGCCATCGACCATCTAATAGGCGTATTTCGCGTCACCACCCCCGGGTACGACCGTCACGGCAGGCAGAGTTTTCCAGAGCGATGCCTGTTCCCCGGAGTGCATCTGAGGTAGCTGCAGAGCCGGCCGACCCGGCATTCTGGGATACCAAGCGCCGCTCCCGCCGCGGCTGGACGATCACCGTGTTCCTGCTGGTCCTGATGATGATCAGCTGGGCGGACAAGGCCATCCTCGGCATAGTCGCGGTCCCCTTGATGCGTGATCTGGGCATCAGCCCCGGGACCTTTGGCCTGCTGGGCAGCGCGGTCTTCATCCTCTTCGGAGTGGCGCAGTTTGCAGCGGCGCCCATAGCCAACCGTGTCAGTTCCAAATGGATCCTGCTGGCCCTCTGCCTGGTCTGGTCCATCGCACAGGTGCCTATCTTTGTCTTCGCCTCGCTTCCGGCTCTGTGGTTCAGCCGGATCCTGCTCGGCGCCGGAGAAGGACCGCTGGCGCCGATCACCATGCATGCCGTCTACAAATGGTTTCCCAGCGCCAAGGGCGCCACCCCGGCGGCCGTCGCGGCTTCGGGCGTTACTCTCGGCATCGTGGTCTTCGCGCCGGTGCTGGCTTGGATCACGGCGGACTTCGGTTGGAAGTCGACTTTCATTTTCCTGGCACTGATTGGTGTGGTCTGGGCAGCTACCTGGATCTTCGTCGGTAAGGATGGTCCCTACACCTCGATCCGTGCCGAGCACCGTATCGAGGGCACCACGCCTGACCAGGCCGCGGAACAAGCACTGCATGCGGCGGACCGGAAGGTCTCCTACTGGCGCTCGATCGCGACTCTCAGCTGGCTGCTTGCCGTTCTCGCAGCGTTCCTCGCTTACTGGACCTTTACAGTGGCAATGACGTGGATGCCAGCCTACTTCGAGAACGTCATGGGCATGAGTACCCAGCAGGCGGGTTCCCTGATTGCGTTGCCGGCCGTCTGGGGCACAGCAGCAACTGTCGGCCTGAGTTGGCTCACCGGGCGCCTGGCCGCCCGGGGATTGCGATCCCGCTACTCGCGGGGACTCGTGCTCGGTTCAACGGCCCTGTTCTCCGGTGCCATGATCCTCGCCGGCGCCAATACGGAAGAGCCTGCTCTGGCCATCGGGTGCTTCACGTTCGGCTTCGGCACAGCCCCATCCATCTTCGCGCTGACGTACTTGGTGGTCGCCGAAACCACCACGATCGGCCAGCGGGGTGCCATGCTGCAGTACAGCAATGCGATCCTGACCAGTGCGGGGCTGCTCGCCCCCGCCGTGGTGGGCGTGCTGGTCGGATCCGCCTCCAGTGCCGCCGTCGGCTATGAAAACGCATTCGTTCTGACGGGCGCGATGATGTTCGGCATCGGGCTTTTGTCCGTCCTGTTCATCAACCAGCAGCGCGACCGCAAGCGGCTGGGACTGGACGTCTAAAACCCGCCTGTCAGGGTTGCCGGCAGCCCTTCAAAACACTCGGATCCGACTCGCTGTCAGCCCTCGCCGCTGTTCTGGTGGGCCAGGAAGCGTTCCACCCGTCGATCCGGAATCAGCCATAGCGCGGCAACTACGGTATACGCGGCGATGCTGATCAGGGGCTGCACAAAGGCGGCACCCATGCCCAAAATGTAAATAACAGGGGAGACCTTCCCCTTCCAGTCCCGGCCCAGCGCCCGTGCCAGTGCGCCGTCCTTGCCCTGGTTCCGGACGAGGCAGACTTCCAGTATGTCGTAGGCGATGGCGGCCAGCAGAAGATTGGCCCCGTAGACCAGAACGGGAATGTTGACGAAGCCCGTTTGGTCCATCCAATGCGTGGTGAACGGAAACAGCGAAAGCCAGAAAAGCAGGTGCAGATTGGCCCAAAGGATCGTGCCATTGATTTTCCCGGCCAGGTGGAGCATGTGGTGGTGGTTGTTCCAGTAGATGCCCACGTAGACAAAGCTGAGCAGGTAGCTGAAAAACGCGGGGGCTTGCTCGAATAAAGCATGCCAAGTGGGCTCCTCCGGCACCTCGAGTTCGAGCACCATGATGGTGATGATGATCGCGAGGACGCCGTCGCTGAAAGCTTCTAGCCGGTTCTTGTTCATGATCGGACTTCCATGCACGAAATCATGGTTGATCAGGGCTCCGTTGGGAAGACTTAGGGCTCCCGGGCTGAGGGTCTGGGCTGTGAAGTCGCAGAAGCCACCGCCGGATAGACGGTGGCTCCTGCTCTTTCCTCGCCGACTTGTACTTAGTCCGCCGTCTGGTCCCAGCCGTAGTCGGGGTAGTCGAAGAAGTCGTCGCCGTTGAGCGAATCGACTTCGCCGGTGGCCATCGAATCAACCAGCGACTCCAACCCGGTCTGGACGGTCTGGACTAGCATGCCCTTCATCTTTTGGCCGAAGTCATCGGACTGGCCCCGCACTTCGAAAAGCACGGTCGCCGAGCCGTTCAGCGCAAATGCGGAGCGGCCCTGCCCCGCATACTCCCGCTCCTCCGGATGGAAATAACGTCCGACGGCGGCAAGCGGGGACTGCGAGCCGTAGCTGTCCTTGATTCCATCGGCTACTGCCAGCGCGTACCGGCGCGACTTGTCCTGGTCGAGTAGCGGCCAGTCCTCCTGATAGGCGGCGCCGTCGTTGACGCCCAACGGCGGGTAGTCCAGGGCGACGGAAATGTGCTTGCCGTCCTGTTCGCCTCCCGTCTGCTGGTCGCACGGTCCCATGTGGTGCAGATCGACGACGGCGTCCACCTCGCCGAACTCTTGTTGCAGGTCTACGTAAACATCCCTGATGGTCCGGGACTCCGGCGCGAGGAAGAATCCAGCATCCTCCTGCAGCCCCGGTAGATCTTCGGGCTGCGGCACGTAGTCCAGGTCCGCGTTGAAATCGCGGTTCAGGTCGAAGCCCGGAAGGTTGATCCCGCCGTTGCCCGGACGGTGGTACCAAGCCGGCTGTGACCCTTCGAGCTGCGGGTACAGACTTTCGACGTCGTCCCAGGACATGACATTCGTGCGGCGGTTGAGTTCGCCGCCGTCGGGATTCACCATAGGCATCGCGATCAAGGTGACGCCTTCGAGTGCACGCCGGGTTTCCGCGTCGTTGCTGGAGCCCAGCTTTTGGAGGATCTCGAGGAGGGCCTCGGTGCCGGTCCGTTCGTTGCCGTGGATGGCGCTTTGGACGAGCAGCACTCGGTCGCCCGTTCCGACCCGGGCCGTGTAGAGGTCACGGCCGAGCGCGGATTGGCCCACCACTTCGACTTCTACACGGCCGCTGCTGTTCTTCTCAATGCGCTCGAGCCGCGGACCGAGCTCCTCATAACTGGTCCAGCCGCTGAACTGAGGATCATCGGACGTCTTGCAGATACCCGCGCCTGGCACGCCTGATTCCCCTGGAGCGGCTCCAGCCGGGACAGCGGTAACCATTGTGCACAGCATCGTCGCTGCACCAATGGCGCCGAGTAATCTGCGGGGACTTCGGGCGAAATTGCTCACTGGTTTCTCCTCGTGCGAGTGATTGGGACAAACCAAGCGTTGCCAGAGCCTGCTGCATGGTCAAGGGTTACTCGTTAAATCGGCCCATAAACCAGTGAAGTAATTTCTGGCGGTGCCAAATGCCTCCGCCAGTCCAATCCCGAACCGCCGCGGCTGCGAATACACAGCATGAGCTCAACACCAGTTGTCGGTAGCCGGCCGGAAGAGTCGGCGGTGGTGGCGTCTGCCCGCCGTGCGGCCGAAGCGTCGCTCTTAGAACTGGAGCAGGCGTGGAGGAATCCGCAACCGAACGCCGTCGTCCTAGCGGCACGCAGGCATCTGGCCGCAGCCGAGAACTGGGCGGATGCCCGGCGGGAAGGTGCCTGAATACTTGCCGCAGAGTTGGGCTTGGGCCGAGGCGCGGGGATGCTGGTCGCGCGTGGTGCTGACACTGATCCTGGTTACGCCGATCGCGTTTCTCCTGTTCTGATGTAAGCCCGCGCCCGGCTGGGGCACAATGGACGCATGTGCGGACGCTACGTAATGGCCAAGGCCACGGCCGATCTGGTTGCCTCGTTCCGGACCGACGAGACGGTGGGGGACGATGTGCCGCCGTCGTGGAACGTCGCGCCGACCGATGGGGTGCGGATCGTGACCGAGCGGCTGAATCACGACGGCGAGCTGTCCCGGCGGCTCGCCACGGCCAAATGGGGTCTGGTCCCGGCGTGGGCCAAGGACCCGAAATCCGGCGCCAAGCTGATCAACGCGCGGATGGAGACGGTCACCGAGAAGCCGTCGTTCCGCAAGGCCGCCGTCAAGCGGAGGGCGTTGGTTCCGGCCGCCGGCTACTACGAATGGGAGAAGAAGGACTACGGCGGGAAAATCCCCACGTATCTGTTCTCCGAGTCGGAGCCGCTGATCGCGTTCGCCGGGCTGTACGAATGGTGGCCCGACCCGGCCCTGCCCGAGGACCATCCGGAAAAGTGGCTGATGTCCTGCACCATCATCACCACTGCTGCCGCGGACGCGCTTGGGCACATCCATGACCGGACACCGCTGATTGTGCCGCGGGACCTGCAGGAGGACTGGCTGAACCCGCAACTGACGGACAAGGCGGAGGTGCAGGGGCTGCTCGACGCGATTCCGGAACCGCACTTGGTCCCGCGCCGCGTCAGCAGCAAGGTCAACAGTGTCCGCAACAACGGGCCCGACCTCATCGAGGAAGATCCCGACGCCGGTTAAGTAGCGCGCTTGGGGCGGGCCCGAAGATGGGCGCGTTCTCCCTGCGGCCCGAAGAGCGCGAGGAACTCGACTGGCTCTGTATCCGCGTTGCCCATCCAGTGGGGGAGCCGGGTATCAAACTCCGCGGCCTCGCCGGGCACCAGCACCAGTTCCTTGTCGCCCAGTACCAGACGCAGCCGCCCGCTCAAGATGTAGAGCCACTCGTAGCCCTCGTGCGACCGGGGATCGGGCTCGGCAGGACGGGTGACGGCGGGCAGGACGTACTTGTAGGCCTGCAGCCCGCCCGGCCGCTGGGTGAGGGGCAGGATGGTGGCACCGTGGTGCTTGATGGGACGCAGATGGACCCGCGGATCACCGGTTGGCGGCGCCCCAACCAGCTCGTCGATCGGCACCGCGTAGGTCTGCGCCAGCGGCAGCAGCAGCTCCAGCGTAGGCCGTCGCTGCCCGGACTCAAGCCGTGAAAGCGTGCTGACGGAGATGCCTGTTGCCGCGGACAGCTCAGCCAGCGTGGTCTCCCTTACCTGCCGTATGGACTTGAGCCGCGGGCCAACGGCGTCGAGCATTGGACCCAAGTTTTCGGTCATAGCCTCCATTTTGCCATTCCAGCAAACTTACTTGCCACTTTTCGTCCCCAGGGCGAACACTTAAGGGACGGCGGATCTCAAGGATCGGCTGGACGGTTTAAACATGGAGGACAAAGACATGACTGAAACAACGGCAACTGTGCCGGCCAAGGAGCTGTACGACGTCGTTATTGTGGGCGGCGGTGCCGCGGGGCTGGGCGCCGCGCTGACCCTGGCGCGGGCACGCCGCTCGGTGCTGATCATTGATTCGGGCGAGGCACGGAACGCCCCGGCCGGCCACGTGCACAATTACCTTGGCCGCGAGGGCACTCCGCCGGGCGAGCTGTACGCCATCGGCCGGGAAGAAGTTCTCGGCTACGGCGCGGAGATTGTCTCGGGAACGGTGACCACCGCAAGTAAGGAGAACGACGGCGGATTCCGGGTGGGGATCGACGGCGGGCGTTCCGTGCGGAGCCGGCGCCTGCTAGTAACGGCAGGTTTGGTTGATGGTCTGCCTGCCATCGAGGGTCTCGCGGAACGATGGGGACGCGACGTGCTGCACTGCCCGTACTGCCACGGTTGGGAAGTCCGCGACCAAGCCATCGGCGTCATCGCTGTGAACATCGGGTTGGCCATGCACCAAGCGCTGCTGTGGCGCCAGTGGACCGATGACGTGACGCTGTTCCTGCACACTGCTGAGGCGCCTTCGCCCGAGCAAGCCGAGCAGTTAGAAGCACGCGGCATCACAGTGGTTGCCGGCGAGGTCGCCGCGGTGGAGACGGAGTCGGACGTGCTGGCAGGTGTCCGGCTGGCAAGCGGCGAAGTCTTTGCCCGGCAGGCGGTTGCGGTCGCGACCCGGATGGATGCGCGGGCTGGCTTCCTTGACGATCTGGGACTGGAAACAGCGGAGCAGAACTTCGGCGACTTCGTGATGGGAACCTTCGTCCCGTCCGAACCGACAGGGGCTACATCGGTACCGGGCGTCTACGTTGCCGGCAACGTCACCAACCTTGCGGCCCAAGTGATTGTGGCCGCGGCCGCCGGCGTCAACACGGGGGCGATGATCAACGCCGACCTGATGGTCGAAGACACGCGGCTGGCGGTGGAAGCCCGCGCTGTATCTGTCTAGTTTGCGCGATGCCAACTGAACTTCGGCGCTGGTAGACAAGGGGCCTGCCGGGAAACACAAGACGGTGCACTGTGGTCCAAGGCACAGTAGAGAGTGAGCGATCCAGCGCGCCGGAGTCAGACCGGCGCCGAATGAACAGGAGACGTCGATGTCGGCACAGACCGAGACCCAGAGCACCGCCTTACAGACCTACCAGGACCTGCTGGCCGCAATTGCGCCTGCGGGGGAGTCCCGGCCGATCAAGGATCCGGCCACGGGTGAAGTCGTCGCCGAAGCACCCGTCCACACTGCGGCTGATCTGGATGCGGCCGTCACTGCCGCCAAGGCCGCGCAGCCGGAGTGGGCTGCGCTGGGTCACGAGAAGCGCAGCGAGTACCTGAATCAGGCAGCGGACGCCATCGAGGCATCAGCCGAGGCGCTCGCCGAGCTGCTCTCGCGCGAACAGGGCAAGCCGCTGAACGGCCCGAACGCCCGCTTCGAGGTCGGTGCCTGCGCCGCCTGGCTGCGCGCCACGGCGTCGTTCGTCCTGGAGCCCGAGGTCGTGGTGGACGACGGCGAAAGCCATGCCGAGGTGCACTACCGCCCGCTCGGCGTCGTCGGCGCGATCGGCCCGTGGAACTGGCCGATGATGATCAGCGTCTGGCAGCTCGCGCCCTCGCTGCGGATGGGCAACACGGTAGTGATGAAGCCGTCCGAGTACACGCCGCTGAGCGTGCTGGCGCTGGCCGCGGTGATCAACCAGGCGCTGCCGGCGGACCTGCTGCACGTGGTTTCAGGCGGCCGCGAGGTCGGCGAGGCACTGGCCTCCCACCCGGAGATCGACAAGGTGATGTTCACCGGTTCCACCGCGACGGGCAAGGCCATCATCCGCTCCTCCGCGGACACGGTGAAGCGGCTGACCCTGGAGCTCGGCGGCAACGACGCGGGCATCGTGCTCGAGGACGCGGACCCGAAGGCCATCGCGCAGGACCTGTTCTGGGGAGCGTTCATCAACACCGGCCAGACCTGCGCCGCGCTCAAGCGCCTCTACGTCCACGATTCCCTTTACGACCAGGTCTGCGAGGAACTCATCGAGGTCGCCCGGAACATGCCGATGGGTGTGGGGCTGGACGAGAACAACGTGCTCGGCCCGCTGCAGAACAAGGCCCAGTTCGACATTGTCGCGGACCTGGTCCAGCAGGCGAAGGACAGCGGCGCCAAGGTGCTCACCGGCGGCAACCCCGAGACCGGCCAGCCCGGCTACTTCTACCCGACCACCCTCGTCGCGGAAATCGACAACGACAACCCGCTGGTGGCCCAGGAGCAGTTCGGCCCGGCCCTGCCGATCATCCGCTACAGCACCGTCGACGAAGCAATCAGCATGGCCAACGGTCTCGACGTCGGACTCGGCGCCTCGGTCTGGTCCTCCGACCCGGCCAAGGCCCGCGAAGTCGCCGCACGGATCGAGGCCGGCACGGTCTGGATCAACAAGCACGGCGCCGTTGACCCGCGCGTCCCGTTCGGCGGCGCCAAGCAGTCCGGCTACGGCCTCGAATTCGGCGTCGCCGGCCTCAAGGCCCTGGGCACCCCGCAGGTGATCAGCCAGTGACCGCGCAGGACTTCGACTACATCGTCGTCGGTGCAGGCTCGGCGGGCAACGTTATCGCCCGCCGCCTGCTCGATGCGGGCAAGCGCATCGCCGTCCTCGAGGCCGGCGATGACGACACCAACCCCAACATCGCGCACCTCTACAACCTCGGCGCCCTCTGGCACAGCCCGCAGGACTGGGACTACCAGACCACCGAGCAGCAGGGGTGCTCCGGCCGCACGCTCCACCTGCCGCGCGGCAAGGTGATGGGCGGCTCGCACGCCCTGAACGCCACCATCTGGGTGCGCGGCGCCAAGCAGGACTACGACACCTGGGCCTACCTGGGCTGCCCCGGCTGGTCCTGGGAAGACGTCCTGCCGGTGTTCAAAACCATTGAAAAGTACGACGGCGGGGCCTCCGAAACGCGCGGCGACTCGGGTCTGCTTGATGTCGCCCAGGACTTCCCGCGCAATCCCATCCAGGAAGCCATGTTGGAAGGGGCTGTGGAAACGGGTATCAAGCTCAACGAGGACTACAACTCGGGCGACGTCGAGGGTGTGTCCCGGATGCAGCTCAACGTCCGTGACGGGAAGCGCTTCAATACCTGGCACGCCTACCTCAAGCCGGTAGTCGACAATGCCAACCTCACGCTGCTCACCGGTGCGCACGTCCGCCGGCTGATCGTCGAGGACGGTGCGGTGGCCGGTGTGGAGTTCGAGCACGACGGTGAAACCAAGACGCTGCGGGCACCGGAGACCATCCTGTCCGCCGGTGCCATCAACTCGGCGGAGCTCCTGCTGCGCTCGGGGATCGGACCGGCCGACGAACTGCGTGAGGCCGGCGTACGCCCGGTGCACGATCTGCCCGGCGTGGGGAAGAACCTGCAGGACCATCTGCTCTCCCCGGTGGTCTTCAGCACGAGCAAGCCGGTGCCGGCTTCGGAAGTGGCCCCGGCGGAGGTGCACTTCTTCGCGAAGAGCAGCCCGGATCTGGCCGTGCCCGATACCCAGCCGATCTTCTTCTCGGTTCCGATGTACTCCCAGGGCTACGCGAAGGGCGAGATGACCGGTCCGGAGAACGGCTTCTCGATGCTCGGCGGGCTGGTGCGGCCGCAGAGCCGCGGCGAAATCCGGCTCACCGGGCCGAAAGCCAGCGATCCGATCAGCATCGACCTCGGCGCTCTGTCGGAACAGGCCGACGTCGACGCCCTGGTGGCGTCGGTTCGGCAGTGTCGGGAGATCGGACGCAGTTCGGCGCTGGCTGACTGGGGCGCGGAGGAGCTCTACCCGGGTACGGAGGTCTCGGACAGCGACGAGGACCTGGAACAGTACGTGCGCGATTCCGTAGTGACCTACCACCACCAGGTCGGCACCTGCCGGATGGGGCTGGACCAGGACGCGGTGGTGGATCCGCGCACGCTGAAGGTCCATGGCCTCAACGGCGTGCGGATCGCCGATGCCTCCATCATGCCGCTGGTGCCCACGGGCAACACCAACGCGCCGTCGATCATGATCGGTGAACGCGCAGCAGCACTCCTGGTGAACGAAGCAGCCACGGTAACCGACGAGGCCGTGATTGTACCAAGCGGGGCGGCCACGGTCTAAGAGGTCGCAAGACGTAAGCAACCCTCCGCCGTCGTTAGCCAGCGGAGGGTTGCTTGCGTCGAGCCGCACACCGGCGATCGTGGTGATTATTCGTTCGGATTCACCAGAATCTTGACGTGTTCCTCATTGTTGTTGATGAGCTGCTCGAAGCCGCCTTTGATGAGTTCGTCCAGCGGAATCTTGGCGGTGATGAACGGGGCCAGATCAAGCTTGCCCTCCTGGACCAACTTGATGGTGCTGGCGTGGTCATTGGCGTAGCCGATGGTGCCGCGCAGATCGATCTCCTTGAGCACCAGGGAAGGCATGTCCACCTCTGGCTTGTGGCCCCAGATCGAGACGTTGACGATGACGCCGCCGGGCCGGACCGCGTCCATCAGCATGTCCAGGACCACCGGAACGGAACTGCACTCGAAGCCGACATCAGCGCCCCTACCTCCGGTCAGTTCGCGTACCTTCGCCGCGACGTCGCCTTCCCTCGGGTCGAACACCTGATCGGCCACACCGGTGTCCCGGGCCATCTTCTTGCGGGCCTCGCTGAGTTCCGAGATGTAGACGGTCAGGCCGGAGGCTTTGAGCACGGCGGCGGTCAGCAACCCGATGGGACCGGCACCGCCGACAATGGCGGTGTCTCCGGACTTCGCCTGGCTGCGGACAAAGGCGTGGTGCCCCACTGACAGCGGTTCGATCAGTGCCGCCTGATCCAGGGGAATGTCCCCGATCGGGTGGACCCAGCGCCGCTCGACGACGATCTTCTCGGACAGCCCGCCGCCCCGGCCGCCCAGCCCGATGAAGTTCATGTCCTTGGACAGCTGGTACTCCTCGCCGGGCCCGGTGTCGACGTCGTCGTGGATTATGTAGGGCTCGACGACGACGTTCTGGCCCACTTCCAGGTCACTCACTCCGTCCCCGAGGGCGGTGATGGTGCCGGAGAATTCGTGTCCCATGGTTATGGGCGCTTCTTCGCCGGAGATGGGATGCGGAGAGCCCTTGGGCGGAATGAAAATGGGCCCCTCGAGGTACTCGTGCAGGTCGGTGCCGCAGATGCCGCACCAGGCCACATCGATGGCGACGGTTCCGGGCTTGAGCTCCGGTTCCGGAATGTCCTCGATCCTGATGTCCCTTTGATCGTAGTAGCGGGCAGCCTTCACAACAGACCTCTTTCCTCACGACGTCGGAAACTTCAGCCTACTGATGATCGGCGGGGTTTTGAATGGCGGAGGGGCGGCTTAGTCCGTAGCCGAGCTCGGGTTCTTCGCTCCGCCTGCGAGCGGCACGCGCCAGCCGAACCGCAGGGACAGCACGCGCAACAAGAAAACGACGGCGGCAATCGCGGTGCCGGTGTAGGCGTTGAACCAGCCCAGCTGGGAGAGCAGGGTGACCAGCGAAGCGCCAAGCATGGCCGGGACGGCGTAGACGCCGCGGGGGTTGAAGATCTGGGGCACCTCGTTGGCCACCACATCGCGCAGCACGCCGCCGCCCACCGCCGTCGTAATTCCCAGCACCGCGGAAGTCACTGGGCCCATGCCGGAATCCAGGGCCTTCAGCGTGCCGGTGACACAGAACAGAGCCAGCCCGCCGGCGTCGAAAATGAGCAGGGTCCGCCGGAACCGCTGGACACCGAGCACATGGAAGTAGACCACGGCGGCGGCCAGGACCGGGGCAACCAGGTAGATCGGTTCGACGAAGGCGGTCGGGACGGACTGGGAGATGATCAGGTCGCGGATGACGCCGCCGCCGAGCCCCACCAGGGACCCGAGCAGCAGGGAGCCGACGATGTCGAAGTTCCGGCGGGCGGCCAGGAGGCAGCCGGACATGGCGAAGAAGAACGTACCGAAAAGATCCAGTATCAGCAGGATGTCCACGGCCACGTCCCTTGCTGCCTAGCGCTCAAGACCGACCTTGGACAGGATTGCGGCAACGGCGGCGCGGGCACCGGTGGAGAGAGTCGGTTCCATTACCGGAGCGAAGAGCGGCGAATGGTTGACCGGGATGCGGTCGGCGGCCAGGGTTTCCGCCGGATGGCCGCCGAAGAACCAGTAGACGGAAGGAACGCCGATGGGCTCAACCAGGTTGCCGAAGTCTTCCGAGGCCATCACTGGTTCGCCCTCGATGACGTTGGCGTCGCCGAGTTCCTGCCGAAAAGCGTTGACGACGTCGTCGGTTGCTTGCTGGTGATTGGAGTTCGGCGGGAAGGAGGAGAGCACCTCGATGGTGGGTTCGGGCGCATTGGATGCAGCGGCCTCGGCCTTGATGATGCGCCGCAGCGCGCCGAGGACGGTGGCACGCACTGTCTCGTCGAAGGTGCGGACGTTGAGCGTGAATTCGGCGCTAGAGGGAATGATGTTTTCCTTCAATCCGCCGTGGAAGGTGCCGACGGTGACCACGGCCGAGCGGCGGGGATCCACCTCGCGGGACACGATGGTCTGGATGCGGGTGATGATGTGGGCGCCGAGCACGATGGGATCGATGGAGTCCTGCGGCTGTGAGCCGTGGGACTGCCGGCCATGCAGGGTGACCTTCCACGAATCCGCCTGGGTCATGGGGTGGCCATGCACATACTGGACGGTGCCTGCCAGCCCCGGCATGACATGCTGGCCGAAGACCACCTCAGGCTTCGGCGCCTTCTCCCACAGGCCGTCCTCCACCATCGCCCTGGCGCCCGCCCCGGTTTCCTCGCCGGGCTGGAAAATGAACACGACGGTTCCTGCCCACTGGTCCTTGATGCCGGCCAGGAGCTGCGCGGCCGTCAAGAGGGCGGCGGCGTGGGCATCGTGGCCGCAGCCGTGCATGACGGGAACTTCGGTGCCGTCCGCCAGCGTGCCGGTAGCGGTGCTGGCATAGGGCAGGCCGGTGTCTTCTTTGATCGGCAGCGCGTCGATATCGGCACGGAACGCCACCACCGGTCCTTCGCCGTTGCGCAGGACGCCGATGACGCCGGTGCCGCCGCAGCTGAAAGTATCGACCCCGTGTTGCTGCAGTTCAGCCTGAACCAGTGCGGCCGTCCGGTGCTCCTGCATGGAGAGCTCGGGATGCTCGTGCAACTGGCGGTAGAGATCATGCATGCGGGTGCGCTGCTCGTCGGTCAGCAGGACGGATGCTGGCATTGTTTCCTCGGTTTCTCCAGGCGCTTCCACGGCAGTTGGCGGCTGCACAAGGTGCCTGCACTCAAGCGGAGGGCGCGGTTCGACTCATCGTAACAATGGCCCGGAGAATGGCGGCACCATTACTCGCCCGTTCACGTTTAGGATGGTCGACCGTGGCTGGCAGCCACGGCGCCTGAGGCCTTCCATCGTTGGATCAGACCTGCCGCGTGCGCCACGCCCAAACCACGAGTGGAACCTGCAACGGCAGCCGGAGGCTGTGGATGATGCGTGCCCGCTTGGTGCCCGTCGGCCCGAACGCGTGCTTCAGGGCGCTGAGATGTCCGGCGGTGAAACCGGCGAACATCACTGCGGTGCAGATGCCCGCGACGCGCCTGGTCTGCGGGAGCAGCAGCCCGGCGGCGGCTGCGAATTCCAGTGCTCCGCTGATCTGCACCCAGCCATCGCGGGTGAGCGGCCCTGAAGCAGTAGTGATGGCTTGCGGAACGACGGGATAGTAGAAACGGGGCCTGACGAAGTGGTTGGCGGCGCTGGCGGTAAGCAGCGCGGCCAGGCCGAGCGCGCCGGCAGGGAGCTTGGTGGTCGCCATGGACTTCGAAGTTGGCGTCATCTGCTCACTGTACGTTGAGCCCGGCCGGGCGCCGCCGTCGTTATTTCCTCACAACGACGGCGGCGGCTGGGTTTGGGTTAGTACTTGTAGGACTGGCCGCCGTCGATCGGGATGACTGCGGCGTTGATGAAGGCCGCGTCGCCGGAGAGCAGGAAGGCGACCAGGTGGCCAACCTCTTCGGGTTTGCCGAAGCGCTTCATCGGGTTGGGCTCGACGAAGCCCTTGCCGACCTCTTCCCAGTTTTCCGGGTCGATCTGCTTGAGCGAGCCCTCGACCATCGGGGTCATGATGGCGCCCGGGGCGATGGCATTGATCTGCACGCCGTACTGGCCGTACTCGACGCCCGAGTTTCGGGTGAGTCCGACGACGCCGTGCTTGGAGGCGGCGTAGCCGGACTGGTTGCCGACGCCGCGGATGCCGCCGACGGAGGCGGTGTTCACGATCGAGCCGGAGCCCTGTTCCTTCATGACCTTCAGGACATGCTTGAGGCCGTAGAAGACGCCGTTGAGGTTGATGTTGACGACCTTGGAGAACTCGTCGGAGCCGTAGTCCTCGGTGGGATTCTGCTTGCCTTCGATTCCGGCGTTGTTGAAGAACCCGTCGATCCTGCCGAAGCGCTTGACGGCCTCGGCGACGTAGTTCTCGACCTCGGACTCGTTGGCGACGTTGGCGGTAACGTTCAGCACGTCGGCCTTGGGTGCGACCTGGCGGATTTCCTCCGCGGTCTCCTTCAGGCCCACCTCGTTCAGATCCACCAGGGTCAGCTTGCCCTCTTCCTTGGCGATCTGAAGTGCCGCCGCACGGCCGAGCCCTGATCCGGCGCCGGTGATAATGACGGATTTACCTGAGAACCGTTGCATGTTCTACCTTCTTTCCCCTTTGATGGTCCGGCTGGTTGGCCGGCTTCTATCTATGCAAACGCATGAATGGTGGCTAACCATCCAGAACCGGATGTGACTCTGCGGACATTACGCCGCCACGCCGCGGTTTTGTCCGTTGCACGCCTGATTGCGGAGGTGCACTGGTCTGGTTTCCCTGCGTCTGGCAGTGTGGAAGAAGTCAGTACTGGCCGGTGCCTGCAGGATGATCAAGGAGATATCTCGATGGTCGATTCGCTTTCTTCGATGGAACACCTTGACGACGGTTCTGGTGGCAACTCGGAAGCTGCCGAACCTGATGCCGTCCAGGAGGAGGCCCTCGAGCCGCACATTCCGGAAATCAACTTCGACGAGCAGTTCTATCCGGCCCGTCCGAGGGCGTTGCGTCCCAAAGCCCGGCGGCGGCACTTCAATCCAGGCCAGCCGCCGTTCGAGCCAGATGCCCGCAACAATGTCTACGTGGAGTGGCTGCGCAACCAGTCCATGCTCGGCGACGCCAAGGTGCTGGGCCGCCAACTGTCCGGCCAAGCCAGCATGTGGCAGAACCCCTTCGCCTGGCCGAATCCGCGGGCCGCGGTGGAGCGGGCCTCGGTGTGGTTCACCGCCTACCCGCTGTCCTTCATGACTAAGCCGGGTCAGTCCTTCCTCGGCGCCCTGGGGGACCCTGGTCTGTGGGAGGCATTTGAGCAGATCGGTATCAACGCCATCCATACCGGACCGGTGAAACTCGCCGGCGGGCTCTCGGGTTGGGAGCAGACGCCGAGCGTGGATGGCCACTTCGACCGGATCAGCATGGCGATCGATCCGATGTTCGGCACCGAGGACGAGTTCCGCGCGATGTGCCAGGTCGCCAACGACCACGGTGGAACGATCGTGGATGACATCGTGCCCGGACACACCGGCAAGGGCGCGGACTTCCGGCTGGCCGAGATGAACTTCCGCGACTACCCGGGCATTTACCACATGATCGACATCCCGGAGTCGGACTGGCACCTGCTGCCGGACGTGCCCGACGGCGAAGACGCCGTCAATATCGACGCCGCAACCGAACGCGCACTCCAAAAGGCCGGCTACATCATCGGCGAGCTGCAGCGGGTCATTTTCTACGAGCCCGGGGTCAAGGAGACCAACTGGAGTGCCACCGGCCCGGTCCTGGACGTTACCGGCCAAATGCGGCGGTGGGTGTACCTGCACTACTTCAAGGCGGGTCAGCCGTCGATCAACTGGCTGGACCCCACCTTCTCCGGCATGCGCCTGGTGATGGGCGACGCCCTGCACTCGCTGGTGGACCTGGGTACCGGCGCGCTGCGGCTGGACGCCAACGGTTTCCTGGGCGTGGAGAAGAGTGCCGAGGAAACGCCGGGCTGGTCGGAGGGCCATCCGATTTCCGAGGCCGCGAACCAGATCATCGGCAGCATGGTCCGCAAGGTCGGCGGCTTCACGTTCCAGGAACTGAACCTGAGCATCGACGACATCAAGTCCACGTCCGCCAACGGCCCCGACCTGTCCTACGACTTTGTCACCCGCCCCGGCTACCACCACGCCCTGGTCACCGCCGATACCGAATTCCTCCGGCTGACCCTGCGCCTGGCAATGGAGATCGGTGTGGACCAGGCCTCCCTGGTCCACGCGCTGCAGAACCATGACGAGCTGACCTATGAACTGGTGCACTTCACCACCAAGCATAAAGACGATATCTATGAGCTCGACGGCGAGGAAATGACCGGCGCAGAACTGGCCCATAAGGTGCAGCAGACCTTGCGGGACGGCATTACCGGGGAGGCCGCTCCCTATAACTTGGTCTTTACGGCCAACGGCATTGCATGTACGACGGCGAGCGTGATCACCGCGGTGCTGGGCATCAAGGACCTAAGCACCATCACGCCGGAGCAGACCATCGAGGTCCGCAAGGTGCACCTGCTGCTGGCCATGTACAACGCGCTGCAGCCGGGAGTCTTCGCGCTCTCCGGATGGGACCTGTGCGGCATGCTGACGCTGGACCGGTCGCAGGTGGCCCCGCTGCTGTCCCGCGGCGACACCCGCTGGATCAACCGGGGCGCCCATGACCTGATGGGCGTCAACCATACGGGGCAGGCTCCGACCTCCGGCATGCCCAAGGCTGTCAGCCTGTACGGGACGTTGCCGGACCAGCTCGCGGACGAGTCATCCTTTGCCCGGCAGCTGGCCAAAATCCTGGCCGTCCGGGAGCAGTACGGCATCGCGAAGAGTGCGCTGCTCGATGTTCCGGACGTCTCGCACCGGGGCATGCTGGTCATGGTGCACCAGCTTGAATCGGGCCATTGCGAAGTCACCGTCCTGAACTTCTCGGACCAGGAGATGGCCGGCACGGTGCGCTCCGAGCAGTTGGAAACCGGGGCCTTGGTGACCGATCTGTTCAGCGGCGAAGAAGTGGGCAGCGTGGATGACCTGCACAGCTTCTACATCCAGCTGGAGCCCTACCAGGGAACCGCGCTGCTGGTGACCCTGCCCGAAGAAGAGGAGCCGGCCGCAGAGGTTGCGGCTGAGGCGGAAGCGGGCGCGGACGAGGACGCGGGCACGGCTACGGACTGAAGCTGCGGCGCAGGCGCGGAGGACCCTGTCACGCCCTGATCTGGGGTAATGGTCAACGCGCGCCGAATGTGACCAGCATCTCACATAGAAACGCGGTAGGTGGGGAACCGGTTCGGGGCAGCCGGCGTTACCTTTCCGTAACTTTGCCTACCTTAAGTGTGTGTGAAATATGGCTGAAGACTCCTCCGCCGAAGATAGGCCGAAACTCCTCGGCCTTAACGGTGCCCAAACTATTGCCTCCGCCTTGGCTGCCGTGACCTCGGCCTTCGCGGGTTCTTTCCTCGGTGTCGCGGGAACCCTGATCGGCGCTGCCCTCGGTTCGGTCATCGCCACGGTAGCCGCAGCCATCTACGCCAGGACGCTGAGTTCTGCCGCCGTCGCGGCCAAGAAGACCCTGCCCGTGCCGCGGCTGCGCGGCCTGCGCAACGGCGGCCTGCCGGCGAGCGACGACGGGACCGAGCGTGCCGGTGTCTCCAGCGCCGTTGCCGACTTCAAGGCGAAGCTCACCGCACGCCGCTTCACGCCCCGGACCTGGGCCAAGATTGGAGTGGTCAGCGCAGCCTCCTTCCTGATCGCCATGGCTGGGATCACGATGGTCGAACTGGGAACCAGTAAGCCCATTTCGGCGCTGGTGGCATCGTCGACCAGCAGTGCGCCGACCGCCGAGCAACAGACCACCCTGGGCCGCGTCCTGACAGGCACCGCGGCCCCGGCCGAGGATGGCGGCGAAACCACGGAGCCCGGCGAGGCTGAGCCCGGGCAGGTCGACGACGGCGCTGGCCAGACCGGGACCACCGACGGCACTTCCGGCGGTACGGACGGATCGACGGGAGTCGAGGATCCTGCCACCGGCGAGACCGACGGTACTGCGCCGGTGGAGACCGTGCCTGAACCCGTTCCGGCGCCAGGCTCTGAAACCGGCGAAGTGGCGGAGCCGGAGGTCGTTACCGACCCGGGCGCCGGCCGGCAGGACACGGGCCAGCAGGAAACCGCCCCTGATGGCGGCGCCGTCGATCCGGCGCCGGTGGACGGCGGCGTGACCGAAGGCGACCAGACGGGCACCGGGCAATAAGGTTTGCCCAGGAGGCGCCGGCACTCAGGTGAGTGCCGGCGTCGCACGTTGTCTGCAGCGGATCCGCCGCTGACTAGGCCGTTAAGAAATGATGTTGCTTACGTCCCACCGGGCCGCTAATGTATGTGAGGCGGGTCACGAGGCTGTGGCCCGACGCTTTTGATCTGCGGCGGGAGAGTCCTGCCGGTACGTTCGTCAGGCGCCGTAGGAGCAACTCCTCCCCAGGAATCTCTCAGGCCCACGTACCGCCGCGGCTAGGCAACTCTGGAAAGCAGCCGGGAAACCGGCTCACCGACGGTGCAAGCGGCCCCCACGGGCGGCGGAAACTCTCAGGTCCCAGACAGAGCGGGGAGGAACCCGAATCATCGTGGCGTGTTGTGCGCTGCCTGAAATATGGAGTTCCTTATGACGATTCAGTCACCGTCCACTTTCCAGCAGGTCGTGTCCCCGAGCCTGAACAGCCAGCTGTCCGAGCTGGACCCCGAGGTCGCCGCCAAGATCGACGACGAACTCACCCGCCAGCGCGACGGCCTGGAAATGATCGCCTCGGAGAACCACACCGCCGCCGCAGTCATGCAGGCGCAGGGCTCCGTGCTGACCAACAAGTACGCCGAAGGCTACCCGGGACGGCGTTACTACGGCGGCTGCGAGCACGTCGACGTCATCGAGCAGCTGGCCATCGACCGAGTGAAGGACCTGTTCGAGGCGGCCTACGCCAACGTCCAGCCGCACTCCGGTGCCCAGGCCAACGCATCGGTCATGCACGCGCTGATCAAGCCCGGCGACACCATCATGGGTCTTAACCTGGCCCACGGCGGCCACCTGACCCACGGCATGCGGATCAACTTCTCCGGCAAGCTGTACAACGTGGTTCCGTACCAGGTCCGCGAAGACGACCACCGGATCGACATGGTGGAAGTGGAGCGGCTGGCCCACGAGCACAAGCCGCAGCTGATCGTGGCCGGCTGGTCCGCCTACGCCCGCCAACTGGACTTCGCCGAATTCCGCCGGATCGCCGACGGCGTAGGTGCCTACCTCATGGTGGATATGGCGCACTTCGCCGGACTGGTGGCCGCCGGACTGCACCCCAGCCCGGTGCCGCACGCCCACGTTGTCACCTCCACCACGCACAAGACGCTGGCCGGCCCGCGCGGCGGCATCATCCTGACCAACGACGCGGACGTCGCCAAGAAGATCAACTCGGCAGTCTTCCCGGGCCAGCAGGGCGGGCCGCTGGAGCACGTCATCGCCGGCAAGGCCGTGGCCTTCAAGATCGCCGCATCGCCGGAGTTCAAGGAGCGCCAGGAGCGCGTGCTGGCCGGAGCAAGCATCCTGGCCGAACGCCTGATGCAGCCCGATGTCGCCGCCAAGGGGATTTCCGTGGTTTCCGGCGGCACCGACGTGCACCTGGTGCTGGTCGACCTGCGCAACTGCGAACTGAACGGCCAGGAAGCCGAGGACCGCCTCGCGGCCATCGACATCACCGTCAACCGCAACGCTGTTCCCTTCGACCCGCGCCCGCCGATGGTCACCTCCGGCCTGCGGATCGGAACGCCCGCGCTGGCGACCCGCGGCTTCGGCGAAGCGGCCTTCACCGAGGTAGCTGACATTATTGCCGAAGCGCTGATCGCCGAGAACGACGCAAGCCTTGATGGACTGCGCAACCGCGTGGAGGCTTTGGCCGCCGCGCACCCGCTCTACCCGAACGTGGCACCGCTGGCAACAGCCGGCGCCTAACCGGGACTGGGCAGGGACCGCGGGGCCCCTGCCCAGGGGCCGGTCGCCGACATGGGGAAGCGACCGGCACCCTGAACCTGCATGCAACCCACACCCAGGGCCATCCAGCCATGCGAATATCCTCGCTCTGAAGGAGTAGTAAATGAAAGATGCAACAGTGCAGTCATCCGGGGCACCCCATCTGGAAAGACAGCTGAGCAACCGCCACATCCAGCTGATCGCGATCGGCGGTGCCATCGGCACGGGGCTCTTCATGGGCTCGGGGAAAACCATCTCCGCGGCCGGACCCTCCGTCATCTTCGTCTACATGATCATCGGCTTCATGCTGTTCTTCGTGATGCGGGCGATGGGCGAGCTGCTGCTGTCCAATCTGCATTACAAGTCCTTCAGCGATTTTGCGGGTGACCTGCTGGGCCCCTGGGCCGGATTCTTTACCGGCTGGACCTACTGGTTCTGCTGGGTCGTGACCGGCATTGCCGACGTCATCGCCATCGCAGGCTACGCCAACGAACTGGTTCCGGGCATTCCGCTGTGGATTCCGGGCGTGGTCACCATCGGCATCCTGCTGGTGCTGAACCTGGTTACCGTCAAGGCCTTCGGCGAGACGGAGTTCTGGTTCGCGCTGATCAAGATCGTCGCCATCGTGGCCCTGATCCTTACCGGTCTGTTCATGATCCTTTCGGGCTTCAAGTCCGAGGCCGGCCCGGCCACTGTCGAAAACCTGTGGATCCACGGCGGCTTCTTCCCCAACGAGTTCATGGGCTTCGTGGCCGGCTTCCAGATCGCCGTGTTCGCCTTCGTGGGCATTGAACTGGTGGGCACCACCGCTGCCGAAACCAAGGATCCCGAGAAGAACCTGCCCAAGGCTATCAACTCGATTCCGGTCCGCATCCTGCTCTTCTACGTAGGCGCACTCATCATCCTCATGGCAGTCACTCCCTGGACCCAGTTCGAGGCCGGACACAGCCCCTTCATCGGTATGTTCTCGCTGGCCGGGCTGGGCATGGCAGCGACCGTGATCAACCTGGTGGTCCTGACCTCCGCCATGTCGAGTGCCAACTCCGGCATCTACTCAACTTCGCGCATGGTCTTCGGCCTGGCGCAGGACGGCGATGCTCCGTCAATCTTCAGCAAGCTGTCGTTGCAGAAGGTGCCGCGCAACGCGCTGTTCCTGACCTGCGTGCTGCTGTTCGCGTCCGTGGCCCTGCTCTATGCAGGCGACGACGTCGGCAAGGCCTTTGGCATGGTGACGACGGTTTCCGCCGTATGCTTCATGTTCGTCTGGTCCATCATCCTGGCCAGCTACCTGGCCTTCCGCAAGCGCCGGCCCGGCCTGCACCAGGCTTCCAAATTCAAGATGCCCGGTGGCCCGGTGATGGTGTGGGTGGTCTTCGGATTCTTCGGCTTCGTGCTGTGGGCGCTGACCACACAACCGGATACGTTGCTGGCCCTGCTGATTACGCCCATCTGGTTCGCAGTTCTGGGCGCCGCGTGGGCGATCCTGCGCCGCAACCCGCTCCATGCAGCCCGCTACGAAACGTTCAAGGCAGGCGTCATCGCAGACCACGCCGAGGCGAAGGAAACCGCCTCAGTTTCCAGCTAGCGACGGCGGGAAACTGACGACGGCGGAAAGCGGCTATCGGACGGCGGTCGGGCATGGTGAATCCACCTGCCCGGCCGCCGTTGCGGTTCTCTAGAGCCGCCAGGCGGACTGGTAGCCGGTGTGGGTTTGATAGGGAAGCGCCATGTGCTGCAGAAAGGCCAGCATGTAGTCGTAGTCGCTGGCCGGTTCGTGGTCCCAGTCAACGTCCCTCACATGGGCGATCATCCGCCGCTTGGCATCGCACTCGGCCAGATTCTGTGCGAGGTGGTGCCGCAGGACCGTTTGTCCCACCATGCCGACGTCTGTCATCAGCGCCCGTATCCGAGCCTCGTCCTGCTGGATCCTCGCGAGCAGGAAATCGATAAGATCACCCATGTGGCCATCTTGGACCATTCCATGGGCAAAAGGCCATGGGCCATAATCGAGACCATGGCTATCACCGAGACCGATCTTGAACACCTGCGTCGATGCGTCGACCTGGCACGCGAAGCACTCGAGGACGGCGACGAGCCCTTCGGCTCGGTTCTCGTCGACGCCGGGGGCCACGTGCTTTTTGAGGATCGCAACCGGGTCAAGGACGGCGACCAGACACGGCACCCGGAGTTCGAGATTGCGCGCTGGGCCGCCGGCAACCTGAGTCCCGTGGAACGCGCCGCGGCCACCGTCTACACTTCCGGCGAACACTGCCCGATGTGCTCGGCCGCGCACGCCTGGGTCCGGCTGGGGCGGATTGTCTACGCCGCGTCCTCCGAGCAGCTTTGCAACTGGCTGGGGGAGTGGGATGTGGCTCCGGGGCCGGTCAACCCATTGCCCGTCCAAGCCGTCGCACCCGGAGTGGAGGTCGACGGCCCGGCAACGGAGCTGGCCGACGACGTTCAGGCACTGCACCGGAAGTTCCAGTTCCCGCAAGAATCTGCCTAGTTTCGGCATAGTCTCCCTGACCATTGCGCGTGGCGAATTGCCCAGTTCCCATTGACCGGCACGGTCCGGTGCTGTGCACTGTTGAGGTGGACACCCATCACAATGTGCTGATCATCGGTGGCGGCAATGCGGGCATTTCCCTGGCCGCCCGGCTCCGGCGCTACAAGGTTGAGGATATCGGGCTCGTCGAGCCGAGCCCGTGGCACTACTTCCAGCCGTTGTTTTCCCACATCGGTGCCGGGGCAGCCCAGATGAAGGAAGCCGTCCGTGAACAGCGGAAGGTGATGCCCCGCGGGGTCAACTGGATCCGTGGTGCGGCCGTGGACATCCAACCTGATGAGAACGCGGTGGTACTCGGCGACGGCCAGCGGGTGCGCTACAACCATCTGGTGGTGTGTCCGGGACTGCAACTAAACTGGCAAGCCGTTCCCGGGATGGCCGATGCCATCGAGTCCCCTTACGGAACGTCGAATTATGAGTCGCGGATGCCCACCAAGACCTGGGAGCTGGTCCGCCGACTGCGCTCGGGCACTGCGGTTTTCACCCAGCCCCCGGGCCCGGCCAAGTGCGCCGGGGCGGCACAGAAGATTGCCTACATGGCGTGCGACTTCTGGCGTGAGCAGGGCGTGCTGGGAGACATCAGGGTGGTCCTGGTGGTGCCAACGCCCACCGTTTACGGCGTCGACGGCGTAGATGCGGTGCTGGAGCGCAAAATCGCCGAGTACGGGATTGAGCTGCGGACCTCCACCACCGTGGCCTCCATAGAGGCAGCGGACCGGCGCATCCGGCTGCAAGGCCCCGGAGGCGGCGAAGACCTCGGCTATGACTTGCTCCATGTGGTGCCTCCGCAATCTGCGCCGGACTGGCTGAAGGCCACCACGTTGCCGGCCCCGGACGACCAAAGCGGTTGTGTGGAAGTGGACCCGGAACTGCTGCGGCACCGCCGCTACCCGAATGTCTGGTCCCTGGGAGATGCCGCCGCAACCCTGAACTCAAAGTGCGGTGGCGCCCTTCGTAAACAGGTCAAGATGCTGGCGCTGAACCTGAAGGCTGTGCTGGACGGGCGCGAGCCGGAGAACCGGTACAACCACTACGGCGTCTGCCCCTTCACGCTCACCCGCCACACCGTTCTTTTCGCCGAGTTCGACCACCAATACCGCCCGATGCCCAGTATCCCGTGGCTGAACCCAGCCAAGGAGCGGCGCTGGGCTTGGGTGCTGGACAGACGGATCTTCCCTCAGTCTACTGGCATTTGATTCTAAAAGGCCGTGCTTAAGGAGAACATGACAACGACGACGGCAAACCACACCACCCGAATCGTGCTGGCCGAACGGCCGCATGGTGCACCGACGGATCAGACTTTCCGGACGGAAACCGCAGAGCTCCCTGCGCTCGCCGACGGGCAGTTGCTTGTGCGCAACCGGTACATTTCGCTGGACCCCTACATGCGCGGGCGGATGAGCGCGGCGAAGTCCTATGCCACCCCAACGCCGGTGGGCGACGTCCTTCCGGCCGAGACGGTTGCCGAGGTCGTCGAGAGCCGCGACCCCGACTTTAAGCCGGGCCAGTTGGTGGCGACGTACGGCGGTTGGCAAAGCGCCGCCGTCGTTCCTGGTAAATACTCGCGTCCAGTCAGCGACAACGGGCAGCCGGAATCGACCGCGCTGGGCGTGCTGGGGATGCCGGGCTTCACAGCCTATTCCGGCATGGCGGAGATCGGACGCATCCAGGCAGGAGAGACCCTTGTGGTCGCGGCGGCAGCCGGACCGGTGGGCTCCGCCGTCGGGCAGTTGGCCCGTGCCGCGGGAGGGCGTGCGGTCGGCATCGCCGGCGGGCAGGAGAAGTGCGCCTACCTGGTCGATGAACTGGGGTTCGACGCCGCCGTGGACCACCGCTCCGAGTCTTTCGCGGACGAGCTGAAAGCCGCCTGCCCGGACGGGATCGACGTGTACTGGGAGAATGTGGGCGGCAAGGTGCTCCAGGCTGTGCTGCCGCTGCTGAACCTGTATGGGCGGATGCCGGTGTGCGGGATGGTTGCGCAGTACAACGCGACCGGCGCTCCGGAGGAGCCGGACCGGCTTCCCGGTTTCATGCGCACCGTGCTGAACCAGAGCCTGACCGTGCGCGGTTTCATCCAGACGGAATTCCGGGCGAAGCACTGGGATAACTTCCAGCGGGACATGGCTGAACTGGTCGCGGACGGCAGGATGAAGTACCGGGAGGACATTGTCGACGGGTTGGAGAACGCACCGTCGGCCTTTGCCGGGCTGCTGGAGGGCCGCAACTTCGGCAAGCTGCTGATCCGGGTCTGAGGACGCCCTGCTGGTCTTGGCGATTTCGGCCCGATCAGCAAGGTAACCGTAGCGGTAGGAGCGCCGGGCTGGTGGTG
Organism: Arthrobacter sp. B055-34; assembly: GCF_059090425.1. Classification (NCBI taxonomy): domain Bacteria; kingdom Bacillati; phylum Actinomycetota; class Actinomycetes; order Micrococcales; family Micrococcaceae; genus Arthrobacter; species Arthrobacter sp. B055-34. Next base: position 86,846 of record NZ_JBNHFQ010000008.1, read on the forward strand.
ATGCGCCCGGTTGCGCCTCCATAGGCTCGGCAAACTCGGAGTCCCTTGTCTTCCAATCCTTCCTTCATCCGGTCCAGCGCCCTAGGATGGAAGCCCCGCCATTGCATGTGCATGAGGATTGTGCCGCCCTTTCGGCCAAGGGCGACGACGGAATCGACTACCTCGCTCCTGGACAGGCCGGTCCAGTCCCTGGTGCTGCCGGTCCAGAGCCAGGGCAACATGCCGACTCGGCGGTAGCCGCAGAGGACGGCCTCGTTGAGCCCGCCGTGCGGCGGCCGGCCAAAGTTGGTGGCAACCCCCGGTGCCCGCAGCTCGGCAGCCGCTCCGGCACAGTCGAACTGCCGGAGATCCCTGTGGCTGATGCTGTGATTGATGACGTATTGGCCGTGGCGCCTGGCCAGCGACACAATATCGGTTCCGTACTCGCGCCTAAAACTGGTTATGCAATCGCCTGATGGTGCCAGCACCAGCCCGATGTTCTCCCGTCGCGCGTAGTTGAGCACTGATCTGTAGGCCGACAACGTCCGTGGGCAATCATCAAACGTCAGCACCACCCGTTCGGTGTAATTCGGCCCATTGCGCATGTTGTATGCCGGAGCGGCGTTCGCCGCGCTGGGGAGGATCTGCCCGGCGAGGCTCAAGGCCACGATGGACAGCAATGCGGCGATTCGATGGCGGCGTTGCATGGCGCACCCGCTTTCCACCGGCGGCACATAACGCGGTGGGCCAGCGTTCCCCAATGACCAGCCGGATCAGGCAAGTATCCGCCCGGCTGCGGCCCGGGTCAACACTTTGAACCGGGCAAAATTCCGTCAGCGGTCAATGCAGTATGATCGGCATCACTTGCCGGAGGAAACGAAGGAGTTTTCGTGGGAATGGATGTTGCACCCGAGGTCCTGGGAGCGTCAGCCGCCGTCCTGGATGCTGCCCGCAGGGCATCGGTCAACTATGCGGACAGGGCCGCGGCCAACACGGACCGCTCGGGCTTTGTCCCGCAGTCCTTGCCGGACGGGGTGGTGTTCGCCGAATCGGTGGCGGACGTGGTGCAGGCGGTGGAACTGGCGGCCGCGCACAAGGTTCCGCTGGTGCCGCGGGGTGCCGGAACGGGTTTGGCGGGTGCATCCTCAGCGTCCGCGGGGGAGGTGGTGCTGGATCTCTCGCGGATGAACCGTATCCTCAGCGTCGATCCGGTCGAGCAGATCGCCGTCGTCGAACCCGGCGTCTTGAACGCTCATCTCAACACGGCCGTGGCCGAACACGGGCTGTTCTACGCGCCGGACCCGGCCAGTACGGCAATCTGTTCGATCGGCGGCAATATCGCCACCAACGCGGGCGGCATGCGCTGCGCCAAGTACGGCGTGACCCGCGAATCGGTTCTCGGGCTGCGCGTGGTGCTGGCCGACGGGCGCGAACTGCGCACGGGCCGTGACACCATCAAGGGCGTCACCGGCTACGACCTGAACGCACTGATGATTGGGTCGGAGGGCACTCTGGGCGTGGTCGTTGAAGCGACGCTCCGCTTGCGTCCACTACCAATAGCGACGGCGACCGTGGCCGCCTTCTTCCCCGACGTGGCCGCCGCAGCCGCAGCAGCTTCGGCGGTGATTGCCGCGCGGCTCCAGCCTTCTGTGCTGGAACTGGTGGACGGCCCAACCCTCGCCGCCATCGACGCCGCGCTTGGAACCAACTACCGCAGCCGCGGCGGCGCCTTCCTGCTTGCGCAGACGGACGGCTTTGGCGCCCACCTAGAGATGGACGTGCTGGTCAACGCCGTCGAGCCCTTCACTGCCGAACTGAAGCGCGCGGCCGATGCGGCGGAGGCAGAGGCGCTCCTGACGGCCAGGCGCGAAGCCATTCCTTCGCTCGAAAAGATGGGGCGGGTATCCATCGGGGACATCGGCGTGCCGCGCGGCCGGTTGGCCGAAGCAGTCACCGGGCTGGCTGAAATCTCCCGGCGGACCGGGGTGCGCATCTTTACGATTGCACACGCCGCGGACGGCAACCTGCATCCCATCATCGTGGTGGACCCGCATGAATCCGTGACGGAAGGCCCGGCCAAAGCAGCACTGGGCGAAATGTTCCGGCTGGCCCAAAGCCTGGGCGGAACGCTGACCGGAGAGCACGGCGTGGGCCTGCTCAAGCGCGACTGGCTCCGGGACGAACTCGGCGATGTCTCGCTTGAGGTCCAGCACGCCATCCGCCGCGCCCTAGACCCGCAGGGCATCCTCAACCCCGGCAAGGCGATTTGAGTACGTCAGCCAGCATGTCGTAGGCCAGCGGCATCCGAAGTCGCCGCACTGCTGTCAAGCCCCATGGAACCGGGCCCTCGGAGTACTCATAGGATAGGTACGTTCCCTAATCGACAGCGAATAGAGCAGACCCTCCATGGCACCGCCCCGCACCCAACGCATGCAACACCAGCAGCTCATCGTGACGTTGTACGGGCTTTATGGCGAAGGTACCGGCGGTTCGCTGCGCGTCTCCACTCTGGTTGCTATGCTCGCCGCACTGGGGATTGACCAGCAGGCAGCTCGGTCGACGGTTTCCAGACTCAAGTCCAAGGGCATCCTGCTCAGCCAAAAGGATGATGGCGTAGCCCGCTATGCCCTGTCCAAGGATATCCTTGACATCTTTATCGCATACGACCAGCGAATCTTCGCGCCGAAGCGATCGAAACCGGGCGATCCCTGGGCGCTCGTGGTCTTTTCAGTTCCCGAGGCAGAACGCAACCGGCGCTATGAACTGCGGGCGGAGCTGGCCAGTCTCGGATTCGGATTTGTCGCCGCGGGAGTTGCGATCGCGCCCAGCACCGTGATGGAGCAGGCAATGGAGCGGTTGGCATCCCGGAAGCTGGATGGCTACACCGAATACTTCTCCGGCGACTACCTTAAGGGCGGAGACATCCGGCAGCACGTTTCACAGTGGTGGGACCTGCAAACGCTGGATCAGGAGTATTCAGAGTTCATCGACCGGTATGAGGGTCTCGTCCAAGAATGGCAGCACCGTGCCAGCCTCGCCGAAGGGTTCTCAGCCGAGGACCGGCTGGATGCCTTCCACACCTACGTTCCTATGCTGACGATGTGGCGGAAGTTTCCGTACCAGGATCCGAATCTGCCTTTGGAGTACCTTCCGGAAGGTTGGAAGGCGCCGCGGGCCAAGAAGGCGTTCCTGACACTGCACGGAATTCTTGAAGAACCGGCAGCGGTTTATGCCGCAGAGTTGGTCCGCGCACGAGGTAACTGAGAACCGACGTGCGCCATCCAGGTGCGCACTGAGGACCACGACGGGGTGCATGGATCGATCGCAGCCAAATGGTCCAAGTCATGCGGAGATTCAAAATCAATTCGGCTTCCGGCTGCCCGGGCGCGCGTGACGAAATCCATCGAGTGACCTACGGGAACCCGCTGGTCCGCTGCCCCGTGCACTACCAGTGCAGGAGCTGAGAGAGGGAGTCTGTTCAGCGGCGAGGCCGACTCATACACAGCCGGGCCCTCTTCCGGGGAAAAGCCGAAGAATTCTGCGGCGGCATCTTCGCCCAGCCGCTCACGGTAGGTGCGGGTGACATCCGTGACCGGGGCCAAGGCGACGACGGCGTCCAGCAGGTCCGCCGTCAGTAACGCCAACTGCCCTCCTACGGAATGGCCGACGCCGATCATCGGCCCCTCATATTGTTTGCGCCAAGATGCAGCGGCAACGGCGGCAACGGCTGCCCTGACGTCATCCCCGGTCGTCGGCCAGCCACCGCCGTTGCCCTGACGTCGGTACTCAACGTTGGCGACCGCCCAACCATTCTGCGTAAGGTCACGGGCCAGAGGAGCCATAAGCGAAGCGTTGAACGCAGCACGCCAATAGCCGCCGTGGACGAGAACGGCTACACCCTGGGGAGGCCCGTCACCGTCTGGATCCCAGCACTCAACGGTCTGGTGACTGTGGGGCCCATAAGCCAACTGCAACGCAGGTGCAACAAGTCCTGATGGCATGCAAGATTCCTTATCGGTAGGTCCGGCGCCGGGACAATGAGGCCCGGCGCCGGCACACTGTCAGAGATTAGTCCAGCGATCACGCACCGGGAACTGAGCCCGGCGGCAGGAAGTCCACGTCGTGGAGGGCGGAGCGGCGGACTACTTCTTCCGGGTCTTCCAGATTGTGCAGCTGGTCGAAAAGCTCGGACAGTTTGCCGGCCGGACTGACCCAGAATAGCGACTTGCCCGGAGTTTCGCCCTTGTTGTAGTACGCATGCGGCAGGCCCATCGGCATGCGAACGGTGTCGCCAGGACCAGCGGTGGTCCACTCGCCGTCAAGGTACAGCGTGTAGACGCCTTCCATGATGAAAATGTGCTCATCCTGCATGGGATGGACATGCGGGGGAACTCCGGTGCCGGAGGGATCAAGGGACAGCCAGGCGAAGCTTGATGAGCTTTCAACCTTGGCGAGGTAGGTGTGGCCGAGCACATTCCACGTCTTATTCCCCATAGCCTCACTGGCCAGGGTGATGCCCTTGGGCAGGTCTCCGAGAATAATTTCCTGGTCTTGCTGCAGTTCCATTGCCGGTCCTTTCGTCGAATACGAGGTGCGGCCAGCATGGCAGATGGAAATTCAATATGCAATACCTATTGCGATCGCAAAAACTGCTACATATGATGTGAGTCACGTTCTTGTTGGCATGTCCGACATCAAAGCATCCGCTAAGCCACAGCACTCCTTCGAGTAGCTGTGGCACCGCCCGCCATCGAGGAAACGAGGGGCAGTATGAGCAATTCAGTACGAGGAATGACCGTCCACACTTTGGGAACCGGAGGCGGCCCCATTGTCTCGGGCAGCCGTGCCGGCACCAGCACTGTCGTCAAGGTAGACGACGCGGCTTACGTCATCGACTGCGGCATGGGCAGCATCCGGAATTATCGGTCCAGCTGTGCCTGGTCCGATTTGAGGGGGATTTTCCTCACGCACCACCATTCAGACCATATCTACGATCTAGGCTCCTTCCTGGTCACCGGATGGCAGGTGCCGGGGGAATCATTCAGTCGGCCAATAGAAGTCTTCGGACCCGGACGTCCGGCGCGGGTTCCTGCCCTGGATGCTGAACATGCAGTGCAGATTGATGCGCGGATTGCCGGACGGGCAATGACCGCAACTACCGACGTCGTTAATGCCTTGCTGGATAAGGTATTTGCGTCCGACATCTGCATCCGGATGGCGGACGAAGGGCGCGAGGAGCCGCACAACTGGGTCATTGCGCACGATATCGAGATTCCGGCCGCTGCCAGCGCCGACCCGGTACTAGCCCGGCATCCCAAGATGGAGCCGTTCGAGGTATACCGGGACGAACTGGTGACCGTGACGGCGATCCTGGTAGACCACCGGCTGTGTTTTCCAGCCTTTGCCTTCAGATTCGATTCCGCGTATGGATCGGTGGTGGTCTCCGGCGATACGGCATACTCCGAAAACTGCATCCGGCTGGCGCGCGACGCCGACCTGCTGCTCCACGAAGTGATGGATCTGGAGGCCATCCTGACCACGTTCCCGGATGGCCCCACTCGCGACGGTATCGAGATTCACCTGCGTGAATCCCATACATCGTTCGATGAGGTCGGGAAGGTCGCCAGGGCTGCCGGGGTCGGGCAACTCGTGCTGCACCATATTGTGCCGAACACCCCAGGCGCGGCCGACGTGGAGAAGATGAGGCGGACCGCCAGCGTGGACTTTGATGGACCTGTCTATGTGGCCGAGGATAATGACTGCTTTATGGTCCCCGTTGTGCCTGAACGCGACGTACCGCTGGAGAAAGCTGAGGTAGCGGCATGACGACCTAGAGCCAGATCCCGCCGCATACCCTCCGCGCCGCAGTCAAGCACGGAAAAATGAACCGGCGCGCCTGGTTGGTGACCGGCGCGCTCGTCGTCTTCCAGATCATCAACTTTGCGGACAAGGCCGTCATCGGTCTGGTGGCCGACCCGGCCATGCGCGAACTGGGCCTGACGGCCGGAGAGTTCGGCTTCATCGGCAGCGCCTTCTTCTTCCTGTTCGCCGTCGCCGCCGTCGGCGTGGGATTCCTGGCGGGTAAGGTGCCCACACGGTGGATCATCCTGACCATGGGCATTTCCTGGGCGGTCCTGCAGTTCCCTATTCTCTTCGGGGGCGGCGCTGCAATCCTGCTGGTCACCCGCATCCTCCTTGGGGCAGCTGAGGGGCCGGCGACTCCTATCAGCCTGCAGCATGCACACGGCTGGTTTCCTGCCAAGGAGCGCGGCCTGCCCAGCAGCGCTGTCGCCATCGGCTCCACCCTCGGTCCCATCATCGCCGCGCCGGTTCTGGCGTGGATCATTGCCCATCCTGACCTTGGCTGGCGATGGGCTTTCGGTTTTATGGGCATAGTCGGACTGATCTGGTCGCTGTGTTGGCTGCTTATCGGCCGCGACGGGCCCTACAGCCACACTGCCCGCCGTCCAAAAGAGGATGAAGCTACCGAGGCCCATGCCGAGGAAGAGCCGCAGCCCGCCGAGGCGAGCATGGCAGTGACGGATACCGGTGGAAGCATCGCCGATTCCGCCGACCTTCTGCAGATCGTGCCGATCCGGCGCGTCCTGGGAACGCGGATGTTCGTTGCGGCTGTCCTCGCCGGCGCTGGCTGCTTCTGGGCCCAGGGCTTCCTCACGACATGGTCTCCCAAGTACCTGGCGTCCGTCGTCGTGCTTTCGCCCGAGATGATCGGCCTGGTTTCCACCTTCCCCTGGATTCTCGGAGCCCTCGCCCTGTTGGTTCTCGGATACAGTTCGCGTTTCCTGATGCGGCGCGGAGTGACGGTGCGCTGGGCACTTGGTGCCCTGTTTGGTGCCACACTGCTATGTTCCGGTGTTTGCTTCCTGCTGCTGCCGCAGCTGACCGGGCCTGCTGCCGTCGTCGCGGTGACGCTCGGTGCCGGCCTGGCCATGATCTACCCACTGGCTCCAACCGCCGTTGCCTTCTGCGTCTGCTCGAAGCAGCGCGCTGCCGTCATGGCAACGCTGACCGGTCTAGCCTCCATGGGCGGGGTCGTGGCTCCGGCTATGGTCGGCATGCTGATGGATAATGCCGGATACCTGCCCGCGCCTAAGGGCGTGCCCGCCACGGCCGAAATGGCGCTCCGGCTGGCCGAGGGCATGAACTCCGCATTCTGGATGATCGGTATCTACTTAATGGTGGTCGGCGTCATCAGCGTTCTACTGCTGAACCCGGACCGGACCGCGATGCGCCTGCAGGAGCGGTTCGCGTACAACGGCTGACCTGTTGAATCGAGGGGTGCCGGCATCGTCAAGGTGCCGGCACCCCTTTCTGCTCTGGGGACGGGCGCTCCATCCAGGAACAAGGCTGTTTTATATTGTTTTGTGGACGATCGTCAGAATGAGGACATAGAATGGTATCCGGGGTGCGACCGTCGCCCTGCAGTTCGAGAGGAGAGCCATGGACGAGCAGCAAGGGCCGCCATTGGCCAGCGCGACGATCGACCGGTTCGTCGAATGGGTCGACACAGACGCAGCAGGCCACCAGCATAACTCTGCGATCATGCGCTGGGTGGAGGCCGCAGAGGCAGAGCTGTTCCGCCGCCTTGACCTGCCCGGCTATTTTCCTTGCGCGCCCCGAGTTCAGCAGGTGATCAACTACAGGTCCAAGCTGTGGTTCGGCCAAGCCATCTCTGCAACCCTGGAGGTGCAAAGCGTGGGCCGTACATCCATGACGTTCTCCTTCGAGGTATATGGTCACCCGCACGAGCGCTATCAGGGAGGCGTGGCCGCCTACGGTACGTTCACTACCGCCTACGTCCCTGAAGGCGCCGAACATGCGGCGCCGTGGCCGGATCACATGCGTGCCGCCGTCGATGGTTATCGGTCACTTTCCGGGTGACACTGTACATCCGTTCCCGACCGTCCATAACCGCCCGACAGCCTTGAGGAGAAACTCCATGAGCATGACCAGCACCGCTACCCCTGGCCATCGCCTCCGGCCGTTCGAGCCAACGAATGTTGCCGAACTCGTCGGCTACACGCTGGCCACGCTCGGGGCTGGCCACGTGTTCGGCGTGGTGGGGAGCGGAAACTTCGTGGTCACGAATGCCCTTCGCCGCGCCGGCGTGCCCTTCACCGCCGCACGGCATGAAGGTGGAGCCGCGACCATGGCGGACGCATATGGGCGCATGTCGGGAAAGGTGGGTATCGTCTCGACCCACCAGGGCTGCGGATTGACCAATGCCACGACGGGCATCGGTGAAGCCGCGAAGAGCCGCACACCGATGATCGTGCTCACGGCCGACACGGCAGCGTCTGCGATCCGGTCCAATTTCAACATCGATCAGGACGCCCTGGCCAGAAGCGTAGGCGCAGTAGCCGAACGCATCCATTCGCCTGAAAGTGCCGTGGCTGACACCGTGCGCGCGTACCGGACGGCGGTGAACGAGCGCCGGACAGTGGTGCTGTCCCTGCCTACTGATATCCAGGCTGTCCGCGTGGAGGGTCCAGAACTCGGCGAGGTGCCAGCGCTCAATCCGCCCCAGGCTGTGCGACCAAGCCGTGCGGCCGTAGCCCGGCTGGCGGAACTGATCCGCGGCGCGGAGCGGCCGGTTTTCGTGGCCGGGCGCGGGGGCCGCGGGGCCGGTTCCGAGATTGCAGCGCTGGCCGAGGCCAGTGGCGCGCTCGTAGCCACCTCCGCCGTCGCCCACGGTTTGTTTAAGGGCGACACGTTCAACCTCGGCATTTCGGGCGGCTTTTCCTCGCCGTTTACCGCCGACGTCATTGCCGGCGCCGACCTCATTGTCGGCTGGGGCTGCGCTCTGAATATGTGGACCATGCGGCACGGCTCGCTGATTTCCCCGGATGCAAAGGTTGCCCAGGTCGACGTGGAAGACGGCGCGCTGGGCGCCAACCGTCCCATCGCCTTCGGCGTACTAGGAGACTGCGCGGAAACTGCGGCCGCGGTGCGCATTGAGCTGGAAGCAGCCGCGCACCGTTCGGTCGGCCATCGCAGCCAGGAAATGGCCCGGCGGATCGCTGCCGAATCACGGTGGAATTCCGTAACGACCGAAGATTTGTCGACCTCGGACACCATAGATCCGCGGGTGCTGACCCGGGAGCTGGACAAACTGCTGCCTGCCGAGCGGATAGTCGCCATCGACTCCGGCAACTTCATGGGGTACCCGAGCACCTATCTCGATGTTCCGGACGAATTCGGCTTCTGCTTCACCCAGGCCTTCCAATCCATCGGCCTGGGGCTGTACACCGCCATCGGTGCGGCGGCCGCGAGGCCGGACCGCCTGCCCATTCTCGGAACCGGAGACGGTGGCTTCCTGATGTCGGTCGCCGAGCTGGAAACGGCCGTCAGGGAACGAATCCCGCTGGTCGTTATTGTCTATAACGACTCCGCTTATGGTGCCGAGGTACATCACTTCGACGTCAGTGACGAGGACCTCGACGTTGTCAGGTTCCCGTTGACCGACATTGCCGCAATCGCCCGGGGCTACGGCGCAGAGGGCATCGTGGTGAAGGGCGTGGCTGATCTGGAAGCCGTCTCCGCTTGGCTTGCCGGACCTCGACCGGCCCCGCTGGTCATCGACGCCCGCATAGCGTCCGACGGCGGCGCCTGGTGGCTTGCCGAAGCCTTCAAGGGGCACTGACCATGCGCCGGCTCCAACCCACAAGTTAGGCCCAAATGAAAGCACGAGTGGAAGAAACGAGGGCGCCGATTGTGATTGCTGTTCCTGCGCCGCCACTGCGGCACCAACAGCTCATCCTCACCATCTATGGGCTCTACGGGCGTCGAGGAGGCGGGGCGCTGCCGATTTCCGTGCTGATTGACATGCTTGGGGATCTGGGCCATGACGCCCCGGGCGTGCGTTCGGCGGTTTCCCGGTTGAAGGCGAAGGGCGTGCTCAGCAGCGTCAAGGCCGGGGGTGTCGCTAAATACGAACTGACGCCACGTTCGCTGGAAATTGTCAACGAGGGTGATGAACGCATCTTCTCGCCGTACAGGGGAGAACCAGACCACGATTGGGTGTTGGCGATATTTTCCGTACCGGAAACTATGCGCGACCGCCGCCACCAGTTGCGCACCGAGCTGATCCGGCTCGGATTTGGCTCGATGGCCGCCGGCGTATGGATTGCCCCGTCCGATGTCCGCGAAGGTGCCCAGCGGCGGCTGGCTGCACGTGGCTTGGCCGAGTATGTGGAATTCTTCACGGGGGCTTATTCCGCAGAGGGCGACATGCGGGCAAAAGTGGCGCGGTGGTGGGATTTGGAAGCCTTGAGCGCCCAGATTTCGGAGTTCATGGAGCACTACCGGGACGCACTGGCGCAATGGAAGGAGGAAGTCGGGGAGGACCCGGAGGCCGCGCTCGCCAACTCTTCGCCGGAGCTGCGCCGCGACGCCTTCCGCTACTACGTCCCGATGCTGACGCTGTGGCGGCGCCTGCCTTACAGCGATCCGGGACTCTCCTTGGAGCATCTGCCGGCGGGCTGGCAAGGGCCTGACGCAAGACGGATCTTTTTCGGGGTGCACCGGTTGATTGCCCCGATGGCTGAGGCCCACGCAATGTCTCTGGTGACGAAAGCAGAGGCGGCTTAGCGACGATGCATCGCGGGCCTTGAACGCACGGGCGCAGCGCTCCTTGCAAAAGTGGAAAACTGGTCTCTAACTTGAGCCTGCTGCAACCGCCTTTGAGCGTTCGAATTTCGGCAATGCGAGCTTGACAAATTGAGACTGGTTATCCCGGATTGCCGCCCGTAAGGTCGAACCATGATGAGATCTACTTCACAGGAATCGACCGTTGCTCCCGGAAGTCTTGACGGGATGCTGCAGGAATATTTTGAGTCCGGTGATTTCTTTGCAGAACTTTCCGACCTCGTGGGCTACCAGACCGCGAGCCCCACTTCGGGAGCGGGCGTTGCCGTAAATGCATACCTGGAGCAAGGCGTCGCCGCTGTTCTCGAAGAGATTGGTTGCACTTGGCGCCTTGTCGAGAACGATATACACCCCTCAGCTCCATTTCTGCTGGCCCACCGTTTCGAAGACGAGGACCTGCCCACCGCGCTGGTCTACGGTCACGCCGACGTGGTCGAGGGGCAGTCGGACCGGTGGAGTGATGGTCTCAGCCCATGGGAACTGACGGCGATAGGAGATCGTTGGTATGGGCGCGGGACGGCTGACAATAAGGGCCAGCACCTTCTCAACCTAGCGGCGCTGCGCATGCTCGTCAGGCAGCGCGGGCAGCTCGGGTTCAACCTGACCGTCCTCATCGAAAGTGGCGAGGAAGTGGGTTCACCAGGACTCGCTGAGTTCGCCCTTTCCCATAGGGACGAGTTACAGGCCGATGTTTTCATCGGTTCCGACGGGCCCCGTCTCGACTCCCAGGTCCCCACCCTTTTTCTGGGGGCCCGTGGTGGCGTCAGCATAGAGCTCGAAGCGGATCTGCGTGCCGGACAGCATCACTCCGGTAATTGGGGCGGGGTGCTGCGCAATGCCGCTACCACCGTTGCCGGTGCCGTCGGTACATTAGTGAACGGCCATGGCCAGATCACCTGCGAAGCTCTCCTGCCACCACAGTTGTCGGATTCCGTCCGGTCCGCATTGGCTTCGGTCAACGTCAGTGCCTGCGGCGACGGATCTTCACCAGATGACGACTGGGCGGACCGCAGCCTCTCACCTGCGGAACGCTTGTTCGGCTGGAATACGGTGGAGGTTTTGGCACTCGACGCCGGGAACTCGCAGAAACCCATGAATGCCATACCGGGACGAGCCAAGGCCGTCCTGCAGCTGCGTTTCGTCGTGGGTACTGATATAGAAAATCTTTCGAGGAGAGTAAGGGAGCATCTGGACGCTCATGGTTATTCCATGGTCCACGCCAATATTGGCACTCCTTTCCCCGCCAGTCGCACTGATCCCGACCACCCTTGGGCCCGTTGGGGAGCGGAGTCATTGCGCCGAGTGGTCGGCGATAAACTCGCCGTCCTGCCCAACATCGGCGGCTCCCTACCCAATTACATCTTCACCGACATCCTTGCCATGCCCACACTGTGGGTGCCGCACTCCTACCCGGGCTGCAATCAGCATGCCCCGGATGAGCATCTTCTCGAGTCGGTGGCCCGGGAGGGCTTGGCCATGATCATGGCTTTGTTTACTGACCTCGGGACTCCGGGGCAACATCCGTCCCCGTCCTCGCCTGCGCTCAACAAAACAACCGCTCTGCATCCCTAACTGCCGTCCTCCTGCCGACGCCATCTCGTCGCGGCAGCCGAAACCTCGGAGATCGCACATGTCCAGCACAACTTCCAGCATGACAACGCCCCCAATCACGGGAAGGCATCGTACCCGAGCCATAGCGGCTGCCACGATCGGCAATGCTTTGGAATGGTTCGACATCGCCATCTACGCGTTGTTCGCCGTCTATATAGGCCAGAACTTTTTTCCGGCAACCGACCCCGGCGTGGAATTGATCCAGACCTTCGCCGTCTTCGGTGTCTCCTACCTCATTCGTCCCTTGGGGGGCCTCATCCTCGGCGCCTATGCCGACAAACATGGGCGAAAGGCTGCTTTGGTGTGGACCATCCGTCTGATGGTTGTCGGAACCGCGCTCCTGGCGGTCATGCCTAACTACGACTCGATCGGCATTCTTGCGCCGATCGGAATCATTTTGGCCCGGCTGATCCAAGGCTTCGCGGCCGGCGGTGAATTCGGTGCCGCCACGTCCTTCCTGGTGGAACAGGATGGAGAGAAGGGCAGCAGGCGCGGCTTTTTGGGCAGCTTCCAGTTCGCCAGCCAAGGTTTGGCGACTCTGCTCGCGGCCTCCTTCGCGGCGGGCTTGACCGCGCTGCTGTCGGAGGAGGACATGGTCTCCTGGGGTTGGCGCCTGCCGTTCGTGTTCGGGCTGCTCGTCGGTCCGGTTGGGTACATCATTCGCCGCTATGTCGACGAATCTCCGTCCATCACTGAAAGCACGGCGACGTCTGAAGAAGCTGATATTACTCCTGTCCGGACGCTGTTTCGCCGTCACTGGGGCGGTCTCCTGATCGCCGCCGGCGTGCTCGTAGTTTCCACCGCCCTGAACTTCATCCTCCAGTACCTGCCAACCTTCAGCATCAAGCAGTTGGGGCTGGATGCCTCGCTGTCGTTCGTGGCTCTGATGATCACCGGTGCAATACTCACTTTCCTCACCCCTGTCATCGGTGCCCTTTCCGACCGCTCAGGGCGAATTGCCATCATGCTTCCGGCGGCCCTGCTGATCGGCGCGTCGGTAATCCCGATGTTCGCCTGGCTTGTTGCCCGGCCTTCGTTCGGAACCTTGGTATGGGTCATGATCATCCTCGGCACGCTGAAAGCGGTGTACTTTGCGGCACTGCCATCTGTCATGGCCGATGTCTTCCCAGTCCGTTCCCGCGCCATCGGACTGGCCTTCAGTTACAACACGGCGACGGCGGTCTTCGGCGGGTTCACCCCGACTATCGCAGCTGCGCTAATCACTCTCACCGGACAACAGATTGCGCCCGGGTACTACCTGGCAATTGTTGCATTGTTGAGCATCACAGCCCTGCTGGCCGCAGTACGCTTCCGGCGCGTGCGGTAAGAGGATTCGCTGAACCGGCGGATCTTCCCAGGACCACCCCAAACACGCTTCTTACCAGGAGATCAACATGACCAACGGTTTGCGCAATATCGAAGCTTCGGTGCGCACCGACTTCCACGGCCAAATGTCCTACGGCCGCTACCTTGAACTGGACCGGATACTCGAAGCCCAGCACCCCCGGAGCGCTCCTGCCCACCATGACGAGATGCTGTTCATCATCCAGCACCAGACCAGCGAGTTGTGGCTCAAACTGGTTCTTCATGAGCTGCGCGAGTCTCGCAGGCTGCTGGAGGAGGACGATCTCGGCAAGGCACTCAAGTGCCTGGCCCGGGTCAAGGCGATCCAGCGCACGCTGACCGAACAGTGGTCCGTCCTTGGCACTCTGACTCCCCGCGAATACGCCCAGTTCCGGGACTCCTTGGGCAGCTCATCAGGATTCCAGTCCTACCAGTACCGGGCCGTGGAGTTCATCCTCGGCAACAAGCACCGGCAGATGCTTGAGGTGTTCAAGAGCGAGCCCCAAGCGTACGAACTGCTGGCCGGGCTGCTGAACGAACCCACTCTCTACGACGCGTTCCTGCGTTCCCTCGCCCGCGCGGGCTACTCCGTCCCCGAGGATGTCCTTCACCGTGATGTCACCCAACCCTGGGTGTTTAGGGAGGACCTGGTTCCGGTTTTTCAACAGGTCTACGAGTCCGATGACACGCCCTGGGGCGTCTACGAAGCCTGCGAGGACCTGGTTGACCTTGAGGACAACTTCCAGGCCTGGCGGTTCCGCCACTTGCGTACCGTGCAACGAACCATCGGATTCAAGACCGGGACAGGAGGATCTTCCGGTGTGGACTTCCTCAAACGGGCACTTGACCTCACGTTCTTTCCGGAGCTTTATGCCGTCCGCACAGAAATCGGCGCCCCTGCCGTCCCCTCGTTCGCCAAGGATCACTCATGACGTCAGCCACAACCGTTATCCCCGCCTCCGCTTTGGACGCCGCTGATCCGCTGGCGCACTTCCGCGCCCGCTTCCTGAAGCCAAAGAACGGGGAAGTCCGCGCCTATCTTGATGGCAACTCGCTGGGGCGCCCCCTGGCCGTGACACCGGGTCAGTTAGAGGACTTTATCGACACTCAGTGGGGCGAACGGTTGATTCGCAGTTGGGACGAGTCCTGGATGCAGGAACCGGTCCGACTGGGAGACCGCTTGGCGCACGTGGTCCTGGGTGCTGCCCCTGGCCAGACCATCGTTGCGGATTCCACTTCGGTAATGCTCTACAAGCTTCTCCGGGCGGCGATGGGTGGCAGGCCGGGACGCAGCGAAATTGTCCTCGACCGGGAGAATTTTCCCACCGACCGGTTCATCGTCGAAGGTATCGCCGCCGAGCTTGGGGCCACCATCCAATGGATCCAGCCGGGCTCCACAGGTGGTGTGCGCCCCGAAGACCTCATAGACGTCGTCTGCTCCCGCACTGCGGTAGTTCTTCTGAGCCACGTCGCTTACCGCTCGGGATTCCTCGCCGATGCCGCAACGATAACCGAAATCGTTCACGAAGCCGGCGCGTTGATGCTGTGGGATCTTTGCCATTCAGCGGGGGCAGTGCCCGTGCATCTGGACGAATGGGGCGTGGACCTCGCCGTCGGCTGCACCTACAAATACCTTAACGGGGGTCCGGGAGCACCGGCCTTCGGCTATGTTAGTGCCGGCCTGCAGCAGCAACTTCAACAACCCATCTGGGGCTGGATGGGGGCACACGACCCCTTCGGCATGTCACGCGACTACCGGCCCGCTGAAGACGTACGCCGCTTCCTGACAGGTACCCCGCCCATCCTCGCCATGCAGCCGCTCAGGCATATGGTCGAGCTCATCGCCGAGGCCGGTCTCGAGGCCGTACGGGATAAATCGGTACTGCTCACTGAACGGGCAATCGCGCTAACGGACGAGATACTCACCCCCCTTGGAGTAGAACTGGCCAGTCCGCGGGACCCGGCCGTGCGCGGTTCGCATGTGACCATTGACCATCCACGCTTTCGCGAGGTGGTGGCTACCCTGTGGCAGCGGGGAGTCATCCCGGATTTCCGGCCGCCGCATGGTCTGCGCATTGGTCTGTCGCCGCTGAGTACATCCTTCACAGAGCTTCAGGTCGGGATCGAAGCGATCCGGGACTGCTTGAAGGAAATGCTCTGAAGGCTGGCGCCCCTCTCGATAGGACAAGGACGTGCATAACAATTATCAGGCAACGCCTCAGCGGCTGGCCTACGGGCCTCATGCCGACCAATGGGGAGATCTCTATTTCCCGAACCGGGATACTCCTCGGGGGACCGTCGTGGTGATCCACGGCGGTTACTGGCGGGACAAGTACACCGCGGAGCTAGGCGCCCCGATTGCAGAAGACCTCGTGTGCAGCGGCTTCATTGTCTGGAACCTGGAATACCGGCGGGCAGGCACCGACGGCAAGATCGGTGCCGGCGGTTGGCCGGCGACGTTCGAGGACATTGCCGCTGGAATCGACCACCTTGCGGAGCTGGTTCCGGGGTACGGGCTGGACTTGAGCCGGGTTGCCGTTTTGGGGCACTCGGCGGGCGGCCATCTGGCTGTCTGGGCAGCCGGCCGCCACACTCTCCCACCGGGCGCGCCTGGGGCAGCGCCTAAAGTCCGGCCGTCCGGGGTAGTGAGCCAGGCGGGCCTGCTTGATCTGGCTGCAGTCGAAAAGCTTGCGCTGAGCGACCGTGCGGCGGTCAACCTCGTGGGAGGGACGCCTGACGAACTCCCCGAAGCTTTCGACGTCGCAGACCCGATGAAGGCGTTGCCCATCGGAGTGCCGGTCCTGGCGGTTCAGGGCACGGAGGACGTGGACGTCCCGTTCGACCAGTCGGCCAACTACGCCAGGGCCGCCCGTGCTGCCGGAGACCCGGTCGAGCTGCACGAGGTCACGGGGGACCACTTTGACATCATTGATCCGTCCCACAAGGCCTACCGCTGTTGCCGACGCCTGCTGGAGCGGCTCCTGCCGGACACATCGTAAAGTTCTCCCCTCCTGTCCCCGCCGCGCGCATCAACGACCGCAAGGCGGAAAGCAGCGTCCATGGCGGACGGTGCCTGCAGCCACTGCGCGCAGCAGTGCTACTCGCCGGCCACTTTCCTCGCCGCGGCCGGATCAAAAGTTGCAGATTTTTCAAGTTCAGCAATGAGCAGCCGCAGGAATTCAAGCACGACCGGTGGCTGCCACTTTCCCGGCGGAGTCTGCAATTGGGCACTGCGCTGCCCGAAGACATAGTGGGCGACCGGCACATGTACAAGGTCGTCATCGGGCCGGTGGGATCCGAGTTCACTGATGAATCCCACGCCCTCACCTGTCCTGGCGAACTCGTAGATGGGCCCTACCCTGCTGCATTCAAAGGCCACCACGAGCTGGAGCCCCTCGCTGCGTGCTGCTGAGTCGAGAAGCTCCCGTTGACTTGTGTCGCGCATAGGCAGCGCCAACGCATGATCGGCCAAGTCCGCGAGCGTCACCGACTGGCGGCCCGCCAACGGGTGGTTGGCGGCAACCACCGCGTGCAGCGGCCAGGTCGAGGAATGTTCTATGCGTACCCCTTCCTGATGCCCCACGGAATATGTCGCAGCAACGTCCACCAGCCCTTCACGCGCCATCCTGGTGGCCTCGTGGTTGCTGACAACGTGCAACTTGAAGGATGCAGACGGGTGGATGCGGCGCAACTGGGCCATGGTTACCGGCAGGAGTCGGTGGGCAAAGCCCTCGGTCGCGGCGACACTGATCTGTTGAATTTGTCCTGCACTGCCGGAAGCGATGGAAGCGATTAAGGAACGCGTCTCTATTTCGGCACGGCGGACATAGGCCAATAAACCCTCACCCGTTTCCGTCAACTGCATGCCGCGGGCGTGCCGGTGAAACAAAGGTGCTCCCAAGGAATGTTCCAAATTGGCAATCTGGCGGCTGATGGCCGAGGGCGCAACGTGCAGCGCCAAGGCGGCCTCGGATACCGACCCCGTCCTGGAAACCTCTGCGAAGTAGTGCAGGTTCGTGGGCAGAAGGGAGACCACTGCACCATCCTCCTCTTTTTGATTGCATCGGCGTCCTGACGCGCGTTCACCCGGAACCCGCGTCCGGGCGCCTTGACAAGAATCAAGACTTGCACGAAACCGGTCCCGCGAGAAGCCCGGCCAAGCCGGTGTGCGCGGCAGGAGAGGCCCGCCGAGTGCGCCACCAACAGGCCGAATTCATGAACCACGTTTGCCGGTCTGAGGAAGGGCTCAGTCACGGAAAAACAGCGGGCCGTTGGAAGAATGCTCCGATGGACCGCTGTTCGGCTTCCGGTTTCTAGGCTTCCGGGATGACAGCGATGCCCTGGATCTCGATCATGGCTTCCTTCTGCCAGAGCCGGCTCACACCGATTCCCGCCATCGCGGGATATTCGGAGCCCGCCATCTCGCGCCAGAGGCGGCCGATCTCCCGGCCGTTGGCCATGTAGTCGTCTACATCGGTGAGGTAGATGGTCACGCTGACCAGGTCCTCCGGGGAGCCGCCCGCCTCTTCAAGTGTGGCCAGGACGTTCGAGAAGGCCTGGCGGAACTGCTCCACAATGCCGCCCGGCACGATGTTCATGTCCTTGTCCAAGGCTGTCTGGCCTCCAAGGAAAACTGTGTTCCCCGCAAGGATGCCGTGCGCGTAACCGGACGGTTTCGGCAGGGACTCCGGGTTGATGGTGCGTTTGCGCGCTGTTGTCTGGCTGCTCATTTTCTGCCTCCTTGGCATCGGGCTATCCAATCGAAGATTTTCGAAAAACCTCTAGTGCAGATCCTTTCGACCGTGCTAGCTTGAGCATATGTGACGGCCGTAAAAAAGTCGACACATCGAATCAAAGGAGACCGAAAGCATGAAATTGGCCACCGTGCGCAGCGGCGCATCGACAACGACGGCGGCAGTCCAGGTTGGTACCGGTGCCTTCCTTCCGCTCGGCGCGGCGAACGTCGGCGCCCTTCTAGCCGATCCGTATTGGCGGACCAAGGCAGGGGAGAGCATCCGCACTGCTCCCAAGTCCGCGGTCTTGAGCGTTCCGGAATCCGGGCTGGCGCCGCTGCTCCCGCAGGTCGGCAAGGTGATCTGCTGCGGGCTGAACTACGGCGACCACATCCAGGAAATGGGCCGGGAACTGCCGGAATATCCCACGCTGTTCGCCAAGTTCGCCGACACGCTGGCGGCGCCGACGGCCGAGCTGACCGTGCGCGGGAGCGATCGGGTGGACTGGGAAGCGGAACTGGCCGTGGTGGTCGGCGGAACGATCACCCGGGCGAACGAGGCCGAAGCCGAGGCTGCGATCGCCGGCTACACGGTGGCGAACGACGTTTCGATGCGGGACTGGCAGAACCGGACCCTGCAGTGGTTCCAAGGCAAGGCTTTTGACGCCACCACCCCGGTGGGACCGGTCCTGGCCACCGCCGACGAATTCGACGGCAGCGGCTTCGAGGTCCGCGGCTACGTCAACGGTGAACTGGTGCAGCAGGGCAACACGCGGACGCTGGTTTTCGGGCCGGCGCGGTTGCTCTCCTACATTTCGCAGTTCACGACCCTCCGTCCCGGGGATCTGGTCCTGACCGGCACGCCCGGAGGAGTGGGAATGGGCATGAAGCCACCGCGCTTCCTCGCCGACGGCGACGTGATTACCACCGAAATTGACGGCATCGGACGCCTGGAGAACAGGGTCCTGATCCACGAACTCGCTTTGAACAACTGAACTGGCACTGAACAACCGAGAAGGAGCGCAGCATGACCGAGACAGCCATCCAGTACCGCACAGAGGGCGACAACTCCATCTACGCTGGAACCGACGGCAAGGTGGTCCCCGTGGTGACCCGCGCGGGTAGCGAAGACACCAACACAGCCCAATCCGGAGACTGCGTACGCATCTCCGGCGTCAGCATCCAGCACACTCCGGCCACCAAGATCTGGTTTGGCCAGGTGTCCAACGTTCCCGGATACCGCTCGCTGCCGCATCACCACGGCGAGGCCGAGACGGGCGGCTACGTTCTGCGCGGCCACGGCCGCATCTATTTCGGCGAGGACTACACCGAGTTCATCGATATGAAAGCCGGCGACTGGGTCTTCGTGCCGCCTTTCATGCCGCACGTTGAAGCAAACATGTCAGTGACCGAAGAGTTGGTCTGGCTGACCGCCCGCACCCCGGAAAACCTTGTGGTGAATCTCGACGATGTTGCCGACGAGACGCTGGAAGGATACCGCCGGGCATGAACACCATGACGGGCACCCTCACCGCCGAGACCTTCCTGCGCGCCATCGAACTGCAGGCCGTGGAACCGCAGGTCTTCGACGAGGCCTACGAGGCAACCACGCAGTACGTACCGTGGCCCAAGGCCTACGGGGGAGACATGGTCGCGCAGTCCGCCGCGGCGATGATGCGCTCGGTCGGCGCGGACCGGCAGCTGCACTCGATGCACAGCTACTTCATGCGTCCGGTCGACATCGGCGCCGTGGTCCGCTACGAGGTGGAGCGGCTGCGCGACGGCCGCGGCTACTCCACCCGCAGCGTCCGCGGCTACCAGGGCGGCAAGACCGTGTTCGCGGCCATGGGCTCGTTCCAAGTTCCTGAGGACGGACCGGACTTCCAATCCGCGATGCCGGCAGCGGTGGAGCCCGAGTCACTGCGCAGTGCGGCCCAGGCGCTGGACGGCGTCGACGGTGATGCCGCCGCCTACTGGTCGGCCGGCCGCAGCTTCGACATGCGCCATGTCCCCGGTCCGGTGTACGTGCAGGTCGAGGGCGAACAGGCGCCGCAGCAGGCAGTCTGGGTCAAAGCCTTCGACCGCCTGCCCGACGGCCCGGATGAGCAGAGCACCGCAGACCTGCACCGTACCGCATTGGCATATGTCTGCGACTACACCATCCTGGAACCGATCCTTCGGGTCAAAGGGCTGCACTGGTCGCAGCCCGGACTGTCCACAGCCAGCCTCGACCACTCGATGTGGTTCCACCGCGACGGCCGCGCCGACGACTGGGTGCTCTACGCCCAGGAGGCACTCTCCGGCCAGCGCAACAGGGGCCTGGCCACCGGCCGGTTCTTCGACCGGTCCGGCCGACTCCTGGCTACCGTTGCCCAGGAAGGCATGATCCGCGCCGGCAACTGACCCTCACCGGTCACCATCCGCTTCATCCAGCATTCGAAAGGAACGCCATGGAACTATCACCATCGGCGCACGTGGATACCTTCACACGCGATAACCTGCCGCCGTTCGAGCAGTGGCCGGTCCTTGAATTCACCCTCGATGAACTGCAGTATCCGGACCGCCTCAACGCCGCGACGGCCCTCATCGACGAGGCAGTCGAGGCCTTCGGTCCCGACCGGCCCGCGCTGCACACCCCCGAGGGAGAAACCTGGAGCTACGGCCGCCTGAAGCAGCGCGCCAACCAGGTAGCCCAGGTCCTGACGGAGGACCTCGGCGTGGTCCCGGGCAACCGCGTACTGCTGCGCGGACCGAACAATCCCTGGCTCGTGGCGGCCTGGCTCGGCGTACTCAAGGCCGGGGCCGTGGTTGTCACGACCATGCCGGTACTGCGGGCCAGCGAAGTCGCCAAGATCTGCGAACTGGCCTGCCCCGTGGTGGCCATTTCGGACCACCGTTTTTCCGCCGACCTGCACGGTGCTGTGGGCGCAGGCACCGCCGTCGTTACTTACGGAGCCAACGACGACGGCGACCTCACCGTCCGTTGCGACGCGAAGAGCGGACGCTTTGAGGATGTGCGGACGGCGGCGGATGATGTGGCCCTGCTCGGACCGACGTCGGGCACCACCGGCACGCCGAAAATTACGATGCACTTCCACCGGGACATCCTGGCGAACGCCGACACCTTCGCGCGGCATATCCTCAAGCCCACCGCCGAGGACGTCTTCGCCGGTTCGCCGCCGCTGGCCTTCACGTTCGGCCTCGGTGGGTTGGTGGTCTTCCCGCTGCGCTTCGGTGCCTCGGCGTTGCTGACCGAACGGGCCACGCCGATGGATCTGGCCCGGCAGGCCGCTGCCGCCGGTGCCACCGTGCTCTTCACGGCGCCGACGGCCTACCGGGCCATCCTGAAAGAGGGCCGGGGTGACTTGCTCAAGAACCTGCGCGTCGCGGTCTCGGCCGGCGAGCATCTGCCCAAGGAAACCTGGGAAGCGGTGCACGAGGCCACGGGACTCTCGCTGGTCAACGGCATCGGCGCCACGGAAATGCTCCACGTGTTCATTTCCGCCGCCGGAGACGATATCCGCCCGGGCGCGACCGGCGTTGCCATCCCGGGGTTCCGCGCAACGATCTTCGACGAGGACGGCAACGAGGCCGCTCCGAACGAGCCCGGCCGGCTGGCCGTGATCGGCCCGACCGGCTGCCGTTACCTGAACGACGAGCGCCAGCTGAACTACGTTCACAACGGCTGGAACGTCACCGGCGACACGTTCGTGCGCGATGAGGAAGGGTACTTCTACTACCAGGCCCGCTCCGACAACATGATCGTCTCTTCCGGCTACAACATCGGCGCCCCCGAAGTCGAAGCCGCGATCGACCAGCACCCGGACGTGGTGGAGAACGCCGTTATAGGCCGGCCCGACCCGGAACGCGGCAGCGTGGTCTGCGCATTCATCGTGCTGCGCGACGGTGTTGCAGCCGATGCAGCCAAGCGCAAAGAAATCCAGGACTTCGTCAAGGCGACCATCGCGCCGTACAAGTATCCGAGGGACGTGCGGTTCGTGACCGAACTGCCCCGCAATCCCAGCGGCAAGCTGCAGCACTTCAAATTGCGCGCTGCCGTCTCGGAAGAAATCACAGAATTAGCCGGCGCAGGCCAAGGCCGCTGAAAGGACAATGAAAATGAAGATCGCAATCGTCGGAGGCGGCCCGGGCGGCCTGTACTTCGGGGCACTGATGAAGCAGCTGGATCCGGCACATAAGGTGACGGTGTGGGAACGTAACGCCGCCAGCGATACCTTCGGTTTCGGCGTCGTTTTTTCAGACGAAACCTTGGGCGGGATCGGCAACGCCGATCCGGTGGTGGCTGACTACATGAGCCGCCGGTTCGCCCGCTGGTCGGACATCGACATCCACTTCAAGGACGAGACCATTACGGTGGGCGGCCAGGGCTTCGCCGCGATGAGCCGCAAGGAACTGCTGGAACTGCTGCAGCGCCGCAGTATTGAACTCGGCGTGGACGTGCGTTTCTCGACAATGGCCCCGCCAGTGGAAGAACTGGAAGCCGAATACGACTTGGTGCTTGCCGCGGACGGGGTGAACTCCCAGATCCGTGCGAAGTACGCGGACTCCTTCGGACCCAGCCTGGACCCGCGGCCCAACAAGTTCATGTGGCTGGGCACGGACCAGGTGTTCGAGGCCTTCAAGTTCTTCGTCAAGGAGACCGAGTTCGGGATCATGCAGATCCACGGCTACCCGTACTCGGACGCCGGATCCACCTTCATTGTCGAGATGCACGAAGACGTCTGGCATGCCGCCGGCTTCGACGAGACCGCCAATGACGTCTTCCCGCCCGGCGTCTCGGACGAGAAGGCGATCGCCAAAATCCAGGAGATCTTCGCCGAGGAACTTGCCGGCCACGACGTGCTGGCCAACAACTCCAAGTGGATCAACTTCACTACCGTCCGCAACCGCAGCTGGCGGCATAACAACGTCGTCCTGCTCGGCGACGCCGCGCACACCGCACACTTCTCCATCGGCTCCGGTACCAAGCTGGCCATGGAAGACTCCCTCGCACTGGCCGCCTGCCTGCATGAGCACGCGGACCTTGAATCAGCACTCGCCGCTTACGAGACCGAGCGCCGGCCGGTAGTCGAATCCACCCAGCGTGCCGCCCAGGCTTCGCTGGAATGGTTCGAGCGCATCGGCCAGTACAAGGACCAGGAACCGACCCAGTTCGCGTTCAACCTGCTCACCCGCAGCCGCCGCATCACCCAGGACAACCTGCGGCTGCGCGATTCCGAATTTGCCGACCGGGTGGACCGCCAGTTCGCCGAGTCCCAAGGCCTGACCAAGGTAGCACCTGCCATGTTCCAGCCCTACCGGATCGGCGGGCTGGAGCTGAAGAACCGCATCGTGGTCTCGCCCATGGACATGTACTCGGCTACCGACGGCGTGCCCGGGGATTTCCACAAGGTACACCTGGGCAGCAAGGCCCTCGGTGGCGCCGGGCTCATCATGACCGAAATGGTGTGTGTTTCCGCAGAAGGGCGCATCACTCCTGGCTGCACCGGTTTGTACAACGATGTTCAGCGGGACAGCTGGAAGGAAATAGCAGGCTTCGTCCACGGCAACTCTTCGGCCAAGATCGGTGCCCAGATCGGGCATGCCGGACGCAAGGCGTCCACCCGGCTGATGTGGGAAGGCATCGACGAACCGCTCGAGTCCGGCAACTGGGAAGCGGTGGGCCCCTCGGCACTGCCGTACGGGCAGGGCAGCCAGACGCCGCGCGAGATGGACCGCGACGAAATGGACCGGGTGAAAGCGGACTTCGTAGCCGCCGCCCGCCGAGCCGACGAAGCCGGCTTCGACCTGCTCGAGGTACACGCGGCCCACGGCTACCTGCTCTCGTCATTCCTGTCCCCGGTAGCCAACAAGCGGACCGACGAGTACGGCGGCAGCCTTGAAAACCGGCTGCGGTACCCGCTGGAGGTGTTCGACGCCGTGCGCGCCGCATGGCCGGCACAGAAACCGCTCACAGTCCGTATCTCCGCGACCGACTGGATCGACGGCGGCAACACCGTCGATGACGCCGTTCAGATCGCCAAAGCCTTCGCCGCTCACGGCGCCGACGGTATCGACGTCTCCACCGGCCAAGTGGGCAAGGAAGAAAAACCCGCTTACGGCCGCAGCTACCAGACCCCGTATGCAGACCGGATCCGACAGGAAGTGGCCGAACCGGCAGGGATCGCAGTGATCGCCGTCGGCGCCATCTCCTCGTACGACGACGTCAACTCGATCCTGCTCGCCGGACGCGCGGACCTGATCGCACTGGGCCGTACGCACCTGTATGACCCGCAGTGGACGCTACACGCCGCCGCAGAGCAGGACTACAAGGGTCAAGGCGCGGAATGGATCCCGCAGTTCCGGGCCGGACGGCGTAAGCCGCCGAGCTCGCGTACCGACGCGGTCCGGCCCCGGCTGTCCCTGCTGCGTGAGACCGAAGACGAGCTGGCCAACGCCCACCTGCGGTGGCGTCCCGCGCGTAACGCGGAGCCTGCTTTGGTCAAGTAGTTCCCGCAGGGAAGCGGGTTCAGGTAAACATGGGTGGCGGGACAGATCCTTATGATCCGTCCCGCCACCCGAGCTCAGCAATACCAACCTCCCTTCAAGAAATGAAATGAGAAACATGTGGCAACGACGCCCATAAATGATTGGAACGTACCCCCGCGGACAACCCGCCTGGTGCTTTTTTGCTGCTGGCTGGCGATCCTGGCCGAAGGCTACGACGTCGGTGTCCTCGGCGCCGTCCTGCCCGCGCTGGCGGAATACCGCGCCTGGGACCTTTCGCCGCTGGAACTCGGCGGCCTCGGCGCTTACGCCCTGGTAGGAATGCTGCTCGGCGCCCTCTTCATCGGCACGCTTAGTGACTTGTTCGGCCGCAAGAAGATGCTCCTGCTCTCGATGGTCATCTTTACTTTGACCCAAGCCGGTGCAGCCATTGCACCCACACCGGAGATCTTCGGCCTTTTCCGCTTGATCGGCGGGCTGGGCATGGGCGGCGTCATCCCCGTCGCAGCTGCCCTGACTATCGAGTACTCAGCGCCGAAGAAACGCTCCTATAACTATGGCGTCATGTACTCGGGGTACTCCCTCGGCATTGTTGCCGCAGCCCTGGTTGCAATGTTCCTGTTGCCGACAATCGGCTGGCGTTGGGTAATCGCCTTCGGCGCGCTCCCCGTAGTTCTGCTTCCGATTATCGCCAAGCTGTTGCCCGAGTCGCTGGATTATCTGGAGGCCAAGGGCAAGCGCCCTGAAGCCGACCGGCTGGCAGCACGGCTTGGAATTGCACCTTACATTCCGGCGGTAACCGCTCCCACGACGAGTGGGGCCTCCGCGGAACCATGGTGGCGGACCATCACCGCGATGTTCTCACCCCGGTACCTGCGTTCCACTGTCTTCTTCTGGATTTCCCTGTTCTGCGGCATGGTTCTTGTCTATGGCCTGAACACCTGGCTGCCGTCCATCATGAAATCCGCCGGTTACGACCTGGGCTCTTCGCTGACCTTCCTGTTGGTCTTCAGCCTCGCCTCGGCGGCAGGTGGACTCGCCCTCGGCCGGGCTGCGGACAAGTACGGGCAAAAGCTCATCCTCGTTGCCTTCTACCTCCTGGGCGGCGGCGGCATCCTGCTGCTGATGTTCCCGGGAAATATGGTGGTGAACCTCGTATTCGTGGCCTTCGCCGGCATCGGATCCATCTCGACCTCTCTGGTCCTGACCGGCTACATTGCCGATTACTATCCGGCAAAGGTGCGTGCCACAGCCACCGGCTGGGCGCTGAGCTTCGCTCGAATTGGTGCTATCTGCGGGCCGTTGATCGGCGGCTGGATCGGCAGCGCGGCTTTGCCGTTCGAGTGGAACTTCATCATTTTTGCTGCCATCGCCGTGCTGGCGGCATCCGCAGTGGCGCTCATCCCGAAGCGGCGGGAAGCGCAGCCGGAACTGGCGGTAGCCGGTGATGAAACGGTTGGCGTAACGGCTAACTAAAAGCTGCCAGGCCGGGAAGACGAACTTGTGCTTCCCGGCCTGCTGGCACGCGTCTGTGCCGCTAGTGAGTGGCGGCCAATTTGCCTCCTCTGCCCTAGTTTTCCCAGTGCGCGTGCAGCGCCGCCAGCGCCTCATTGACTAGCGCGCTCCGCACAACTCCCGCGGGCAAGGCGGCCAACACCGAGTTTGTCGGCACGTCCCCGGACAGTTGCCGGAACACCAACGGGCGGCCTTCCGGGCTCAGCGGCGATGGCTGCATCAGCAGCGAGTAGGCCAGATTGCGCCCCACCACGTTGTGGATGGCCTGGACGCTGGCGGAGCGCCACCGCACCAATGGCTCCACTCCAGCCCTGGCAAACTCGGCCATAGTCCGCTGGAGAGCCGGCTCTTCGTCGATCAGTATGGCAGGATACTGCGCCAACTCTGCCAAGCTCACTTTGTCCTTGGCGGCCAGCGGATGATCGGGGCTGAATACCACCTGCCGCTTCGCCTCCATGAGCAACTCGGGCGAGCAATCAGGCATCAACTGGGCTTCGTAGAGTACACACAGCTGGGCCCGACCCGCCAGCATTGCCTCCTGTATGTCCGGCCCGGCGCCCTCGATAAAATCCAGTTCCACCTGGGGATGCCGTGCCGTAAACCAGTCCACCAGAGGCGGGATGGCGTGCATAGCCAGCGTCCGGAACACGCCGATCACCAGCCTGCCGGACAGTTCGCCGTGCACTCGGTCCACGGCGGCGGCCAGATCGGCGATTTGTTCAGCTACCTGGCGTGCACGGGTGGCGACAGTCTGCCCCTCGGCCGTGAGCGCCATGCCCTTGCCTCGCCGGCGGATGGCGAGTGTTGCGCCCACGGCCTCCTCCAACTGGGCCAACGCCAGGCTCACGGCCGCCTGCGAAACATTGCAGCGCTTGGCCGCCTCGGTCACCGACTGCGTTTCCGCCACGGCCGCGAAGTACTCCAGCTGGCGGAGGGTGATCTCCTTCATAAGCTCTCCTTGTAGGTCTCGTCAGTTATTGTAGTTCGACAAATGTGATCCGCCACACCATCCTCGAAGAAGGAACAATTTCGCCCCTTTGGAAAGGACCGGCCCCGTGCAGCATCAGGCGCCCTACGTGATCACCCTCGGCACCGCCGGCGGACCCCGCTGGTGGAAGGACCACCAGGGCGCGCCGCGCTTCGGCATAGCCACCGCCGTCGTCGTCAATAACACGTGGTACCTGGTGGACTGCGGCCAGGGCGCGGGCCGCCAGGCCAATGCGGCTGGCCTCGACATGGCGGATCTGGGCGGCATTTTCATCACGCATATGCACTCGGACCACACGGTGGACCTGCCCTCGCTGCTGCTCTTCGGGGCGTTCGAGCTGAAGAACTCTCCGCGCGGGCCCATCCCCATTGTTGGTCCGGGGGACCGGGGTAAGCTGCCGCCGCTCTCGCCCCGCGCCACCTCCGTCCCGGCGCCCGTCGCGCCGCTGCGGCCGACGCCTGGCGTTGCGGGGCTGGTGGAGGGTCTGCTCGGCGCGTATGCCACGGACTGCAACGACCGGATTTTCGATTCGCTCGCCAAGAGTCCGACCGAGCAGTTCGAGCCGCGGGAGATCACCTTGCCCGCGGGCAGCGGCTTCGATCCGGACACCAACGTCGCCCCGGAAATGGAGCCCTTCGAGGTGTTCCGGGACGCGAACGTTACCGTGAGCGCCATCCTGGTTTCGCACCACCCGACGGCGCCCGCCTTTGCCTTCAGGTTCGATACCGAGGCCGGCTCCGTGACCATCTCGGGCGACACCGCCCCCTGCACCAACATGGTGCGCCTGGCCAGCGGCACGGATCTGCTGCTGCACGAGGCAATCAACCTGGAAATTCTCGCCCGCCAGTACTCGGACGCGGAGATGCTCCAGGCCACCATGGACCATCACCGCCGCGCCCACACAACTGCCGCGGAGGCCGGCCAAATTGCGTACGACGCCGGTGCGCGCCACCTTGCGCTGCACCATCTGGTTCCGAGTTATTCACCACCGGAGGCCTGGGCCGAGGCCCGCTCCACCTACAACGGGACCTTGAGCATCCCCGATGATCTCGAGGTCATCCCTTTCGGCCGCCACGACACCGAAGTGCTGGCCACGCCCGTCACCGCCGGCAGCGCAGCCGCCCGGTAAAGATTAAGGACACGTCATGACCACTCAACCGCAGAATCCGGTTGTGCCCGGCGGAAGCTATACCGCGGGCCCGCGCGAAATGCGCAGGATCCTCTTCTCCAGCTTCCTGGGCACCGCCGTCGAATATTACGACTTCATCCTCTACGCAACCGCCGCCGGCATTGTATTCAACCAGGTGTTTTTCGCCGGTATGGACCCGAACCTGGCAATCCTCGTTTCCTTCGGCACCCTCGCCGTGGGGTATATCGCCCGTCCGTTGGGCGGATTTATCTTCGGCCATCTTGGCGATCTGCTGGGGCGCAAGGCAATCCTCGTCGGTACTGTCCTGATGATGGGCATCGCGTCCACGCTCATCGGCCTGCTGCCGACGAGCGAACAGATCGGCGTCTGGGCTCCCATCCTGCTGGTTGCACTCCGCCTGTTCCAAGGCATCGCCGTTGGCGGCGAATGGGGCGGGGCGATGCTGCTGGCCTTTGAGAACGCGAAGAAAGAGTCCCGTGGATTCGCGTCAGCCTTCGCCTACATGGGCGCACCTGCCGGCACCATCCTCGGCACACTGATGCTTTCGGCGATGACAACGCTGCCGGACGGACAGTTCCTGGAGTGGGGCTGGCGGGTGCCGTTCGTTCTCTCGGCTGTACTGATGGGACTGGCGATCTTCATCCGGATGCGCGTCTCGGAGTCCCGGGTCTTCAAGGAAATCTCGGCGAAGAGCGAGGCAAAGAAGAAGCGTGTTCCGGCAGCCGAGCTGTTCCGCGAGCATCCCAAGTCACTGCTGATCGCCGTGGGCGCCGGGCTCTCCGGCCAGATGGCACAGGGCCTGATGGGTGCCTGGGCTATTTCCTACGCGGTGCAGCAGGCCGTGCTCGCACCGGGAGAGGTGCTGAACCTCAAGGCCCTTGGCGGCGTCAGCACGATCGTGATGATCATCATTGCCTCCAAGCTCTCCGACCGGCTGGGCCGCCGCAAGGTTCTGATTTGGGGCAACATCGGCGCCATGCTGCTGGCCTTCCCCGTCATGTCCCTGCTGGAAATGGGCTCAACCGTGGCGTTCATGCTCGCGATCTTCCTCGGGCTGTCAGCTGTCCAGGGCTTCACCTCCGGGCCCTACGGTGCTTTCGTGGGCGAGCTGTTCCCGACGTCGGTACGCTATTCCGGCACCTCCATCGGCTACCAGCTGGCCTCCACCCTGGGTGCCGGTTTCACGCCATTGATTGCGACGGCGCTGGTAGTCGCCGGCGGCGGGTCCCTGTGGATGGTGGCGTGCCTCTGGATAGCGTTCTCCGGCATGAGTCTGGTGGCCCTGCTTGCGGCGAAGGACCGGTCCGGCCAGGATATCCAGCAGCTGGACGAGCCTGCGGCGGCAGCGGCCCCAGAGACCAGCACTTCCATACAGAACGAAGGCGAAACAGCGGCTGTACGGATCTAAGAACCCGTAGCTGTACGCGGGCGGCCGGGAAGATGCACCTCCTCCCGGCCGCCCGCGCGCGTCGTACTCGACCCGTGCGGTCAGTCGCTGGGGAACTCCATGACACGCCACTCGTCGATCAAGCCGTCCCGGACGGATACCTGCCACAGGGCTGGGCCATTCAACTCCGGGACGCTGCATTCAGAACGGCCCAGCACTTCCACCCGTCCGTTCGCCACGGCCCGCACGTCGTCAAAGACGTTGCGGTAGTCCGGAAAGGCCGCGAAGAACTGGCGCCAGGCTTCGATACAGGCGTCCTTGCCTTCGATCGTTGCACCTGACGTATCAATGAAGCGGTGGGTCGGCGACATTAGCGCGGCTAGACCATCGACGTCCCGCCGGTTGATCGCGTCGTTGAAGGCCCGCACAATATCTTCATCGTCCAGCATGCGACAAAGAGTACTGGAGAAGCACAAGGGCCGGCCGGGACGATAGGTTCGTCCCGGCCGGCCCTTGGTTCCTCAACTCATCTACGCCACATGCTCCAGATGGGCGCGGACCCTGGTGCCGTCCTTTTTGAGCCAGCCTCGCTTCCCGGCATACGAGATCATCCCGTCGAAGCCCTCGCTCCACTGGGACAGTTCGGCAGGCCCACTGCGGCGAAGCCTCTCCACATCCAGCCAGGCATGGTCGCCTTCCACCGCTCCTAAGCCGCTGGCCTGCAGGGCGGCAGTAATCCCATCCACGTCCATGCCGTGAGCACGCACAGCAAGCTCGCGGAGGTTTTCAACGTCCTGCACGGATGTGTCCTCGGCAGACTGGACCTCCACATACATCAGGAACCCTCCTGTTCTAGCGCTGCCTGCTGCCGTTCCGATATGGTCTGGTTTCCCTTCGACCAAAGCGTGGTCGGAACCTCACGGATAATCACCGTAGTGTTTTCTGGAAGCGCGCCGACGGATTCTTCCGCGGCCCGGTGCAGGGCAGCGGTCAGTTCCCGCAGCTGCTCCGGCGTGCGGCCCTCGGCTATGGACACATCAATCAGTGGCATTCTTTTCTCCTATGCGCGCATGACGAACGGGTCCGCTACGGGGCCCTCATCGGTGTTGATCCAGACGCTCTTCAACCGCGTGTATTCGTGCATGGACTCCAGCCCGTGCTCGATGCCCACGCCGCTGTTCTTGAATCCCTGCCGCGGCGACATCGGCGACATCGCGCGGTAGGTGTTGACCCAGACGGTGCCGGCTTCCAGACGGCGGCTCATCCGGTGCGCCCTGGCCAGGTTCTGCGTCCAAACGCCGGCCGCGAGGCCGTACTGCGTGTCATTGGCCAGGCGCAGGACCTCTTCCTCGGAGTCGAAGGG
This sequence comes from Arthrobacter sp. B055-34, assembly GCF_059090425.1. NCBI lineage: Bacteria > Bacillati > Actinomycetota > Actinomycetes > Micrococcales > Micrococcaceae > Arthrobacter > Arthrobacter sp. B055-34. Next base: position 118,090 of record NZ_JBNHFQ010000008.1, read on the forward strand.
CATGATGGCCGCGACCGGTCCGAAGATCTCCTCGCGGACCACGCGCATGGAATTATCGACGTCGGTCAGGACAGTGGGCGCGTAGAAGTAACCGGGCAGATCAATCTCGGGCCGGCCGCCGCCGGTCAGTACCTTGGCGCCTTCCGAGACGCCCAGTTCGACGTAGGAGCCGACCTTTTCCTGCTGGGCAGCGAACGCCAGCGGACCGAGTTCGGTGCTGTCCTCGCGGGGATCGCCGATCACGATGCTCTTGGCCCGCGCGGAGACTTTCTCCAGCAGCTCGTCGTACACGGACCGGTGTGCGAAGACGCGGCTGCCGGCAATGCAGGTCTGGCCGGCCGCGGCGAAGATGCCTGCCACCACTCCCATGGCAGCGTTCGAAATATTGGCGTCTTCGAACACAATGTTCGGGCTCTTGCCGCCGAGCTCCAGAGTGCAGCCGATGAAGCGGGCTGCCGCGGAAGCCGCGATGGCGGAACCGGTGGCGGTGGAACCGGTGAAGGAGATCTTGGCAATCTCCGGGTGGTCCACCAGGGCGGCGCCGGCCTCGGCACCGAGGCCGGTGACAACGTTGATCACGCCGTCGGGGAACCCGGCCTCGACGGTCAGTTCGGCCAGCCGCAGCACAGTGCGGGACGTGTATTCGGACGGCTTGATGACCACGGTGTTGCCGGCAGCCAGCGCGGGGGCAAGCTTCGACGTCGTCAAGGTCAGCGGCGAGTTCCAGGGGGTGATGGCCCCGACCACGCCGAGCGGTTCGCGCTGGGTGTAGTTGAGGACGGCGGGATTCATCGTCGGAATCTGGCTGCCCTGCACCTTGTCCGCCAGTCCGGCGTAGTAGTACAGGTACTCGGGCAACGTTGCCAGCTGCCCGCGCATCTCGCGCAGCAGCTTGCCGTTGTCCGCGGTTTCCATCTGCGCCAGTTCCTCGGCATGCTCGCCGACGAGGTCTCCCAGCTTGCGCAGGAGATGGCCGCGCTTGGTCTGGCTCAGGTCACGCCAGAGCGGACTCTCAAAGGCGGCGCGGGCAGCGCGGACGGCCGTATCGACATCGGCCTTGCTGCCGCGGGCGGCCGCGTAGAGGACCTCGAGGGTAGCCGGGTTGCTGCTCTCGAAATAGGCGCCTTCGGCCGGGGTGGCCCATTTGCCGTTGATGAAGTGCTCGTATTGGCTAGTCATGGATATCTCGACTCGATTCTTCGATGAACTCGATGATGATGCGTGCCAGTTCCGCCGGGCGCTGTACGGGAAGCATGTGCCGGGTATTAGGTACGACGGCGGTGCGTGCCCCGGGAATTGCCTCGCCTAAGCGCCGGGTCATCTCCGGCGTGGAGCCCGGGTCTTGGTCTCCGGTCACGGCCAGGGACGGCACCGCGATGGTCCCAAGCTCGGCCCCGATTTCGGCGTCGGCTGTGGCAAACACGCGGTACGCGTGAAGGTAGGAGCTCGGATCGTTGGCCAGCAGCGTCCGGCGGACGCCGGCCACCGTGGCCGGATCCGTGCCGGCATCGGCCGGGAACCAGCGCTCGATGGACGCCTCGACGCTCCCGGAGAAGTCCGCGGAGGCATTCTGCAGCCGGGCATCCACGGACTCAGCCTCCTGAAGTGTCCGAAGGCAGACCGAACTGACGCTGGTGAGGGTGGCCACCCGCTCCGGATGGAACCGGGCCAGATGCTGGGCGATCAGCGCCCCCAGCGAAAACCCTACAAGGTGGGCTCGCGCTGGGAGCCGGTTCCCGACGTCGTCGGCCAGGTCGCCAAGCGAAACTTCCCGTTCCAGCGGCGGCCGGCTGCCGTGGCCGGGCAGATCCAGGGCAAGGACCTCACGGTCGCTGGTCCGGCGTATTTCGTCCCGGAACTGGTCCCACATGGTGCTGTCCAGCCCCACACCGTGGAGCAGGACGATGGGCAGTTTCGCATCCATGGTTACTGTTCCGTTGACAGGGCTGCCAACCGCTGCTGCGGACGGCCCTGGGATGCGGCGGCGAGGGCGATGACGATCTCGCCCGGGTGCGGCGCATCGGCCAGACGGACCTCAATGCTCTGGTGGTGCGAGCGGATGGTCGCGTCGGTGATGTGCTTGAGCGGGATATCGAACGTGACTCCGGCCGGTCCGCGCTTTTCCACAGCAGGCAGCAGGGTGGTGGCGTTGGCCGCGTTGCGGAAATGGTCGCCGAACTTCAGCGTGTGGATCAGGGCCGAACCATGCTCGATCTCGCCGTCCAGGCCGACGATCGCGGCCTTGCCGTACGCTTCGACGTTCCCGCCCAGAGTCTTGACCACACGCGGTGCGAGCAGTTCGCCGATGTCGGACGCTACCGCGTCGATGCCGGCGCTGAGGTCTTCGACGAATCCCTGTCCGTGCCAGGGGTTCTCGATGATCGCGGCGACGACGACGACACGGGCGTTAGGTTCGACGGGCCGGCCGCCCTCGGTGAGAGTCTCTTCAACCAGGGTGACGATCTTGCGGACGTTCATACGGTGGCTCCTTCAAGCGTGCGGGAAGTTACTGCAGGGTCTGTTTTGCGGTCGCCGATTCTGGCGTGCGGACGGGGTCCGGTTGAGGCCGCGGCAACGACGACGATCTCGTCGGGCCGGGGCCCGTCCGGAATCCGGGCGGTAATGGTCTGGTAGTGGCTGCGGGTTGCCGCGTGGGTCTTGTGCCACATCGGCACGACCAGCGGTTGCCCGGCTTCGGCCCGGTCGTCGGCGAAGCAGATGATGGAGGAGCCGTCGAGGTACTCCCGGACGAGGTTGCCAAAGAACGGAGTGTGGATCAGTGCACCGGCGTGCTCGATCTCGCCTCCGGTTCCGACGATGGCGGCTTTGCCGAAGGCTTCGATCTCCTCAACACCGCCGAGTCCGTCAATCAGACGGTCGGTCAGCGCCTTGGCGATGTGCGGAGCGATCCGCTGGGCCTCGGGTCCCAAGTCGATGTCCGGTCCGGTGCCTTTCCATGGGTTGGTAATAACAGCGGCTGCGGTGGCACGCAGGGCCGGCACCGGCGGCATGGACCCGTTCTCTACCAGAATCTCTTCCTGGTAGTAGACGATCTTCCGGATGCCGGCGGCTGCGTCGGGCCTGGGCTGCTCAATGCTAGTCAAAGTGGGGCTTCACTTTCTCGGAGAACAGCTCGAGGCTGCGCATTGCCTTCTCGTGCTTCAGGCCCGGGTGCGTGGTCCAGAGCATCATGTGCTCGAGGCCGACTTCGCGCTTCAGCTCGTGGATCTTTTCGGTGACGAATTCGGGCGTGCCGACTAGCATGTTGCGGTCCATCAGGAGGTCGAAGTCCAGCTTGTGCTCGTCGGTGAGCTCTTCGCCCTCTTCCATCAGGTTCGACAGGCCGCGCCAGTGGGTGATCCATTTGTAGGTGTTCAGGACCGCTTCCTCGAACTCTTCGCGGGCCTGCTCCATCGTGTCCGCCACGTAGACATCGCGGACCAGGGCGATGCCCTCGCCGAGCGGAACCTCGCGGCCCTGGGCCTTGGAAGCATGCTCGCGGTACAGCTCGAACCGGCCCTTGAGTGCGGACACGGGCGGCAGCCAGAAGATGCCCTGCACGCCGGTTTCGGCGGCGCTGATGATGGAGCGGGGTGTGTCGATGACCTGCCAGAGCGGGAGTTCGGGCTGCAGCGGGCGGGGAACCACCGCCATCTTCGTGATCTCCCCGTTTTCGGTGAAGTCCGGCGTGGCCGGCGAGAGCGGGTGGCTCCACTTCACACCCGGCGCGGGGAACTCGTAGAACTCGCCCTTGTGGCTGAAGAACTCGTTGTTCCAGGCCTTCTGCAGGATCTCCATGGTCTCGGCGAACAGCGCGCGGTTCTTTTCCTGGTCGCGCGGATCGGCCGCCGGGTTCAGGTTCAGTGCTTCGCGGCCATACAGACCCCGGCCCACGCCTACTTCGAGGCGGCCGTCGGAGAGCTGGTCCAGAAGGGCAAGATCCTCGGCAAGCCGCAGCGGGTGCCAGAAGGTGACGATCGAGGCGGCCTGGCCGATGCGGATATTAGAGGTGCGGGCGGCAATGTCGACACCCATCATGATCGGGTTCGGGGTCAGCTCCTGCCCCTCGTGCCCGAAGTGGTGCTCCGTGTACCAAGTGGACCAGAAGCCATACTTCTCAGCGGCTACCGCGAACTCGCGGGCGTCCTTCATATGCTGGTTGTAGTTGGCCAGATCGCCGGGGGCGCCGAGGCCGTGGAAAATCGAAAAGCGCATGGTTGGTCCTTTCAGGGTGGCTCAAAAATGGTCTAGCTAAGGATGTCTTCAGTCAGTTCGGTCGCGCGAATCCGTCAGGACTTCGCGGGAAGATGCATAGACGTGGTTGCGCATGGCCGCTTCGGCTCCGAAATGGTCTTTGTCTTTGATCATGGCCAGCACGGTGCGGTGTTCCGAGGTGGAGGAGCTGATGCGGCCAGGGTGACCGGCCGTGCGCAGTACCAGCCGGTGGTAGGCCAGTTGGTTCATCAGCCGCTCGTAGTGCTCGGCAAGTTTGCTGTTGTCCGCACCCGTGATGATCGTGTGATGGAACTCGTGGACCAGCTCGGCATAGCGTTCGACGTCCTGCTCGGCCGCGGCTTCGTCGGACTCCTCCACGTTGCGTTCAAGGATGGAGATCTCCCGTACTTTGCCCCGGCGGGCCAGCAGGCCTGCTGCGAGTCCTTCGAAGCTTTCCTTGAGCTGGAACAGTTCGACAATCTCGCGTCGCGTGGGTTCACGGACGAAGGTGCCGACCTTCGGGCGGATCTCCACCAGACCTTCATGCTGCAGCTGCTTCAATGCCTCGCGGACGGGAGTGCGGCTGACGTCGAATTCCTGCGCGAGGAATACCTCGGACACTGGGGCTCCGGGTGGATAGTCGCCGCCGAGGATAAGGGTGCGCACCTTGTCGAGCAGCGGCTCTCCCTGGAGGGCACCATTTCTGCCCGGCTGATTCACGATCGTCTGTTGCATACATGAGAGATTATGTTGCATGCATCACGTCGTCAAGTGGGGGCGGCAATTACTGAAAAGAATCCCTATGTTTTCAGGACTTTCCGAGTTTTTCGATTTGCCTGTTGACCGTTGGACGTGATGCAGATTACGCTATCTGCCATGCAACAGACTTTTGAGAACGCAGTAGCGAACGCATGGGAAGCCGCTTGGGACCGCGGAGAAGTGGAAGCGCTTGGCTCGCTGGTCACTCCGGACTACGTCAGGGTCAGCAAGGGCAGCGGCAAGGCTTCCAGCCTTACGCAGCACCAAAATGAAATCCTCGCGATCCGGGAAGGATTCCCGGATCTGGTGACTTCGGTCGATGCTGTGGTCGTCAACGGTGAGACCGCTGCGATTTTCTGGACCTCGACCGGGACGCATACGGCTCCGTTCATGGGCGTACCGCCCACGGGACGCCGGGTGCAGACGCGCGGCTCCAATTTCCTGACCATGGAAAACGGCCTGATCAAGCAGGAGACCGTTACCTGGGACAGCAGCGAACTGCTCGCGTCCCTCGGCATCCGCCATCTGGGCGACGCGATGGCACCGGCAGACCCCGACGTCGTCGTCGATTCGCTCGCGGGTGAGCCGGACCTTGAGATCATGAAGACCTTCAACCGGCAGTTCGTCACCGGTGTTACCGTAGTCACGACCAACGAAAACGGCGTTCCCAAGGGGCTTGCGGTGAACGCCTACGCCTCCGTTTCGCTGGAACCGCCGCTGGTCATGGTCTGCATCCAGAAAACATCCTCCACCTACCCCGCCCTGTTCGCCTCCAGCCACCTGGGCATCAATATCCTGAGCAACCAGCAAAAAGACACCGTTTCCACTTTCGCCTCAAAATCGGCGGACAAGTTTGCCGATCTGGACTGGCACGCAGGCCCCAGCGGATCACCGTTGATCGACGGATCTTCCGCGGCGCTTGAAGCCGAGATCCGGGAACGCTTCCAGGCGAAAACCCACACCATCTTTATTTGCCGCGTCCGCCACGCAGAAGTGAGCGAGACGTCGCCGATGGTATATCAGGCAGGCCGCTTCTTCGACAGTGAAGGCCTGTCCCAGCTCTGACGTCCGTGCGACGCCCTACTCCTGAGATTCGGAGACCACTCATGGTTCAACAAATCACCCGTCCGACGGTGGATGACATGCCTCAAGATAATTTGCCCGACGAGCCGAACGGCGCCGGTACAACGCGCCTTGGTGCCGTTTTCTGGTCGTCCATCGCTCTGATCGCGGCCTTTGTCTTGTGGTCTTCGGTGTCGCCTCAGAGTCTGGGCGACGTCATGACGGCCAGCATGAACTGGGTGGCAGCCTCCGTGGGATGGAGCTACCTGGTGGTGACTCTGCTGTGCATCGGTCTCATGCTCTACCTGGGCTTCAGCCGCTTTGGTGGAATCCGGCTCGGCTCCGATACAGACCGGCCCGAATACAGTACGTGGGCGTGGCTGGCCATGATCCTGTCGGCTGTGATGGGGATCGGCCTCATTAGTTACGGTGTGGCGGAACCCATTTCCCATTTCATGGCGCCGCCGCATGCCCTGGCGCAGCCCGAAACGATGGAAGCCGCAGTCCGGGCCATGCAGTTCAGCTTCTTCGATTGGGGCCCGCATGCCTGGGCGGTCTTCGGAATTTTCGGCCTGGCGATCGGGTATTCGACCCACCGCAAGAAGCGCCCCGGCTTGGTTTCCCCGATGCTGCGTCCGATCTTCGGCAAGCTGGTGGACGGGTGGTTTGGCAAGATGATCGACGTTTTCGCCATCATCGCCACTCTCTTTGGCACCACGACTTCGCTGGGGCTGGGCGCCTCGCAGATCGCCGAGGGCCTGGGACGTGTCTTCGGGGTCTCGTCCGGCCTCGTCACCCAGATTCTGATTATTGCTGTGGTGACGGTCCTCTTCACCCTTTCGGCGCTCTCCGGCGTGAACCGTGGCATTAAGTACATCAGCCAGATCACCATGACGCTGTCGTTGGCGTTGGCCATCTATGTCTTCATCGCCGGCCCGACCAACTTCATTTCCAACCTGTTTTTCCGGTCTGTCGGGCAGTACTTCAGTGACTTCCTGCAGGTCAGCCTAATAACCCCCAGCACCCCGGACAATCTGCAGTGGATGCAGTGGTGGACCTACTTCATGATGGCTTGGTGGCTCAGCTGGGGCGCTTTCGTCGGAGTCTTCCTGGCGAAAATTTCCCGCGGTCGCACAATCCGCCAGTTCGTGGCAGGCGTGCTCGGCGTGCCCAGCCTGGTCTTCTTCGCCTGGTTCACGATCTTTGGCGGCTCCGCCATTCAGATGGACATGAACGGCGCAGGCATCGGTGCGGCGACAACTGAGAACATCAATAGCGCATTCTTTGCAATGCTGGAGAATCTGCCGCTAGTCCAGCTCACAGCAGTGGTCACGGTTGTCCTGGTTGCACTCTTCTTCATATCGGGTGCCGACGCGAACACGTTTGTCCTGAGCATGCTGTCCTCGAAGGGAAGCCTGGAGCCAAGCAAGCCGGTCCTCGGGCTGTGGGGCGGACTGACCGGAGCCTGCGCGGTTCTCCTGCTGCTGGTCGGCGGGCTAACGGCCCTGCAGCAGGCGGCGATGCTCTCAGCGTTGCCCTTCACCGTCATCGTGGCCCTCCTCGGAACATGCTTGGTCATGGAACTGAGGAAGGACCGGGAGTTCGAGGCTCTGCGGCACGCACGGCTCAAGGACCTGGAAGAAAAGGGTAAGAACACGCCGGCTTAGGTAGCTGCTGGTCAGATTAGACAAAGAGCCGGCCGGGAAGATGCAACTCTTCCCGGCTGGCTCTTTGGGTGCCTGACCGCTCAGGCAACGGTGCCGCAGGCCTTACGCGGCCATCGGCGCTTCCAGGCCTGCGGAAACCCGCAGCTGTCCGCCGTCGACGGTCACGGTGACCCTTCCGCCGTCGTGCAGTGCCTCGGTAACTAGCAGGTCCGCGATCCGGTCATCAAGCTCGCGCTGGATGACGCGGCGCAGCGGCCGGGCGCCGTACTCCGGTTCGTAACCGGCCTCGGCGATCCACGCCACGGCCTCCTCGCTGACCGCCAGTCCGATGCCCTGGGCCTGCAGCCGGGCTTCGGTCTTGCCCAGCTGCAGCCGGACAATCTCGCGCAGCTGCTCCTGGCTGAGCTTGCGGAACAGCACGATCTCGTCGATCCGGTTGATGAACTCCGGCCGCATGCTCTCGCGCAGCCGGCCCATCACCCGGGCGCGCAGCTCCGGTTCGGAACCGAAGCCGTCGCCGTCGTTGTTCGCGGTGAAGCCCAGGGCGCCGCCCTTGCTGGCCAGGAATTCCGAGCCGAGGTTCGAGGTCATGATGACCACGGTGTTGCGGAAATCCACCGTGCGGCCCTGGCTGTCGGTGAGGCGGCCGTCGTCGAGCACCTGGAGCAGCAGGTTGAACACGTCCGGGTGGGCCTTCTCGATTTCGTCGAGCAGCACCACGGAGTACGGCCGGCGCCGTACGCGTTCGGTCAGCTGGCCGGCCTCGTCATAGCCCACGTAGCCCGGGGGAGCCCCGACCAGGCGGCTAACGGTGTGGCGCTCGCCGAACTCGCTCATGTCGAAGCGCGCCATGGCCTTCTCGTCGCCGAACAGGGACTCGGCCAGCGCCTTGGCGAGCTCGGTTTTGCCCACGCCGGTGGGGCCGAGGAACAGGAAGCTGCCCACGGGCCTGCCCTCGTCGCCCATGCCCGTGCGGTTGCGCCGTACGGATTTGGCGATGGCGGCCACCGCGTCGTCCTGCCCGATGACCCGCTGGTGCAGGTCCTCCTCGAGGCGGGCGAGCCGTGCGCGGTCGCCCTCGGTCAGCCGTGCGGCGGGAATGCCGGTGGCGCGGGCGATGATCGCGGCGATCTCGGTCTCGCCCACCACGGACGGTGAGCGTACGACGCCGGCGCTCGCCCCGCCGTCGTTGGCTTCCGTTGCGCCGTGGCCGGCCTGGGTTCCCTCGGCGGCGGCGATCTGCTGGTTCACCGCCTCGATCTCGTCGCGCAGGCGGGAGGCTTCCTCGTAGTGCTCCTCGGCCACCGCGGCGTTCTTGGACGCTTCCAGAGTTGCGGCCTGTTCCCGCAGCGCCGCGACGTCGACGCGTGGACCCCGCTGCAGGCTCAGCCGCGCGCCGGCCTGGTCGATCAGGTCGATCGCCTTATCCGGCAGGAAGCGGTCCGTGATGTACCGGGCGGACATTTCGACGGCGGCGCGGATCGCCTCGTCGGTGTAGGTGACGCCGTGGTGTTCCTCGTAGCGGTCCTTCAGCCCCGCGAGGATCCGGACCGCGTCCTCGACGCTGGGCTCGCCGACCGTGACCGGCTGGAAGCGGCGTTCCAGTGCCGGATCCTTCTCGATCTTGCGGTACTCACCGAGCGTGGTGGCGCCGACCAGGTGCAGTTCGCCCCGGGCAAGGCGCGGCTTGAGGATGTCGCCGGCATCCATGCCGCCCTCGCCCGAACCGCCCGCGCCGACCACGGTGTGCAGCTCGTCGATGAACACGATCATGCTCTGGCTGTTGGCGCTGATCTCGTCCATCGTCTTGGTCAGCCGCTCCTCGAAGTCGCCGCGGTAGCGGGTTCCGGCGAGCATGCCGGGCAGGTCGAGGGAGACCACGCGCTTGCCGCGCAGCTGCTGCGGGACGTCGCCGGCCTCGATCGCCTGCGCCAGGCCTTCCGCGATGGCGGTCTTGCCTACGCCGGCTTCGCCGATCAGCACCGGGTTGTTCTTGGTGCGCCGGGCCAGGATCTCGATAGTCTGCTCGATTTCCTCCGATCGGCCGATCACCGGATCCAGCTTGTTCTCGCGCGCCAAAGCGGTCAGGTCCGTACCGAACTGGTCCAGCATCGGGGTTTCCGAATTTTCGGCGGCCGCGTTTGAGCCCTGCCGGTTGCCCGCGCCGTTGGACTGGGCTTCCCGGGCACCTTCCTGCAGCGACTGCGGCGTGACGCCGGCCGCAGCCAGCAGCTGTCCCGCGGGCGACTCCGTGTTAAGGACGAATGCGATGAAGAGGTGTTCGGGGTCGATGTAGGTGGACCCGAAGGAGCGGGCTACCTGGTGGGCGTCCAGCAGTACGCGCTGGGCCGACTGGGTGAGCGACGGCGGAGTATCCGGCTTTTCGTCCGATTCTCCCGGCAGTCGCTGCTCGGCGGCCTTGGCGATGGCGGCTGGCTCGGCGCCGGCCTGCTTGAGGTTGCTGGCGGTCGGCTCCTGTTCGACCATGACGCGCAGGATGTGCAGCGCGTCGACTTCGGAGTGGCCGTGGTCGGTGGCGAAGCGGGCCGCGTAACCGAGCAGCTCATGCGAGCGGCGGCTCAGCAGCCGGGTGATGTCGATGGGGCGCCGGGCTTGTGCGGCCCGCTGGCCCTGCAGGTAGCGGGCCAGGAATTCGTCGAATGAGCCGCTGCCTGATGCTGCAGGTCCGAAGAACAATGGCATGTATCCTCCTCAGGAACTTGAGTACCTTCGACTCATGTTAACGCTGAGGCTGGAGAATTATTCCGCCTGCCTGAAAAATTGAGCGAAGTTGGCTCAGGTCTGAGGTTCTTTGGGCTCGTCCGTCATCGAAAAACAATCCGGATGACATCGTTAGTTAACGTGACGGCGCCAGACTGGAAAGCGCGCCGCTATGGCAGGACTCCCGCACAAACCGTCCACTACGAAGATCGGTTGCTAGAGATGATCGCCCAAGAACCAGATCCCGCAGCTCCGCAGTCTCATCACGTTGGCCAGGAACGGCCCGACCTGGCCAACCTGCATGTTCGCGAAGACGTAGCGCGGGCCGGCCGCTGTGCCAACCTTCACCTTCCGACTGGCCGGACCTGCCTCCTGCCCGAACGCCATCCCGGTACCTGCGATTTCACCGAGCCGCGGGAAGCTGGGGAGGCGCTGCAGTGAAGCCGCACGCATAGCGCCTAGTGTCCACCCTTGGACCGGGAACGTTCCTGAGTCTTTCCCTTGGAGGCGTGGAATGAGTATTCGGACTTGGACCCGCTGCTGTCGGAGTACGAGTATTTGCCGTGCGTTTCCTTGGTCCCCTCGTCGTCCATGAGTTCATGGCCATGGCTGGCGATCTTCCAGGACGAGTCCTTGCCGTATCCGCTGTGCTCGTTGTACTGGACGACTAACTTTGAGTTGGGAGTCGTCACCATGTTGTACTCGTAGACAGACCCGGAATCTTTGTAAACGTGCGCTCCGTAACTGCTCCGTGCCGCCGACACGGGGCCAGCTCCCAACGCTACGAGTGCCACGGTTGCTAGTACGTCGGTTACGACTTTCAAGATGTTGTTGTTCATAGTTCTGCCCCAATTGCATAGATATAAACGGGATCTGTGCGCGAAGACGTCGTCGTCACCGCGCACACTTTCCCATCGGGCTAAACGCCCTCAGCTGTGAATTTCCCCTTCCGGAGCCCCGTCCCAACGGGATAACCCCGGAACCCCTGCGGGGAGGATGGATGACCTCCGACCGCAGATCCGAAATGAGATTTCTCAAGGTAGGAGCGGAAGCTGGGTACAAGCTGAAAATAACCTTGGCGAAGCCTTGGTCGGGCAAAATCGGGCCGAAAGTCCCGCCGTCGTACGTTTTTGAAATCAGGTGCCGGGAGCGCGGTAGCGGACCTGGTCGGCGTGCCGCAGCGCCTGCATCGTGTCGTCGACCGTCATCAGCACGGTTGTTTCCAAGGTGCTCAGCGCGCCGCCTCCGGTGATGGCGAGCGCCACGGCGGCCATGGAAACGTTGTCCGGGGCTTCCCACAGCGTGTATCCGTCATAGGAACCGAAGGCGTACCAGAAACCGTGGAGCTTGCCGCCAACCGCCTCGATGTACGCCTGTGCGGCTTGGCGCCGGTCCTCGGGCTTGCTGATCAACCTGGCCCAGGTCTCCGGAGTGTAGCTGAACTTTGAAAGATAGAGCGGCATGTCTATTCCTCTCGTCCACCGGACCGGCGAAGTTGCGGTTCGGCTTAAAGTCTAGATCCGGCAGCCTCGAAAAGATCGGGTATCTCCCGTCCTGATTGCGGGCTCTTTTCTGCGGGCTGGCGGCAGCAGTTTCGGGCCGGTGCGTACCATTTGCGATTGGGCCCGCGTAGGGTACCGGGCATGGATATCATCCTTGTTCCCGGATTCTGGCTGGACGCTTCCTCGTGGTCGGAGGTCACGCCGGCGCTGGTCGCGGCAGGCCACACAGTCCACCCTTTGACGTTGCCTGGGCTGGAGTCCGTGAACGCATCACGGGCGGGTATCGGGCTGCGGAACCATATCGACGACGTTGTTGCGGCGGTCGATGGGATTGACGGGCAGGTAGTGCTGGTCGGCCACTCCGGAGGCGGTGCCATCATCCACGGCGTCGTCGATGCGCGACCGGTGCGCGTGGCTCGCGCTGTCTACGTGGACAGCGGTCCGCTGGCGGACGGCGGCGTCATCAACGACGAACTGCCGGCGGAAGGCGATGAAATTCCGCTGCCTCCCTGGGACGGCTTCGACGAAGCTGATCTTGTGGATCTGGACGACGGGCTTCGGGCGGCTTTCCGTGCACGGGCCATACCGCAGCCGCGCGGGGTCGCGTACGACAAACAGCACTTGACCGACAAGCGGCGCTACGACGTTCCGGCCACCGTCATCGCGTGCGAGTTCCCGTCGTCAGTGCTTACCGAATGGATCGCATCCGGCCATCCCTATGTGGCGGAGCTGGCGCGCATCCGCGAGGTTGAGTATGTGGACCTGCCCACGGGGCACTGGCCGCAGTTCACGAAACCTGCCGAGCTCGGCAAGGCCATCCTTGCCGCAGTAGAACGCTGAATCGAACGCGACAAAGGACCTGTCCGCCGGGGTGATCCGGCGGACAGGGCTTCTGGACAATGGGCTGCCTGCCCGTCGGGTTTGACGGGCAGGCAGCCATGATTTTGCGTGGCTTTGCGTCAGCGGCGGCTGGTCGCGTTGATCGTAGCTGATCCTCCAGCGGAGGATGTCACCTTGATAGTCGGTGTGTAGGCGGTGGTCGAGTTGCGGCCTCGGTAGGTCCAGGCGCCGTCAGCCCCGACGGTGGCAGTGCCGATACGGGCGCCATCAGCGTTGGTGATAGTGATGGTGTTGCTGGTGGTGATGCTGGCGCTGCCGCTGATGCGCCACTCCCGGTCCCGCGTACGGAACTCTGCGGTCCCCGTCAGCTGGTCGTTGGGAGTCAGTGTGACGGAGGCGTTGGATCCGAAGGCTGCCGCTGCGCTGTCCCCGGCGGCGCTAGTTGCGTACAGACTCAGTGTGTAAGTGGTGCCGTTGGTCAGTCCTTCGAGTACGGCGTGGCGGGCTGCGGCGTCGGTTTCGACGGCGATCGGCTCCCCGGTCTCAGGAGTGGCGGCGAGGCGATAGCCGGTGATCGGGGTGTTGCCCGCGGTTGCCGGCTGCCATTCGACGTTGGCAGAGCCGTTGCCGGGAACGACCCGAACCACGGTGGGCGCAGTAGGAGCGGTCAGTTTAGGCGAGCCGAGGGCATACCTGACGGATTCGGCCGGCGTCTCACCGGCGGCGCTGATGGCAGTGACAACGAAGCCATACTCGCTGCCCCCGGTCAGCCCCTCGAGCAAGGCAGAGGTGGCGCCAGCTCCAGCGTCAGTGGTGGCAGCGACGGTGCCATCGCCGGCCATCGCATCCACCCGGTAGCCGGTGACGGCGGACCCGTTCGCGGCAGCGGCGGTCCAGGTCACCTCCGCTGAACCGGCCATGGAGCCGTCCTTGACGCTCACGCCGCCAGCTGCAGCAGGTGCACCAGGTTCGCTGGGCGCAGCGTCACTGACCATGACGGTCCCGCCGGAGGCAGCGGTGCTGCTGGACTGGCCATTCATAGCGACAACTTCTACCGGGTAAGCCTGGCCGTCCACGAGTCCACGCAGGGTCGCGGCGGTTGCTTCCGCGCCGACGTAAGTGCTGACTTCCTGGTTGAGCACGGTGTCCTTGGCGATCAGCTCGTAGCCGGTGATGGCCGGAGCGTCGGCCGGAACTGTCGCCGGCTCCCATGTGGCGGTAATGCTGCCGCTGCCATTGGCGCTGGCGAAAACATTGGCGGGGGCGTTCGCGGCTTGGCCGGTGGGTCCGGCTGGGCAGCCTCCGAAGCCCGGGCCATCGATTTCCTTGAACTCGGAGATGGTCAGGCCGAGCTGCATCTCGACCCCGGTGGCGTCTGCCTGCCAGGTGGCTACGGCCGGATCGCCGGCGAAGGCTGCATCCCGCTCTGCCGCGGAGAAGAAGCCATAGGTCACCGTGAAGTTGCCGCCCTCCGCGGTTCCTTCGACGGCGTAGGTGGTCGGAGCATCGTCCGACGGCCAACCGATGGCGCGCTCGCCGATGCCCATGTCTCGCATGTCCGGGTTGACGATCTCGACTTCCATCCGGGCGGGATCGACGTCCTCGCCGTAGGTGCCGTTGATGACGACCTGGCCTTCCACGTCGCCCGCTGCGTCCGTGGCAGGCATATCAACCTTCTCGACTGAATCGATCTTGGCGGAACCGGTGACGGCGCCGTCACTGCTGCCATCGGCGAACTGCACGTTGACCTCGTCGCCGCCCTGAATATTCGGAGTGACCATGCCCCAGCAGACACCGCCGGGATGGTTGACCTCAAGGAAGCCGGTGGTATCGACGGTGCCGCTGGTCATACCGATAACGCTGCCACCGCGGGTGACCGTGATATCGGCCTTCTGCCCGGCCTGCGCCGCGTAGCCTTCGATGGCTACCATGTCGCGCTTGGCAAAGATTTCGATATTGCCTGGTCCTGTTGGCGGATTGGCTGCCATGGCGGCTTGCACTGTGAACAAGGCCGTGGCGGAAAGGCTTGCTGCGGTAAGGGTGACCAGAGCTGTGCGCGTCCTACGCTGCCCCTGGCCAGTTGGTCTGTGTTGCATTTTCTTACCCTTCAGGAATTGCGGACCGGCAGATCCGCTGTTTGTGTGCCCGGGCCGTTGGCTGACCCTCGACCCGAGCTGATGACATTTCCCCCGGTTTTTCCTGTGCCGCTGCCGTTTATGGCGTCCAGGAATGAGATTGAGACTGTCTGCTGCTTCTTGAAAATTCCTTAGCTTCCCGGTCGCAAGATCCGGCGGGCGCGCCAGAGGAACAGATGTCCGGATTCGCTCCTACTTTCCCGCTCCGAGCACCAGGCCCTGGAGGGAGGAAAGCGGCAGCGTACCGAAATCGCGGGAATCGATGGAGCGCTCGCGGTTGTCTCCTAGCACAAACACTTCCCCGGGAGGCACATGCCGCAAGGAGAAGTGGGTGCCGTCAATGGACTTGTAATCCACAAACGGCTCATCCGGAGCGATGCCATCGACAAACAGCACGGCGTCCCGGACCTCCACGGTCTGGTTTCCCACGGCCACCACCCGCTTGATCATCGTCGAATTGTCTTCGGGCGACTGGAAAACCACTACGTCGCCGGGATGGATTCCGGACAGCTGGGGTGCCGCCTTGAAGACAAACACCACGCTGCCCGGATTCAGCGTGGGCTCCATGCTGTCCGAATCCACGAAGGCGGGCTCCACCACCCAGATTCGGATGGCCAGAAGGCTGGCCAGGCCCAGCAGGACCAGTCCGCCCCGGCCCCTCCGTTTCCGGGGACTGGAAACGGAGGGACGTTGTGTCGCGCCGGTAGGCATGACGGCTTAGTCCGGGTCAGTGTCGAGTTCCGCCATGGCCGCCGTCATCGGATCACAGGGGTCTGGATCGTCTTCGCCCAGGCCCACCCGGAACTGGAACATCATGGAATGGTCCTCATGCGGCAGATTATGGCAGTGGACCATGTAGCGGCCCTCATGCGGGCCGAACCTCATGACGAGGTCCACCTTTTCGTTCTCCCCGACGTAGACCACATCCTTGGGCCCGCGCTCCCAGGCGAAAGGTGCCTTGCCGTTGCGGCTGAGGACCCTGAAGTCGACCAGGTGGATGTGCACCGGATGGAACCACCCGCCGGACTTGTTCTCGATCTCCCACACTTCCACGGAATTGAGCGCCGGATCCGCGCTGGCCAGTTTGAAGTTGCTGGCGATCACGTCTTCCCAGGTGACGCCGTTGAACGTCCACGGTTCAACCACGCCGTCCTTTTCCAACCGGAAGCGGCGCTTTTCGTCTGCGTCGTCGTCGGTCAGGGACATGACTTCGCTGTCCACCAATTTGGTAGGAATTTGGTTCCACTTCGGGTCCGATTTCATGTCGGCGGCGGCAGCAACGACGTCGAACCTCATCACCTTGTTGGTGTGGTCGTAATCGCGGTTGTTGTCGTTGGAAAGATTCTTCAGTTCCACTCGTGTCCCGGGCGTGTATTTGCTGAAGTCGATCAGGACTTCGTACCGCTCGGCCATGCCCTGGCGAAAATTCTTGACGGACTGGGTCGCTGGCATGAGGCCGCCGTCCGTTCCGACTATGTGGAAGGGCTGGCCGCTGCTGAGGGCGAACCGGTAGGACCGCGAAATGGAGGCGTTCAGGACACGGAAACGGTAGACCCTGGGCTGTACCTTCATCACCGGCCACGGCTGCCCGTTGACCAGAATAATGTCGCCCCACAAACCCGAATGTTCCCGGTCGTCGTAAGCGAGGGAACCGTTCGCTGCAAACATCGCATCGCTGACCACCAAGGGCACATCAAAGTCGCCCTGCGGCAGCAATTCCCGTTCCAGCTGATCATGCATCACATACACCCCGGCCAGACCGGAATAGACGTTCTGCGCGGTGAAATGGACGCCGTGGTCGTGGTACCACAGTGTCCGTGCGGGCTGGGAATTCGGGTAGTGGTAGTCCTTGCAAAAGCCTGGCTGGATGACATCACTGGCGTAGCCGTCATACTGAGGCAGCGACGCCGAACCGTGCAGATGCGTCGATGCCGCCAACAGGTGGTGGTTCCACTGCGGGTGGTTCTTCGGCATCCGGTTGCGCATGTGCACCACTGCCTTGGTGCCTTGGTCGAGCTCGATCGTCGGACCGGGAAATATTCCGTTGTAGCCCAGAATTCCGGTCTTTTTCGTCGGCAGGATCTGGGCTTGCGCTTGGCGCATCGCGAGGGTGTAGTGGTTGACCGGGGTGCCGTCGGATTCGTAGCTGACTGAATCCGGCTTAAGCCGTGGCGGTCTGGTAAATGCCGCCTTGTATGGCCGAGGCATATCCCGCGAACTTAGTTGGCTGGCCGATTTGGCACTCACGGTAGAAATGGGGACGGTTACCAAACCGGCCCCGACAACTCCTAGACCTCCCCAGGTGAGGAGTTGCCGTCTTGTTACTGACATATCGAGTCACTTCCCAATGATGACTTCGTGGATCAAGCTGGCTGCTTAGCCAGCCGTGTGGTGTTCGACGCCGAGGGAGAGTCGGCTGCCGGCGGCGTCTTCGAGGACCAAGGCGATGGCCTTGTCCGGAAGTTCGAACACCATGGTGGTGTTGGCGAATTCACCCTGGGCCAGCGTCGTGGAGGACGACGAGGTCCACAGCGGGCCGGGCTTTCCCGAGCCGAGTCCGTCAACGAAGAATCCGCCAGGATCCAACGGCAAGCCGGTCTTTTCCAAGGCGGTGAACTGCACCTGGATGCGAACGCGGTGTGTGCCTTCCTGCGGATTTTTCTGGAGGGCAGCCACAGGAGAGGGCGGCTGCCATCCATCGCTTTCGAGCGGAACGACCCCGGTAATGCTGGCCACCCCGCCTTCAACCTCAGCAGATGCGCCCAGCGGAGCACTGGTTTTCACCTCTGCGGTGAGGAACAGGTACCCGAACGCAAGTCCGAGCACAGCCACGAGCGCCAGGGGAATGGCGATCGTGCGACGGCCAGTTTTTGCCCGGCCGTCAGTTCTGACATCTATTGCTGACATGTCGCCATGATTCGCCGAAAACTTGCAAAAAACTTCGGCCGGGACACGCTGAAATCTGCATCCCTTCGAGCGCCCTAGTTCTTCCATCAGCACTAGGGTCCGAGGTCCCGGGTCCCGCTCCCCGAATTTGAGGGTGCACCCTACCCTCCACCGTGGGCTGGTGAACCGGCGGCAGTACGCCGACTATTAGGTCAGATGCCCGCTAGGGCGTTGGTTTATCGGGGGTTGGGGCACATCATGAACAGACTTATTGGTCCATCCGTGGGTATTTCCATCAAACTCATCGGTCCCTTGCGCGTGGAGCGGGACGGGCAGGTATTGACGGCGGCCAAGCTCGGCAGCCCGAAGGCCCGCCAGATCCTGGAAATTTTGGCGCTGCAGTTGGGCCGGCCGGTCCCGCGGGAACAAATCATCAATATCCTCTGGCACGGCAGCCCGCCGTCGGCGGCCAGCGCCACGGTGGAAAGCTACGTCAGTGTCATCCGTCGGAACATACAGCCAGGGCAGGCGAAGAAGGGCCCGCTGCGCACCGACAAGGGCAGCTACATTCTGGACCCGAAGCTGGTTCAGGTGGATCTTGACCTGTTCGAACGGACCATCGGCGCGGCAGACGGCACCAAACCGGCGGAGGCTTATTCTAAGCTCGTCAGCGCGCTGGAGCTGGCGTCCGCGCCCTTGCTGAGCGATGAGCTGACTTTCGAATGGGCGGAGTCAGCTCGCGCCCGGCATGCGGCGCAAGTCGCCGACTGCAGTGCCAGGGCAGCCGAGATGGCACTGAAGCTGGGAAAAACGGACGAAGCCGTCCACTGGGCGCGGCAGGCTGTTGCGGCGGAGCCGCTGAACGAACGCGCATGGACAGCTTTGGTGGACGGACTGGAACAAGGAGCGCGCTACATTGAAGCGCTGCAGGCCTACGACAACTGCCGGCTGCTGTTCCGTCGTGAGCTGCACTGCAACCCAGGACCGCTGCTGCAGGCCGCACATGCCCGACTGCTTCACTCCACGTCCGACGAGGACGCGGAGCTGGAGGAGGTGCTGTCCGCGCTGATCTGCTTGAACGAGCGGGTCAAGAGCCGGACAGGCAGAGCGTGCACATTGAAACAATCCGATGGCCGGGATACTACTGTCTACGAGACCGCCGGCAGCGTGATCGACTCCTTCCTGCGCAGGGCACTCGCATCTGCCTGAGCTATTTTCCCCTTCCGCGGCCTAAAAGTGGCCCCGAGGCATTGTGAACGCAACAGGCTCATGCCTAGTCTTGAAGCGGTGAAGCAGGCGCCGCAATTCCCATTCCTTTGAGAAGGACTAATGGAACATAGTTTGAACGTCTGCGTGTACCTCGATACCGACATGACTTCGGTCCGCATCGAAGTCCGCGGCTGTGTAACCGCCCGGAACTACAAAGCGCTCCTGCCTCTGCTGATTCGTACCAAAGGCCTGGCCGCTGATGCGCAGATCTGTCTTGACCTGCGCGAGGCCGATTATCTGGAGCCAACTGTCCTGGACGCCCTCGGCTACACCGAGTTGGGCGAAATGACCGGAAAGCTGGAGATCGCGGGAATCGGCAGTATGAGCATTGTCCTTCCCACGAATTCAGGCGCTTGCAGGCAGGGCGAACTGCCGGACAGCAGCCAGCCGATCAGGCCGGCACAGCCGGCAGCAGCGTAGGTATTTCGATGACCGCCAGCAGTCTGCCGCCGGATGCGCCCTTCCCCGCTGACCTGACCACGCTTTCGGACACGCGGCTCCACGTGCTCAACAGCCTGTTGCACCGGCAGCTGGATCTGGAATATCAGCGTGCAGGTTCCCCCGACCCCGAGACGGAATTCCGCGTCGACGAGATCCGGCAGGAACTCGACCGCAGGGACGCGAACGACCTCCTGCGCAGGGCCTCGAACGGACGTCCTGCCGGGGCGCCGGTGTAGGCATGGCGTTCCGGTTCGCTTAGTGTCCGACCGCCTGCCGCCGGAGCTGCGGCCACCGCTGGACGTGGCGTTGGCCCGCAGTGTCCCAATGATCCCCAAACCGGGCGCCCTGCCCGGCGGATGCCTCTTTGAACCCAAATGGGACGGCTATCGGCTCCTCGTCTGCCGGGACGGTGATGACACGTTCTTACAGTCCCGCCAGGGCAAGGACCTCACCCGCTACTTCCCGGACCTGGTGGCAGCTGCTCACGAGCACCTGCCGCCCGGATGTCTGGTGGACGGTGAGGCAGTGATCTGGTCGCAGAACCGGCTGGATTTCTCGCTCCTGCAGCAGCGTCTGAGTGCATCTGCCCGCTCCTTGTGGCATCAGGTTGAGGACAAGCCCGCGCACTTCGTCGCTTTCGATCTGCTCGCAGTGGCCGGCCATGACATTCGGCAGGAGCCGCTGCGCGACCGCCGCGCACTGCTCGAGGAACTGGCCAAGGAATGGTCCGGCCCATTGGAGCTGTCGCCGGTGACTGCGGATCCGGAAAAAGCCGCCGCCTGGTTCCGCGATTTGCCGGCAACCGGCGTCGAAGGTCTGGTCATCAAAGGCGCCGGTCAAAGTTACGACGGCGGCCAGCGCCAATGGCTCAAGGTCAAGCACAGGGAAACGCTGGACGTCGTCTGCGCAGCCGTCATCGGTCCGATGGCCAAGCCGCAAGCAATCGTCGCCGGCTTGCCCCTCGACGGTGAGCTGCGGATAGTGGGGCGCTCTGTTCCGCTCAAGCCGGCGGCGGCCAAACTACTGGGGTCGCGGCTGCAGCCACCTGCCGGCCAGCATCCATGGCCGCAACGCGTGAAGTCCACCGCGATGGACCGGTTCAACGCCACCAGGGAAGGGACCGAGCTGACCCTCATCGAACCCATCGTTGTCGAGGTCTCCGCCGATACGGCCTGGTCCGGGCAGTCCTTCCGGCACCCCCTACGCTACTTGCGTTATCGCCCGGAGTTGGACCCGGATGACGTCTCGCCGCCACCAGATTCTCCCTGACCTAGCCATTCGCGCGGCACAGTGAAGCGGCGGACCACCGTTCTGGTAGCCCGCCGCTTCAATGGAAGAGAAAGCGTTACTCCTTGTAGCTGAGGCCGAAACCGTAGGGGAAGAGCGCCCCGTCGTCCGTTTCGTCGTAACCCGGAGTGTCGCTGTTCTGCTGGAGGATCGCCTCACGAGTTCCGGCCAACGCGAAGGGCATCCGGCCCTGCGGGTTGAACTCGCCCGAGACGACGTCCATGAGCGCCGTGGTGGTGTTGCCGAAGTTGGCGAGGATGGCACCGGCGTCGCGTAGGCCGCTGGCCTCGTCGAGCACGAACGGCTGGCGGAAGTAGATGTCGAGCACGGTGTTCTCGGCACCGACCTCGGTCATCACCTGCTGCACCGCGTCGAGCGACGGGGTGACCTCCCATGACTCGGCGTCCTTCATGCCGGTGAAGTCGAGCGTGCTCGACTCCCACGGGAAGGAGCCGCCGAAGCGCAGCCCGTCATCGGTGCACGCGCCACCGCCGTTGACCACACACGCGTCCGCCGCACCGTACGGGCTCTGCCCGTCGAGGCCGTCGAAGCCCTCGATGGCGCTCGGATTCATGTGCTCGGGGTTGAGGCCCGTGGCCGGGTCGTTGCTGACGTAGCCGCCGGTGTTGACGTTCCGCGCGGTCATCGAGATGAGCGCGACGTCGGCGTCCGCAGCAGTGCGCTGCTCGGCCGGGTCGTTGCCGTCGATGACCTCGTAGCCGGAGGCCGCAACCTCTGCTGCGTCAACGTTGCCGAGCACGTACACAGTTTCGTCGCCGTCGAGGGGGAGCACGGAGTCGCCGTCGACCTCCTGGTTCTGCAGCAGCACGGTGGACTTGCGCTGCAGGTCGAGGGCGACCTCGCGGTTCTCGTCACTGCCGACCGTGGCCGTCGCGACCACGGGGTCGACGTATGGGTCCTCGAACAGGCCCATCTCGAACATCGGGGCGAGAAGGCGCTCCGCGGCGAGGTCCACACGGTCCTCGGTCACGAGTTTCGCTTCGACGAGGTCGGTGATCGTTTGCACCTCGTTGAACCCCGAGAGGGTGTCCGTGCCACCGTTGATGGCCGCGGCGACGCGCTCGGGAACGGTAGCGTCCTCGAGTCCCCAGGCACGATCGTTGATGATGCCGGTATCGGAGTTTACGTAGCCGTCGAAGCCCATCTGGTCGCGCAGCAACCCGTTAACGATCTGGTCGGAGAAGGCCATGCCGACCTCGTCGTAGTCCACGCCCTCGTAGGTGACGTCGACCGGCACGCCGTAGTACGGCATGATCGACGAGACTCCGGCCTCGATGGCGGCCTCGAAGGGCTTGAGGTGGTAGCCGAAGGCATCCCCGGGGTAGACCTGCGCCTTGCCGAAGGCGTAGTGCGGGTCGAGGCCGAGCTCCTGCGGGCCGCCGCCCGGGAAGTGTTTCATCGTGAGCGCGACGTCGGTCTCTGCACTCAGGGAGTTGCCGTCCTTGCCGACCTCACCCTGAAGCGACTCCACGAGCTGGCCCATGATGTTCGCGCCCAGGTCGGCGTCCTCGGTGAACGTCTCGTGCGTGCGGTACCAGCGCGGCTCGGTGGACAGGTCGGCCATGTAGCCGTACATGCCACGCAGGCCGATGGAGGACCATTCGTCGCCCATGACGTCGGCGAAGTCCTCGACGACGGACATGTCGCCATCGGTCGCCTCGCCGGTGGCCTTCGCCTGCTCGCCGAGGGCGGCCGCGGCGATGCCTGCTTCCTTGGGGAATGCGGAGAATGCGCCGGATGCCTCGTTGATGCCGGCCCTGGCCTGGGGATCGATGTGGTTGCGGGCGTTCGACTTGTACAGCACCGGGATGCCGAGACGGGTGGCCTCGCTCAGCTGCTGGATCTCGTTCATGAACGTCGCCGCCTCGCCCGGGGTGACGCGCACGTTGGTCCCGAAGCCGCCGCCGCTGGGCTGGCAGGCATCCCGCTCACCGCTGTCGACGACGTTGCGGAAGATGAACCGGTGCATCTGCTGGCTGTCGATGTAGTCGCGGGCGGTATCGGGTACGGTGCCGAACTTGCCAGTCGCTGGGTCGCACGAGGCGTTCACCGTGTCGATGAGCATGAGGCCTGCCTTCTCCTCAAGCGTCATCTGCCCGACGAGATCGGCGACTCGAGCCTCGACCGGCTTTCGCCAGTCCTCGTAGACGTCAAGCTTGCCGTTGCCATTCAGGTCCTTGAACTGCCGCCCCTTGACCTTGATGATCTCCTTGGCGCGGGTCTCCAGCGCCGCGGGCTTTCCGTGATTGCCCTCATTGGTGGACTGGGGCGCAGCGGCTACGGCGCCGGCGCCCAGGATGAAGGTTAGTGGCAGCGCGGCGGCGAGGCCCACCATGCCGCGCCGTCGTCTCACGCGCGAATTGGCTGTGGTCAACGAAGTTCTCCTTTGAACAGAGTTGGAGAGGCGCGCAGTGCGACGCTCCCCACGGTGTACCGAGGACCCGATCGCGGCCGTCGGTGCCCGGGAGCATCCCGGGCATTACCCCCAGTCTCGGTGACCCTCGACACGGTGGGAAAGGAGTTGCCATCTGTTGCCCTCGTTCGGGGTGCCGATCCTGGCCCGACACAGTCACCGATGAGCAACGGGCTCAACCTGCACGTGAGGACGCTGGACACACGATAGCGGGCCCACGATGTCGTTGGAATGCCAGACGACATCATTCGCGGCAACCGCTGAGTCGGGTTATCTGTTCAACCTTTTTGAAGTTCCCGGCGTCTGTTGGGATAAGGGGATCCGGAGCCCGGCGGGCTGGGGCGAGCGTCGCCGGACTCCGGAGTCTTGATCACTTCGGGACCAGTGTCAGCGGTTTCTGGGGATCAAGATAGGACCAAGCTTGCCCTGCCGTCCTTCGAAAAATCTCAGTCCCAAAAATCAATCCCCAACGGTCCCCCTATTCTGGGGATGGTTTCCGACTATGTCCCGGAAGCCGCGCTATAGCTCAGCACATCAGGGACCTGCCCGTTAGCAGCGATGGGGACGCCGCGGGTGAAATCCGCCCATAACTTTCGAATCTTCCGGCCGTGGGCGTCAACGGTCGCCCATGAAGTTTCGGTTAGCAATTGCGAACCAGCCCAGGCCTGCTCGTTGCCGACCCCTAGTGAAAGACCATGGGGGAGCAGGCCGCTAAACCGGCTGGGCCGGTTCCAGCAGCTGCATCCGCCTGGCCACGGCCACCGCTTCCAGCTGCGTGTGCGCGTCCAGCTTCGACAGAACGGATTTCACGTACCCACGACAGGTGCTGATCGTGACATTCAGCCGCTTGGCCGAAGTCTTGACGTCGCAACCTTCTGCCAGAAGCGACAGAACCTGCCGTTCGCGCCTGCTCAAGGTCGGCAGGCCGGGCGCGCCGATGGGTGCCGCGATTGGCACCAGGAAGGACGGATGGATCACCATGGCACCGGGCCGAGCGTGCTCGATCGCATCGAACAGCGAATCGACTGTGCCGTGCAGCGGCAGCAGTCCGCAGATGCCCAGGTCCGCCGCACGGCCAAGCAGGTCGTGGGACGGGTGGGCGGTCAGCAGGATGATCCGCGTAGCCGGTGAATCGGACAGGATCTGCTCGGCCGTCTCCAGGCCCTCCCTATCAGGCAGCCGATAGTCAAGGACCACAGCGTCCGGCTGCAGGCCACGGCACAGCACGATGCCTTCCGCCGCGCTGCCGGCAAAGCCTCCGGATAGGAGGTTGTGGGATGCAAGCGCCCCGGACAGCAGTTCTGCGAACAGCAACTGGCCGCTGATTATCGCTATACATGGACGGTTGTCCGTTGGTTCGTTCATCTGAGGGTCCCCCACCCTGTATGACTCAGCCGAGGAGGTGGTCGGGGCTCGTGCCCGAATCTGTGCTGTCTCCATCGCCTGTGGATCATAATCGTGCCAGCGGCAACTCAAGCGTTGGGCCGGTTCTTGCGCAAAATTAGCTCAAGAAATTCCCCATCCACCCGGTGGTAAGGTTATCCATCGAAGATAGATTCGAAGGGCGGCGGCTGCTGTGTTCGGTATGGAAACGCCTTCACCATCCGGTCCAGGCCCGGAGATGAACGACGACGACAGCGGGCCCGGGGATGCGCGCGGGTTTCCTTCTCCTGCGCAGGACTATTTCCACGGCGGCATCGACCTGAACCGGCATCTGATCCGCGACCGTACCTGCACCTTTGTCATGCGGGTGAGCGGCAATTCCATGGCTGCGTCGGGCATCAGCGACGGCGATGAGCTCATCGTGGACCGGTCCCTTACCCCGCGGGACGGCTCCGTAGTTGTGGCCGTGGTCAACGGTGAACTGATCATCCGGCGCCTGCATCTCTCCGGCGACCACGTCAGACTGCAGACGGACGACGGCGGAGTCCCCACCGAAGTGCCCGAGCTCGCCGACTTGAGCATCTGGGGCGTCGTCACCCGGTGCCTGCACCATGTCTAGCGAACCAGCACTCTCCGGGTCTAGCGAACCAGCACTCTGCGGCGGACGCATCGCGCTGGTGGATGTCAACAATTTCTATGTCTCCTGCGAGCGGGTCTTCGACCCCGCGCTCGAGCGGCGTCCCGTCGTCGTACTCTCCAATAACGATGGCTGCGTCGTGGCGCGCTCCGAGGAGGCGAAGCAGCTGGGCATCGCCACCGGAACGCCGTGGTTCAAGGTGGCGCCGGAGGCCGAGCGGTGGGGGCTGGTGGCCCGTTCCAGCAACTACGAACTCTATGGCGATTTGAGCGCGCGCGTGATGGAGGTCCTGGGCCGCTTCGGCAGCTGGCAGGAGGTCTACTCGATCGACGAGTGTTTCCTGGGGCTGCCCGGGGATGAACGGCAGCTCCTCGGGACGGCCGCACGGATCCGGGCGGCCGTCATGCGGCACGTCGGTGTTCCGGTGTGTGTAGGAGTAGCCGGCACCAAGACGCTCGCCAAGTTCGTGAACCACATCGCCAAGCGCAATCCACACATGCAAGGCGTCTGCTCACTGGACTCCATGCCGTCCGCGGAGGTCGCGCGGATCCAGTCGCGCGTGCCGGTCACGGGGCTGTGGGGCGTGGGCGGCCGGACCGCGAAGCGGCTGAATGCGATGGGAATCGAGACTGTCGCGGATTTGAAGGCGGCGGACCCGCAACTGATCCGCAAGCGGTTCTCGGTGGTGCTTCAGCGGACGGTGCTGGAACTCAACGGAACTGCCTGCATCCCGCACTCCGAGGAGCGGGCCGACAAACAGCAGATCATGTTCTCACGCAGCTTCTCGACGCCGGTAACCAGCGCAGAGGAGATGGACCAGGTGATGGCGGTTTACGCCCAGCGCGGTGCAGCCCGAATGGCGGCCGAGGGTCTGAGCGCCTCGGTGCTGACGGTGACGGCGGGAACCAGCAGGTTCGGCGGCGGGGAGAAGTCGTTTCCCTCCGCAAGCGCCCGGCTGCCGGTGCCGACGCAGGATCCCATCCAGCTGACCAGGACGGCGGTGGCGACAATGCGGACCTGCATCACTGAAGGGACTTCCTATGTGCGGGCGGGTGTTTTGTTTACCGGACTCGAGCCGGCCGACGGGCAGCAGACGCTGGATCCGTTTGTCAGCGATCTGGACCAGCGGCACATCGGCGACCTGCTCGGCAGCGTCCGCGCCAAATTCGGCGAAGCGGCCATCGGCCTCGGCCAGGGCGGGCTTGCCGTTCCGGCCGCCTGGTCCATGAAGCGGGACTTCTCCTCCCCGCGCTACACCACCGAGTGGAGCGACCTGCCGGTGGTACGTGCCTGAGGCCTTAAACAACTCGTCCCCGGGCATCGCTTGCATGCAATGCCCGGGGACGAGTTTCATTTCCCGGTCAGTTCGCCTTGACGGTCAGGACCGGACAGCCGGCGTCGAGCAGGATCCGCTGCGCGTGGCTGCCGAGGATGAGCTTTCCCACCCGGGAACGTCGGCGCAGGCCCAGGACGATCAGGGCGACCTTGCGCTCCTGCTCGGTCTGCAGCACCAGATCCGCTGCGTCATGGATGACCGACGACGGCGGCAACACGGCAACCGTACGGCCTCCACTGTTGAACTCGGCCGGATCGATGTCCAACTCCGCCAGCGACAGCTCCCGTCGATCGGTGTCGATATTCGCGATCAGCACATCGGAGTCGAGCCGCCCGGCTTCTTCGACTGCACGCCGAACTGCGGTCCGGCCTTCAGGGGTGTCGGTAAAGCAGGCGAGGATTGTCATCGTTGGTTCCTTTCGCTTTCGTATCGTTCGCTGGCTCAGCCGACAAGCTGGCTGAGCCAGCCCTGCGGCAGGTCGATGGGCAGCAGTGTCGGCAGGGCCAGCAGTACCACGTAGAGAACGGCCGTGTAGATGATCGTCGTCTTGGTTTTGGCCCGGGCGACGATGAGCAGGAAGGCCGGAACGAAGATCATGACGGCAATGAGGTAGCCAAGGATGCCGATCAAAATCAGGAACCCTGCCATCCAGCCGAACGTCTTGAAGGCGAATCCTGCCTCTTTGGTCCAGCCCGGCCCATACCCTGGGGACGCCTGGCCGCTCGCAGGGGCGTCGCTCGTTGCCGGCTCCGCCGAAGGTAGGGCAGTGGACACGGAGCTGGCGGCCCGGCGGGAGCCTGTCCCCGTGCCTGCCGAGGAAATCGATTCGGTGGAGGTTGAGCCGGTGACCCCGGCGGAACCAGCCGAGCCGCTGGCGTGCGCGGAGCTGGTGGACCCAGTGACGATGGACGACGACGCCGCTTCCACCGCAACCCGCTCGGGCATGGCGGCTCGGAGCTGCCCGGCCCGTCGCCGGATAAGGATTTCCTGGCCGAGCAGGGCAAGGCCCATGATGAGACCGCCCCAGCCGACCAGCTGCGGCACCAGCCGTGCTTCCGGGGAGAACCCGGAGGAGACGACCAGCGAGCCAGCGAAGATCACGATGACTACCAGTGCGGTGGCCAGCGACCAGGTGGAGTTCTTCAGCGGGCTTTCGGCGTCGACGGCATTCTCCTGCGTCGGGTCGTCGTCGCGGTCCAGCCGGCGGCGGGCACGGATCCACTTGAAGATGTTCCACAGGATCGGCAGCACCAGGATCGCCAGGAACACCATGGTGCCCGGACGCAGCATCCACTCGAACCCGTTGTATAGGCTGTCGGTCAGGAAGTAGTAGCGTTCCAGCGGAATGGCCAGGACAAAGCCGATCAGGAATGGAGCCCGCGGGAAGCCGGTGGACTTCAGGACCCAGCCGGCCACGCCCAGCAGCACCATGACCCAGAGGTCGCCCAGCTGGCCGCCCTCCTGGAAGGAGCCCAGCAGCATGACCGCAACGAGGCCGGACGCCAAGACGGCGAACGGAACCTTGGTCAGTGAAGCCAGCGGGCGCACGGTCAGGAAGCAGAACAACGCGCCGAGCACGGAGGCAATGGCGAAGGACCAGATGATCAGGTACATCAGGTCAAGGTGGTCCGTGATGATGGACGGTCCCGGCTGGATCCCGTAGGTCAGCAGCATGCCCAGGAGCATCGCGGAGGGGACGCCGCCGGGGATGCCGAACAGCAGCGTGGGGATCAGGTCCCCGGCCTCCACCGAGTTGTTGGCGCTTTCCGGTCCGACGATGCCGCGCGGGTCGCCCTTGCCGAACTTGCGCTTGTCTTTCGCAGTGGCCACGGCCTGGCCGTAGGCCAGCCAGGTGCCGGCGGTCGCGCCGACGCCGGGGAGCACGCCGGCCCAGATGCCGATCAGCGAGCCGCGGATGACCTGCGACCAGTGGGTGAGCCACTCGCGGATACCCGAACCCCAGCCGCCCGTGACCTTGACCGGAGCATTTTCGCCGCGGCGCTGGCTGGCCCGGGACGCGATCTCCGCGAGACCGAAGATGCCCAGCGCAACGGCGACCAGGGAGAGCCCGTCGCCGAGGAACAGGCTGCCGAAAGTGAAGCGCTCTTCTGCGGTGGTGGGCGAGGTGCCCACCATGCCGAGCAGGAGGCCCATGAGGCCGGCGACCAGGCCCTTCACCACGTTGCCGCGTGAGAGAACCGCGGCCAGCGCGACACCGAGGACGGTCAGCATGAACAGTTCCGGGCTGGCAAAGGAGAGCACCAGCGGCCGGGCCAGCGGGATCGCCAGCGTCAGGCCAACGGCACCGATGAGGCCGCCCGCCATGGAGGAGAGGAAGGCCAGGCTGAGTGCACGTTTGGCCTGGCCCTTGCGGGCCATTGAGTAGCCGTCGAGCATCGTCACCGATGCCGACGCCGATCCCGGTGCGCCGAGCAGTACCGCCGAGACGGTGTCCGAGGTATGGACGACGGCGAGGGCTCCGATGAGCAGGGCCAGCGCCGGGGCGGGTTCCATACCGAAGGTGATGGGCAGCAGGATCGCCACCGCTCCGGTGCCGCCGAGGCCCGGGATGAGGCCCATGACCAGGCCTGCCACAACGCCGACGAGCAGCATTAACAGCAGTGCCGGGTCCGCCAATGAGGCCAATGCGGCCATAGCTGAATCAAGCATTGTTATTCCTTAGTCGACTTCGATGTCGTAGGTGTCTTTGAGCAGGCGCAGCACATACTTCTTGGTTGCATCCGTCACTGTGTAGGCCTCGGCAACGCGTGCGGGCAACTGTGCATCGGCCGTAATCGGGTAACCGCCCAGAATCTTGTCCGCTTTGGCGTTGAAGGCCTTGTCCGTGGCCATCTTGTGGGCGGACTCGCGCAGCAGCTTCACGGCTTCGTCCGGGGTGCCGGCGGGCGCCCACAGACCCTTTTGGTAGGTGTAGGTCAGGCCGAGCAGTGTCTTGTACGCTTCGAGCTTTTCGCCGCTTGGTTCGGTTCCGTGCAGTTCGCGGTAGACCTCGACGACGGTGGGGACGTCGGGGAAGTTCGGATCGCGGATGACCTTGCCGTCTGCGTCCAGCTGGCCGAAGGACATCAGTACTACGGCCTTTCCTTCCTCGGCGATGCCTTCAACAGCCGAGCCGTAGGAGGAAGTGGTGGTGTAGTCGATATCGATCTCGCCGCGCTGGAGCGCCAGGTTGACTGGCCCGCGTCCCTCGAAGCCGAACGTGGCCGTGGTCTCCGCCTCGAGCAGGTCGAAGGCGACGAGGGTGGTCAGGTCGAGGCCGGTCGCGCTGATGCCGCCGAAGACCAGCGGCTTGTCGCGGCCGATGAGATCCTTGACGGACTTGATGCCGGCGGCGGTCCGGGCGTAGATGACTCCGCCTGTCCCGTTGACCAGCACCGGCGTCAGGTCGCTGAAGGAGTACTTGACCGCGTGCCGGCCGAGAACCCAGGGGACCACGGTGGTTGCGGTGCTGACCAGCAGCTCGGTGCCATCGTCCTTGGCGGAAGTGGCGAAGTGATTGCTTCCGGTGATGCCTTCGCCGCCGGACTCGTTGGTTGGCGCGAATCCGGGTACGCCCGGAACAAAATGGACCATCTCCGTGCCGATGAACCGGGCCCACGTATCGGTGCCGCCGCCCTCCGCCAGCGGGATGACCATCTTGATGGTCTCCCCGGCGTAGTCTCCGTCGGCTGTCGTAACCGGCGGCCGCAGCAGGCCGCCGCCGAATACGGTGGTGCCCAGGCCGAGCGCGGCGAAGAGCCCGACGGCGGTCAGCACTGTGCGGCGCGAATGCTGCGGCGGATCGGCCAGTTCGGCCAATTCGTTGTCGGCGGGCGGCAGATCGTCGCGCCCGTTGTCGTCGTCGTTATCCTGCGACGCAGGGGGCAGCTGGACCATCGGTGTCTCCTTTGACTGGCTGTGCCTTGCAGGTTCCAGTGCGTGCCCTTCAGCAGCAAGCAGCGGGGGCAGCGGAAGGGAAGCGCGGGCAAGGATCCTGGCGGTGCGGACCGAGCCGACGATTTCGCTGCCGTCCATGGTGCTGCGCCACGTGGAAATGATTCCTGCCGGCGTGCGGATGTTCAAGGAAGTGCCCGCAGGTGACTTGAGAGCACGTTCGACAACTGTGCCGGGCGTACCCGCCGCCAGCGTCAGGCCGATGCTCCCGGTGACGGCCAAAGCGGGGTGGGGGTTGCCCATGGAGAGCATCATGATCTGGACGTCGGCCTCGCCCGGGCTGTCCGACGGAGCGGCGATGGCCAGCTTGGGGATGGCACGTTCGGCGCTCTCCGGTGTGTCGGACAGGCCCATGGCGACGGCGCCGGCGCGGCGGATGGCGTCCAGATTCTCCAGCTCGGGAAGTACTTCCAGGCCCCACTCCCTGAAATCAGTCTCGCCGAGGCCTGCTGTGGTTGCTGAAATGATCACCAGCGGCGCGCCGGCATCAACCATTGAAGCCTCGACGGCGCGGCCGCCCACCATCAGCAGGTCGGCGGCGTTGCCTGTCGGCAGAAGGCTGCCGGTGGTCTTGCCTGCCGGCTCGACGAAGCCCAAGCCCACTTCGGTGCCCGGGAAGGGTACACCGGGAATCATCGTGTCGAGCTCCGGTTGCCACTTGCCGCCCGGCGTCGCAACCCGCTGCACAATCTGCTGTTGCGTGTTCGTGTTGAGGGCACGGACCAGCGTCTCGTCCCCTTGCGGCTGGACCCAGCCGCGGTCCATCGCGTAGAGGGCGACGACGGCGGAACAGTTGCCGCAGTTGCTGCCCCAATCGACCTTGCCCTCGTCAATGCCGACCTGGGCGAAGGTGTAGTCAACATCCGTATCCGGTTCCTGGGAAGGGGACAGGATGACAGCCTTGCTGGTTGTCGAGGTCCCGCCCCCAACGCCGTCGACCTGTCGTGAGTCCGGGCTGCCGAAAAGCCGAAGCAGGACCTCGTCCACCGTGTAGCCGGGGATATCCAGCTGCTCTCGTTCGAACACCCAGCACTTGCTGGTTCCGCCGCGCATCCAGACGGCGTCGACTGATCTGGTAATTGTTCTCACCTACTTTAGGAATCGGAGATTGGGCGCCCCGATGTGATGGGGCCCACGAAGTTTGTTGATTCGATAGTGAGGGCAGCGAGAGTTAATTACCAGTTACCAAAACTGGACTTATGTGTAGTGTTCCTTCATTCACCATGAGTCGGGGTCAGGAAGGGCGCCGCCAGCCAGAAAGACACCATGACGTCGGCCGCGGACTGGTCGGGAGTCGAGACACTATGTAGCCAAAACTCGTTTTCTAAAGTATGTTGAAGCAGCGCTAAAGGAGTCAGGCATGCTGGATATCAAGAGACTGCAGATATTACTGAAGGTTGTCGAGACAGGTTCGGTTACCGCCGCGGCAGACGAGTTGTTCTATACCCCGTCGGCGGTGTCGCAGCAGCTGCGCAAACTAGAGGAAGAGGTGGGTCAGCCGTTGCTCCAGCGCCGCTCCCGGGGCATGGTGCCTACCGATGCCGGGCACGTCCTTGCCAGCCATGCCCGCTCTATCCTGAGGGAAATGGACGCAGCCGTTGCTGACCTTGCGCAGATCGCCGGACTCAAGCGCGGCAGCTTGAGCCTGGGTACGTTCCCGACGCTTGGAGGATCGTTCCTGCCGATCGTTATCAGCAGGTTCCGCCGCGAGTATCCCGCCATCCGGCTGGACGTACGCAGCAGCAGGCTCGACGGGCTGGTTGAGCTGCTTGCCAAAGGCGATGTGGGTCTCTGCCTCCTCTGGGAGTATGACTGGCACCGGCTTGATCCGAAGATGTTCGAGCTCACGCAGGTCTTCGTCGAACCCACGGTGCTGGTAGTCGGCGCCGAACACAGGCTGGCAGGGATGGGCAAAGTGGAGATGGCCGATCTTGCCCAGGAGCAGTGGATTGTCCGGGCCAACGAGCATCCGGTGGCCGAAGTGCTCGAACGGAGCTGTAATTCCGCCGGCTTCGCACCCCATATTGCCTTCCAAGCCAACGACTACCAGGAAGCGCAGGCGATGGTGAGCGTCGGGCTCGGCATCGCTCTGGCGCCTCAGACTGCTGTCGTCAATCAGCATCCTGGCGTCAAGGTGCTGCAGCTGGGTGATTCCGTGCCTTCGCGGCGGGTCATGCTGGCCCAACGCCACGACAGAGTGCGGGCGCCGGCGGAGGTGGCGTTCCAGTCAATGCTGCTTGCCGTCGGGGAGCAATGGAGCGCCGGTATCCACGCTTGATACCGCCGCAACTAGCGGCCGATGCGGGCCCTGGTGCAGTTAGCGGTGCGCGAAGCTCAGGCCGAGGCGCTTCTCGCTCAAGTAGAGGCTCAGCCCGATCCCGAGCGCGGCGAAGGTACAGGTCATCCACCAGGTGGAGTCCCAGCCCCCGGTGGCGGTGGCCAGCCAGGCGACGATGGCCGGCCCGGTGAAATTGCCGACGTTGAAGATCTGCTGCATCAGGCCCATGGCCGCCGGGGTGGAGCCACCGGGCGGGGCCAGGTCGACGGCCATCCGCGTGAGCGTGGAGGGAATCGCGGCCCCCACCAGGGAGAAGGCCGCCACGCAAGCGAACTGGATTGCAATGCCTCCCGGCACCGTGGTCCAGTCCACCGCAAAGGTGAGCAACGACGTCGTACCCATGAGGATGAAGGTGGGGATGATGAGCCGGCGGGCGGTGACGCCGCGCTGCAGCAGGGGAGCCGTGGCGATGGCGCCGACGGCATTGAGGCCGCCGACCACCGCGCTGAGCACGCCCGGCCAGATCCCGGTGACGCCGTTCTGCTGGTAAATGGTCGGAAGGAAGCCAACCACGGCCATCCACTGGATGGTGTAACAACCGAAGACGACGCCGGCCACCCACGGTTTCGGCGAGCGCACGGTCACGCCGATCCGCCGTACCGCTGCCTTTGGTCCGCTGCCGTCGCCCGCCGGATCCTTCGGAACGAAGGCGAGCACCAGCGGCACCGGCACCAGGGTCAGGGCGGCCATGATCCACCACCAGGTATGCCAGTCTGTCACCTGCAGCACGAGCGCGCTCGCGATCAGGCCAACGAACGTGGCGCATCCTTGGTAAGCGCTCCAAAATCCCACGGCTGTGTTGACCCGACGCAGGGGAGTGTTGGTGCGGATCAGGCCGGGTGCGACCACGGTAGCCAGCAGGAATCCGGCACCTTCCACGGCCCGGCAAACCATCAGCAGTCCGGCGGTCTCCGCGAAACCGCCCACCACGGAGCCGGCGAACAGCAGGCCGAGTCCGATCAGCAGGCAGCGGCGCGCGCCGATCATCTCGGCGAACAGGGAAACGGCCAGTCCGCCCGCCATGCCTGCCACCTGCACGAGTCCCAGCAGCACCCCGGCCTCCACCAGGGACATGTCCAGCTCGGACTGGATGACGGGGATCGCCGACGGCAGCTTCCAAATGTGCATGGCTGCGGTAATGCCCGCAAGCACGACGACGATCCACGCCGCATCCGTGCGCTGCCGAGTCATGACCGGAGCCGCCACAGCTCTCCTTCCGCCTTCGGGTCTGTCCGTCCACATTATCCGCAGGCGTACAAAGGCGGCGCCGGTCACGTAAGACGCGCCCCGGCGTCGTAATAAAGAGGTGTCCGACCCGGCGCGGGGTCGCCGCGGCGGGCCGGGCGGTGGTTGTTCAGTCTTTGGGTGTTGCCTTGGTGGGATCCACGAAAGGTTTCTGGACGACGGTTCCCGGGCGTTCGCCGTCGGGCGTATGGATAGTAAGTTCCGTGCCGAGGCGGCTGTGGGCGATCGAGACCATGGCCAGTCCGATGTTGCGTTCCAGCCGAGGGGAGTGGCAGGCGCTGGTGACTTCGCCGGCCGGGACGCCGCCGTGCGTCGTGACACGGAACGGTTCGATCATGGATCCGTCGTTGTAGCTGCCCAGTGGGTCGCCGCCGATCTCCACGCCGACCATGAGCCGGCCGATCCCGTCGGTGCGGGCCTTGCGGAGCGCCTCCCTGCCAATGAAGTCGGCCTCCTGGTCCAGGTCAACCATCCAGTCGTAGCCGTAGCCGACCTCCAGCGGATTGGTGTTCAGGGTGATGTCGCAGCCGTACGCCAGCATGCCGGCCTCGATCCGGCGGATATGGCAGGGGCCGATCACGCGGAGGTCATGAGGTTGCCCGGCCGCCCAGATCGTATCCCACAGCTTCCCGGCGTTCAGGGTGGCGTTGTAGAGGTAGATTTCGTAGCCGATCTCGCCGGTGTAGCCGGTGCGGCTGACCACGACGTCCATGCCGTTGAGAGTGTGGTGCTGCAGGTGGTAGTAGGGCATGTCGAGGATCTGGGGCCCGAAGAGGTCGCTCATCAGCCCCTTGGCCTTGGGGCCCTGGATCTGGACCGGCGCGACGTCGACTTCTTCGACGGTGACGTCCCAGCCGCCTGCGTGCGCCAGCCCCATGGCCCAGAGGTACACGTCGCTGTCTGCGAGCGAGAGCCAGAACTTGTCCTCCGCCACGCGGAGCAGGATGGGATCGTTGATGATTCCGCCGTCAGGAGCGGTGATGAAGACGTATTTGCACTGGCCCACCTGGCACTTGGTCAGGTCGCGCGGGGTGAGCATGTTGGCGAAGTCGAACGCCTGCGGGCCGCTGATCTGCAGCTGCCGCTCCACGCCGACGTCCCAAAGGGTGACATCGTTCAGCAGGGACCAGTATTCGCTGACCGGATCGCCATAGTGGCGCGGGTGGTAGGTGTGGTTGTAGACGCTGTAGGCTGCTACGCCGTGCTCCCGCGACTTCCAGAAGTAGGGTGATTTCCGCAGCCGCGTGTAGAGCGTGATGTCGGGATGCGGGACGGGGCCAGGCAGGTTCGCGGCGGCCTGCTGGGCCCGGCCGGAACCGGGAATGATCTGCGACATGCGGTGCTGCTCCTTCGAGAGTTTGGCGCCAGTCCGAACTCTTCAATTGCGCATGCTGCGCAAGATGCGCCATGTGCCGTTCATGGTGGCAGTCGTTGCGAGGGGCAGTCAAGGGGTAGCTTAAGGGCTAGCTTCGCTCAGCGACCGTCTTCACGCCCTGGACCAAGCTGTCCCACATGCCCTTCGAGTGCTCCGCCTCTTCGGCGCTGGCGTTGTTGTCTTGCGAGAGGGTCAGCTTGGTCTTGTCTGCCTTGTTCTCAAGCGTCCAGGTCAGCGTGTGGTAATTCTCCGGCACGTCGGCCTGACCGGAGAGCGGGCTGAAGTGTGTGTGCACCAGCCGCTTACCGGGTTCGACCGCAAGGATTACGCCCTTGTCCTCGTAGGCCTTGCCTTTCCACTCGCCCCGCCAGTTGATCGGGCTGCCAACGGTCCAGTCAGTGACGACGGTGGTGCCGAACATGAACTCCTGGATCGATTCGGGGTCCGTGATGACGGACCAGACCTGGCTCGTCGGAGCGTCGATCAAGATTGTCGAGGTGGCGACATAGTTCCCGGGCACAGCCTTCTCCTTCATCGAAGCAGCATCGACGCTGGCCCTAGAGTACTCCCGCTGAGGGCAGTTCGGGAGGGCTGCCTGTTCCACTTCCCGCTCGAAGCGGTCCCGCGCCGACGTACCGCCGCCGACCCGCCAGCGGTTGACGCCCGGGGATGGCTGGGACAAGATCGCGGAATGGAGCCATTGAGCAGTCGCATACTCCTGCGGCCTTCCGACCCGGCGAAGAGCCAGGCCTTTTACCGCGACGCCCTGGGGCTGGCCGTCTACCGTGAATTCGGCGATCCCGAAAGCCCCGGCATCGTATTCTTCCTCGGCAACGGTCTGCTCGAGGTATCCGGGCAGCGCGGCGATGAGGGCGCCGGGCGGCTGGAGTTGTGGATCCAGGTCCGCGACATCGAGGCCGAGTGGAAGAAGCTTCAGGCCGCCGGGGTGGACATATTGCGTGCGCCGGTGGAGGAACCGTGGGGTCTGCTGGAGATGTGGATCGCCGATCCGGACGGCGTGCGCATCGTGCTGGTGGAGGTCCCGGAGGACCACCCGATCCGGCGCGACACGCGGAATCCCCGGGACCTCTGACCAGCGGAATCTGTGGGCCTCTGCCCAACACGGCCCCCGCCGTCGTTGTTCGACCTGGTCCCCGCTAGCGACCCATGTTTAAAACGCACCCGAAACATCGTCCCAAGTCAGCGGGACGCTTGAAGCCTAAAGTTGGACCGATAAGTCTGAACTTGGGTCTGAACAGGGCGGAAAAGGCGCGGAAACGCCTGAAAGCGAGCGGAACGGACGCCGGACCCGGCCTTAGTTGGCGAAGCCCTGCCAGAGTGCGTCGAACGGGGCGTGGGAGGAGACGCGCGCCTTGATGCCCTCCGTCACGAAGGCCTTCGCGGTCCGGGCGGCCTCCAGCGGAGTGGCACCCTTGGCCAGTTCGGCGGTTACGGCCGCAGCCAAGGAGCAACCGGCGCCGCTGACGGCCACCTCGCCGATCTTCGGTGCGCTGAGTACCTCGAGGGTCTCGCCGTCGAAGAAGACGTCCACGGCATCCGGGCCCTCAAGGCGTACGCCGCCCTTGGCCAGCACCGCAGCGCCGGAGGCTTCGTGGATGATGCGGGCGGCCTTTTCCAGATCCTCGACATTGTTGATCGTGATGCCGGAGAGGGATTCGGCCTCGAAATGGTTCGGGGTGACGAAGGTAGCCAGCGGCAGGACCTGCGCCTTGAGTGCCTGGTCCGTGTCCAGTGCGTGGCCGGGTTCCTGGCCCTTGCAGATCAGTACGGGGTCCAGCACGATGTTGTCCCACTCCTGGTTGCCCAGGGCGCTGGCTACCGTGTCGATAGTGACGGGGGAGCCGAGCATGCCGATCTTGACGGTCTTCAGCGAGCCCTCGTAGCAGGTCTGGATGGCTTCGAGCTGGTCGGCGATGACGTTCGCGTCGACCGGGACGAAGCGGTGGTTCCAGTTGTCCTTCGGATTGAAGGAGACAATGCACGTCAGGGCGGTGATGCCGTAGGTGCCGAGTTCCTGGAAGGTCTTCAGGTCCGCCTGAGCACCGGCGCCACCGGTGGCTTCGGAGCCCGCAATCGTCAGCGTGATGGCGGGACGGGCAGTCAGGGCAGCGTCCGCGGAAATGTCAGTGGAAGAAGGCATGCGTCCATTTTCCACCGTGACCCCCGCCGATGGCCAACCGGGCGCGATCCACGGGCCTGCACCGCCGTCGTTCCGCTGGCCGGATCTGGGCGCCACCGGACCCTGCACCCTCAGTCGTAGACGGTCACCAGCTTCCACACCGAGGCCCGGCCGATGGCGGCGCACAGCCCGATCAGCGCGGCCAGCAGCAGCGTCTCCCACGCCGCCCCGCCGTACATCACGCTGAAAATCAACCAGGCCACCAGGGTAATGACCACGAAGAACACCAGCACGTGGACCCACTGGCGGCGCACCGGCCGCAGCGCCAGGCCCAGCAGGAAGGCGATGGGTGCGCCGATGATCAGGCCGATGCCGGCGGCGTAGAGCAGCACCACGAACGCCATTCCGAAGGTCGGCCAGACCTGCCGCCAGCTGAACGTGCCGCCGACGATCGAGATCAGCATCAGGGTGAGCGAGAAGGCGGCGATCGTGACGAAGAAACCGGTAAAGAACGCCAACGGGCCGAACGTGATGCGGTGGCCGGGCCTGTGGTCCAGCAGTTCGTCCGCGAACTGCTCGTCCTCCGGGAGGCCTGGCTCGAGAGGATCCGCGTTGGTCCCGTCCTGCGTCATTGCGTGCCCCTTCCGAGGTCAGTGACAGTCGCCGCGGCACTGTCCCCTGCCGGCGCCGGACTGAGGGTCTAACCCCAGAATAGATCGAAGCGCCGGTAACGCAACCATTCCTCCGGTGACGTGGGAGAATTGATGCCGGTCCGGGTGCAGACGGGCCCAGTGCTAATACAGCCAACCCTTTCGACGCCGGCACTACCGGCAGCATCGCGGCGTTGCGCGAACCACTACTTCTAAAAAGGTACAAAACCACAATGACTGACCTGCAGAAATCCCGCCCCGGCCACGCGCCGGCCAAGTTCGCCTCGATCGGCAGCCCGTATTTCGGCATCATGCTTGCGGCCATGGCCGTGGTGCTGATCCTGTCCAACATCGGCGCGTCCAAGGGCGTGGCCATCGGCCCGATCATTACCGACGGCGGTTTCTTCCTCTTCCCGCTGGCCTACATCCTGGGCGACGTGGTCAGCGAGGTGTACGGCTTCAAGGTGGCGCGCAAGGCCATCCTCACCACGTTCGCCCTGTCCGTTTTCGCCTCGCTCTGCTACTGGGTCATCATCGCGCTGCCCGGCTTCAACGACGATTTCGGCCTCGCCAAGCAGGAGGCGCTGGAGCTGGCCCTCGGCCCGGTGCCCTTGATTGTGCTCGCGAGCCTGCTGGGCTTCCTGGTCGGCCAGACGCTGAATTCCTGGGTGCTGGTCAAGATGAAGGAGCGCTTCGGGGAACGCAAGCTGTGGGCGCGGCTGATGGGCTCCACCGGCGTCGGCGAATTCGCGGACACCCTGATCTTCTGCTCGATCGCGGCCTCGGTCATCGGCATCACCGACTTCCCGACGTTCGTGAACTACGTCGTCGTCGGCTTTGTCTACAAAACCCTGGTTGAGTTCCTCTTCGTTCCGCTTACGACGGCGGCCATCGGCTGGGTGAAGAAGCGGGAACCTTCGTACGGGGTTGCGTCCTAAAGCAGGCAGCGACCTCACCCCGGGCCGCGCCCTGACGGCAGCGCCCTAACGCGCGGTTCTCTTGCCAAGGGCGGCGGCGATCCGATCGGCAACGTCGTGCCAGTGATCCAGCATCTTCTCCCGCTCAGCGGCACTGGCCAGATGCTCCTGGTGGAAGCCGATGGTGGTGCCTGCCTGTACCTGCATCAGTGTGATCTGCAGGATGGAATCGTGATCCCAGTCCTGCGGTTCCCAGGTCAGTCTGATCCGCTCGTGCGGGTGGAAACTGCGAATTTCGCCCCGGGTGCCGTCCGCGGTTTCGTATTGGTCGCGGCGGCGGGTGCCGAGGGCCGTTTCGCCCAGCCACAGCGGCAGACCCTCGCCGATGAGGAAATCCCAGACCCGGGGCAACGGTGCCGGAACCGTCTTGCGGACTCCCATTTCCCAGCCGGCGTCCTGCGTTAATCCTGTTGGAGTCATGTACACCGGATTACCCGCTTGCAGGGCGCGCGTCAATGGCCCGGCCACGGGAAAGTGCGGCGGGGAAGTGGCGGTGGAGAACTGAGCGGTCATCCTTAGGCGAGCGACAGCACAAACGACAGGACAAAGCCGGCGGCGGTGCTCAGCGCTACCGCCGGACCGCCGTGCTCGAACGCCTCGGGCATGAGGGTGTCCGCAAGCGAGGCGATCACTGCGCCAGCGGCGAAAGCCAGCGGCAGGGAGATCGTTTCCGGGTCGCTGCCCGACAGGGGGCCGGCCCCAATAACGACCGCGATGACGAGCAGCACCGCGCACGCCAGCCACAGGCCGAGGATCTTGCCCGTGGTCTTGCCTTGGCTGCGCATGGAGGAAGCGCCCACAAGGGACTCCGGCAGGTTGGACACGAAGATCGCGGCCAGCAGGGCCAGCCCGCCGGTTCCTTCCGTCAGCGCGACGCCCAGGGCGACGTTCTCCGGCACGCCGTCGAGGGTTACGGCGGCCAGCAGGGCCATGCCTGCTGCACCCCGGGTGGATTCCTTGGTGGGGGCGCGGTCCTCGGCAGCCGCGTTGGTGTCCAGCTTGGCGCTGCCCTGATATTGGTCGGCCGGGGTAGGCCGCGACTTGGGCTGGGCCCAGCGGTCAAGCAAGGCACTCAAGGCGGTGAAGACCGCCGCGCCCACGAAGAGCCCGATGGCCGCCCGCCAGATGCCGCCGTGCTGGTAGGCGTCCTGGAAGAGCTCGAAACTCAACGCGGTGATCAACGCGCCCGCCGCGAAGGAGAGCAACATGGCCAGGAACCGCTTGGGCAGCTCGAACTTCACTCCGATGAGCGCGCCCAGCACCAGTGCACTGGAAGCCACGGCGCCAAAAACCAGCGACGGTCCCATGGCGCCAGTATAGAAGCGTTTGGCCACGTCGGACCCGTGAATTGGGATTACTTTTATGCCATGTTCGAAATCCTGACCGGCACGGGATTGTCTGCGGCAGCGGGACTGAATGCGTTCATTCCGATGCTGATCCTTGGCCTGCTGGACCGGTACACGGACCTGGTCCAGCTGCCCGCCGAGTGGGCGTGGCTGGGCAACGGGTGGGTGCTGCTGATTGTGGGCCTGCTGCTGGTGCTGGAGATCGCCGCGGACAAAATCCCGATGGTGGACAGCATCAACGACTGGATCCAGACCATCATCCGGCCCGCTGCCGGCGGCATCGTCTTCGGGAGCGGCGTGTCCTCGGAAACCGTGACCGTTTCAGACCCGGATGCGTTCTTCGGCGGCGACGCCTGGATCCCGGTGGTCATCGGCATCGTTATCGCCTTTGCCGTCCACCTGGTGAAGATGATGACCCGGCCGGTGCTGAACGCCGCGACCGTCGGTACGGCGGCGCCGGTGGTCAGCACCGTGGAGGACACGGCGAGCCTGTCGCTCGCCTTGGCTGCCGTACTGTTGCCGGCACTCGTGATCGTGGTGATTGCCGCCGTCGTACTTGGTTTGTGGTTGCTGTACCGCAGGTTCCGCCGGCCGGGGGTCAGGCGTAGTAGCGTCCCAAGACCTCGCTTTTGAAGTCGAAGAAGGAGCCGTCCTCGATGGCCAGGCGGGCGTCGTCGACCAGTTTCACGGTGAAGCGCTCGTTGTGGATGGAGATCAGGGTGTGGCTGACCATCTCGTTGGCCTTGAACAGGTGGTGGATGTAGGCGCGGGTGTAGTTGGTGCAGGCGTAGCAGTCGCAGCCCTCCACCAGCGGGGTGAAGTCCCGCTTGAACTTGGCGT
Source organism: Arthrobacter sp. B055-34 (assembly GCF_059090425.1). Taxonomy (NCBI): domain Bacteria; kingdom Bacillati; phylum Actinomycetota; class Actinomycetes; order Micrococcales; family Micrococcaceae; genus Arthrobacter; species Arthrobacter sp. B055-34. The sequence continues at coordinate 159,529 of NZ_JBNHFQ010000008.1, forward strand.
TGGAGAGGTTTTTCCGGCCGTCCGGCGTGTAGAAGGCGGAGTTGCGGGCCACCCGGGTGGGGGAGACGCAGTCGAAGGTGTCCGCGCCGTTTTCGATAGCGGTGAAGATGTCGTCGGGTTCGGAAATGCCCAGCAGGTGGCGCGGCTTGTCCTCGGGGAGTTCCTCGTTGCACCAGCGCACGATGGTGCCCAGGTTCTCCTTTTCCAACGCGCCGCCGATGCCGAAGCCGTCGAAGTTCATGGCGCCGAGGTCGCTGCTGGCCTTGCGGCGCAGGTCCTCGTACTGGGCGCCCTGGATGACGCCGAACAGGGCCTGGTACGGCCGGTGCGAGCGCTCCTTGGTCAGCCGCTCGTGCTCCACGATGCAGCGCTCGGCCCAGAGCCGGGTGCGCTCCAGGCTGAGCTCTTGGTAGGCGCGGGAGTTCATCAGCGTGGTCAGCTCGTCGAAGGCGAACATGATGTCCGCGCCGAGCTGGTGCTGGACCTGCATAGAGATTTCCGGCGTGAACCGGTGCCGGTCGCCGTTGAGGTGGGACTTGAACCAGACGCCGTCGTCATCCACGTGGGCGAGGCGTTCCTTGCCCGCCGCCACGCGGTCATCGGCGCCGGAACCGGCCCCGGCCTCGGCGGCCGCGTCCATATTGATGACCTTCTTGAAGCCGGAGCCCAGGCTCATCACCTGGAAACCGCCCGAGTCGGTGAAGGTGGGGCCGGCCCAGTTCATGAACTTCCCCAGGCCGCCGGCCTCGTCAAGAATCTCCGGGCCGGGCTGCAGGTAAAGGTGGTAAGCATTGGCCAGCAGTGCCTGCGCGCCGAGGTCCTTCATGGATTCGGGGAGCACAGCCTTCACCGTGGCCTTGGTGCCGACGGCGATGAACGCCGGCGTCTGGATGTCGCCATGCGGGGTGGCGATGGTGCCGGTGCGCCCCTTGAAATCACCGGCGTTGGCCTCGATCTGGGCGGCGGTGGGTGGGGCGGTTTCGGACAGGCGTTTGCCTACGGTGAAGGAGAAATCAGATTGCGGCACCTATCCATTTTGCCTTACGCCGCGGGGCTGGCGGTTCTGCCGGGGCCTTGTCTGACTGCTCACAAAATTGAGGCAGTCTCCTGTTTGCACGATAAATTGGCCGCATGTCCGGCCGTGGCAGGCTGTAAACGCTTGATGAAAGGCGGTGAGCCGTAACGTGAAACACCATGTGCGCGAGTTTTTCCGCGTGGGCCCGGCCCGCCGGGATCACGTTGTGGCCACGCGCTGTGCCGTCAGCGTGGGACTGCCGCTGCTCATCCTGCTGGCGGCGGGCCGCTTCGACCTGATGATCTTCGCCGCTTTCGGTGCCTTTACCGGCATATACGGCCGCGGCGAGGCCCACGGCGTGCGGCTCCGGCATCAGGGCCAGTTCGGCGTGCTGATCCTGCTGGTCATGTTTGCGGGCGCCCTGACCTCGGCGGCCGGCGCCGGCCCCTGGGGAATCGTTTTCGGCACCACCATCGTGGCCGGGCTGTGGTCGCTGGCGGTGAACTATTTCCAGCTGCGTCCCGCCGGGGTCATCTTCTTTACCTTCGGCTACGCCGCCGTCGGCTCCATCCCGCTGACGACGCCGCTCTGGCAGGCGATGCTGACCGGTCTGGCCAGCGTGGTGCTGGCCATGCTGATCGGCATCAGCAGCCGCTTGCGGCCGGCTTGGCGGACCTCCATGGCCGCGCCCGAACACCGCATCCTGACTCCCGGACATTGGCGCGAATTCGGCGTCGAAGCCGGCGCCAACGCCCTTGCCGCCCTTGCCGCGGGGGCGCTGGCAACGATGGCGGGCCTGGGCCACAACTATTGGGCGATGGTGGCCGCCGTGGCACCGATCGCCGGTCCGAGCCTGGCGCAGCGCGTGAACAAGGGCGTCCACCGCATCCTGGGTACGTTTGCCGGGGTGGCTGCCGCCGGACTGCTGCTGGCACCGCATCCGGCGCCGTGGGTAATGGTGCTGATAGTGATCGTGCTGCAGTTCGCTGCGGAGATGTTTGTGCTGCGCCACTACGCCCTGGCGCTCATCTTCATCACGCCGCTGGCACTGCTGATGACCGAGCTGGCGGCGCCTACGGACCCTACCGCCCTGATGGTGGACCGTGCCATCCAGACGGCCATCGGCGCGCTGGTAGGCCTCAGCCTGGTCTACCTGATGCATCAGCGAACGCTGCGGGAAAAGACCCGCCGCCGGCTGCGGAAGCACCAGGATCCCGAGGCCTGACGGGTTCAGGCGCGCGGCACAGCAGGACCAGGCGACAGGCCGACGATGCTCGCCAGCGCGGCGTCCAAGTTGGGATAGCGGAAGGCAAAGCCTGACTGAGCCAGCTTTTCCGCGCCTACCCAGCGGCTCTTGAGCACCAGCTCCGTCTCCGTCCGGATCATCACTGCTCCCAGCTCCAGCAGCCAGCGCGGCGTCGGAAGGCCCGCGGGCATCCGGTAGGCGTGACGTACGGCCTGCATCAGTTCGCGGTTGCTGACCACCTCAGGCGCGGCAGCGTTGACCGGCCCGGACAGTTCTGGATGCGCATAAAGATGCAGCACCGCCCGGTAAAGATCCTGGACATGGATCCAGCTGAACTTCTGGTTCCCGGTGCCCATATGGCCGCCCAAACCGCAGCGGGCCAAGTTCTTGAACGGATCCATCACACCGCCTCCGGGACCCAACACAATGGCGATGCGCAGGGCAACCTGCCGGACTCCCGGTGTTGCGGCGTCGTGCAGGGCCTGCTCCCATGCCTTGGCAACGTCAACGGAAAATCCGATGCCCAATTCACCCTCGGCTTCGGTCTGCGGGCGGTCCTCGGCGTGCCGGTAAATCGTCCCGGTGCTCGCATTAACCCATAACGACGGCGGCGTTCCGCCCTGCCGCTGAACCGATGCCAAAGCGCTGCCAAGTTGCGCGGTGGTCCGCGTGCGCGAGTCCAGGATTTCGTCCCGGTTGCGCTGGCTGTAGCGGCAGCTGACGGAACGCCCGGCGAGATTGACCAGCAAATCGGCGCCGTTCAAGGCATTGGCCATCGTCTCGGGATTGTCCCAGTGCGCACTGTCTTCGGGCTGGCGTCCGATGGTGCGCACGGCGATGCCGGCTTCGGCAAATTGATCCTGGAACCAGCGTCCAATAAAGCCTGATGCTCCGGCCAAAACCACGGTCGCGGGAACGTTTGCCGGCTTCTCGGCATGGTCAGTCATGTTTTACCTCCCGCACAAGATCCGCGATGTCCTCGGTGATCTTCCGAACCCCCGGAAGCCGTGACAGCGCTACGAGCTTGGCGACAAGCGGCGCGGTCTTGTCGATCAAGCTGCGCGTTCGTTTCTGCCCCGGAGACTGGTCGTAGACCCAGAACAAAGTGATGCCCATGTACAGCAGCCAGAGCAGCTCGGGCAGCTCTTCGCGAATGGCCGGCGGCGGTTGCTGGCGTGAGCGTTGCAGCGCCTCGCGGAAGAGTGCGACAGCCTTGCCGCGCGCAACTCCTGCGCCTGGTCCGAAAGGGCTGGTGGGCGATTTCGGCGCAATGGCTACATTGATGAAGTTTGCGCCGAATTCGTGGTACGGCGTCATCACGTCGATGCCGGTGTGAAGGATCGCCCGTAGCTGTGCGTTCAGGCCTTTTCCATCCTCCAGGAGGGCAACGGCCCGCTCCCGGTGCTCATCCTGCAGCCGGTTATAGAGTTCGAGAACCAGCGCGTCCTTGGATGGGAAGTAGTAGTAGGCGTTGCCAACGGAGAGTCCTGCCTTATCGGCAATGGAACGCATGGTGGTCTTGTCATAGCCTTGGCTGCGGAACATCTGGAGAGCCGTCTCGACGAGAGCCGCCCGGGTCTGCGCACTTTTGGGCGTGCGAGCTGGTTTCTCTTCGGCTGCCATAGCGCACCTTCCGACCGGAGCCCGATGAATTGAACGTGTTCAATTTCCAGTAAAGCACGAAAATGAACACGTTCAAAAGATGGAGCGGAAAAGAAGCTAAGTCTTTAGGACAATCCGGCGAAGCGTTGGCTCTAGCGGACGGGCAGTTCGTCGCGGGAGCGGCTGCGCGTGGACAACGGCTCCGAGGAGGGAAAGTGCTGCGTCCGCCAGCCGTCCCAGGCGTCCCGGATGGCGGCCAGCGACTTGGCGCCCAAGCCGTAGGTGGTAATCAGAACCTGAGTGCCGCCGTCGGGCCTTTCGTCCATAAGTTGGGGCATGGTGGCGAGAATCAGCAGACCGTCCCCGTGCTCGGCATAGGACTGGACCGTCAGCCCTAGCTGCGCTTCAGTGCGGAACCAGACCTTCCCGCTGATCGATTCGCCCGTGCTCAGGGTCGCCTCGTACGGCTCGTCGGGCTCCGGCAGGTCCTTCAATCCCAGGCTCTGCAGCAAGCCGCCTTCGGGCACGGAATCAGCGGAAAAGTACGTGGTCTGGCGCGGGGTGTTCGGGTGCCGCTCGAGCATGAAACGCAGCTGCTGGAGGAACGTGGTCCACCCCTCGGTGAGGTCCTTGTCCCAATGCGCCATTTCCGATGCCGGGTCCAGGAGTCCGCGTTCGAGCGTCAGCTGGACGCCGTCCTCTACCGGCTCGATGATGAACGTATCGCCATTGCCCAGCGTGAGCTTCTTGTGATCAGGGCTTTCGACGGCGCCGGCAAAGTAGATCTCTTTGATCTCCTCATCGAGGCCGTCCAGCTCCCAGCCGTGCCATTGCGCAAGCCGTTTCGGTTCGCGCAGCATGATCCATACCTGCTGGGCGTCTGCGTTGATGTGGACGCTGAGCTTGCGGGGACCAGATTCTGATTCTGTTTTCACAGCGCTATCCGTCATGAGGCCGACTTTACCCCCGGCCCCTTGGACCCGCCAGAGGTCTGGGCAGGACGGTGGTCAGGGGGCGGTCAGCTTGCCGTTCAGTGCGCGGATGGCCACCAGTTCATTCGCGATGCGGCGGTCCAGTTCGGCCGGCTCCAGGGTCTCGGAGCCGCCGTGGGTGCGCAGGTACATCAAGGTGGAAAGGCGTTCGACGCGCCATTCGTGCTCCGCCGATTGGTCGCCGGAGGCCATGGCCCGGTGGATTTCCGAGTCGTAGAGGTTGGGCTCGTTGAGCTGGCGCTGGCGTACCACGGCGTTCATCTTGGCGCGCAGCGGATCTTCCTCTTCGGCCTCGTCCGGGGCGCGCATGGCGTCGCCGAGCCGCTGCGACTCCTCGATGTCCCCGGCCTCGTGGGTGATGTAGGCGGCGATCGCCAGCGTGGACTGGATCCACTTCCAGCGGCCGAAGTTGCCGTCGAAGGGCAGATCCGTTACCAGGCGGCAGACACGGAGGGCGTTGTCCTCATCCGCCAGGTCGACGAACAGCCGGTGGGCCAGATCGCGGACATCCTGCAGGTTGCTGCCGGCCTTAGTGTTCAGTCCCTTGCTCAGGCGGGCGGCGAGGCGCTGGACCCTGATGTCCTTCGGATGGGCCCGCGCGGTGCCCACGATGACCGCCTCCGGAGTGCCCTCCTCGGCCGGGATCAGCTCAAGGTCGCTGTTGGTTAGGACGGTCGGAGCCTTCTGGAAGGGCCGCGTGGAGGCAACCCGGATGCTCGAACCGTGGGCGATGCGCACCTGCGTTCCGTCCGCCAGCTTCGCAATCACCAAGGCCGGCGAGCCGAAATCATCCTTTTCGACGGCGGAGGACACCACCGCGGCCGATTGTTTTCCGCGCCGACGCAGAAACATATGGCCCGGTTCAACCGCCTCAGCTTTGACATTATGGACGTATGTCTGTGGCTGTTGCTCGGTCATTGGGTGGTCCTCCAAAGCTCAGGGTCAAACCTCAGTATATGAATTTGTTACCTCTCAAGCCGAAGTTGCGCCACGCCGGTAGCACGTGGCAGCAGCCGGCATCCTTCATACCGTGCGGCTAACGAAGGCAGCGGATCAGGGACACCCGTTGGGGTGCTGCACGCCGCGGAAGGCAGGGATTACGACGGCGGCCGGAGGGCGCGCCGTCCGGCATTCCGCCGGGAGCAACGGTCGGTGCGCCGGAGACGAAAGCCGGACCTCCGCCGTCGTTATCAGGAGGTCAGCGGCACCAGCCGGCGTGGGCCAGCGCATGGCGCAGCAGGTTGCCGCGCCCGCCGACGAACTCCGACTGGACCTCCGAGCTCAGGGCGTCGTCCGGCGTCATCCAGGTCAGTTCCAGCGCGTCCTGCCGGGGCTCGCACTCACCGGTGACGGGGATCAGGTAGGCCAGCGCGACGCAGTGCTGGCGGTCATCCGTCATCCCGGTTTCCGATGGGGAGGGGAAGTACTCGGCCACGGTAAAGGGCACGGGGGAGGCCGGCAGCTGCGGGAACGCCAGCGGTCCAAGGTCCTTTTCCAGATGCCGGATGAGCGCCGCACGGATGGTCTCCCGGTACATCACCCGCCCCGAGACGAAGGTGCGCACCATCTGCCCCTCGTCCGAAGCCTGCAGCAGGAGCCCGACTTCGGTCACATAGCCGAGGGAATCCAGCCGTACCGGCACGGCCTCCACATAGACCATGGGCAAACGCTGCCGAGCCTCGTAGAGATCCTCTTCGGAGAGCCAGCCTGGATACGGGTCGGGAGTGCGAACATTCATGTACTTGTTGTACCGCACGGCTGATGCGCCCGTCACGCGGGGCCAGCCGGGAGGGTGCGGGTTTTCCGTAGAGCGTAAGTTCACGCCCGGGGTGCGGTTGCCTCGCGGATGCTGATATTCCCGCCGCCTGCGCCGCCTGCACCGCTCGCACTCTCAGAGGCGTCCGGGTCCGGCACGAGGAGGACGCGGGCGCCGGCGTCGTCCTCGGCCAGCCGTGCCTGGATTCCGGCCGAGGCCAACCTGTCGCGCAGAACCTCGAGCCCGCCGTCGTACTCGAAGCCGAGGGCAATCCCGGCGGCAGTGCCCTGCTGCACCGTGATAATCCCGCCGTTCTTGGTGGCGAAGTCAACCCGGCCCACGTCGGTCAGGTCCCAGTCCACCTGGCTCAACTCGGACTGGCCACCAGCCCGTGCCGCGGAGCGCCGGCGGGCACCGATGTCCGCGAGCACCTTGGCCGCGGTGGGCAGCTCGGTTGTGGTCCACACCGCGGCTACCGTCAGTGACCGATCCGCATCATGGGGTTCGGCCGCCTCGTTCGCCCGGTCCACCAGGAACACGGTGCCCTCCGGCGAGGTGACCTTCACGCTGCCGCCGTGGTCCGCCGAGAACGGCTCGGCCCGCGTCCCCGCTTCCTCGGTCCGGCGGCGGAATTCCTCCAGGTCCCGCGCCTCGAAGCCGAGAGAGGTGACGCCGTCGTCGGGCCCTGCGGGCATGGCGTGGACGGCGAGCCGACCGTGGCCGGCGTCGAACTCCATCCAGGTCTCGTAGTCGGCGGTGAAGGCGAGCCCGAGCGCGGTCAGCAGTTCCTTGTACTCGTGCATGCGGGAGGTGTAGTGGACGGGGCGGACACGCAGCATTTTTTGTCTCCTCGGTAGCGGCCTCTTCCCAGAGTATGGCGCGGCGGCCGGTTGCGCGGCTAGTGTTTGCGCATGGCTGTCGAACTCCCCGAACTGCTGCTGCCCGACGCCGCAGCCTGGCGTGCCTGGCTTCAGGAGCACCATGACAGCTCGCCCGGTGTGTGGCTGGTGCTGCACAAGAAGGGCGGAACCGTCACCACGCTCGACTATGCCGGCGCCCTCGAAGAAGCGCTGTGTTTCGGCTGGATCGACGGGCAGGCCAAGCGGCGCGACGCCGAAAGTTCCTTCCAGCGGTTCAGTCCGCGGGGCAAGCGCAGCATCTGGTCGCTGCGCAACGTGGCGCGGATCGAGCAGCTGGAAGCGGCAGGAAAAATGCACGACGCCGGCCGTGCGGCGGTCGCGGCGGCGCAGGCCGATGGGCGGTGGGACAAAGCCTATGCCGGACCCGCGACGGCGGAAGTACCCGCGGATCTCGCCGCAGCGATCGCTGCCGTGCCTCGGGCGCAGGCCATGTTCGACGTGCTGACCTCGCAGAACCGGTTCGCGCTGATCTTCCGGCTCAGCCAGCTCAAGACCGAGGACGCCCGGCGGAAGAAGATCGCCGGTTTCGTGGAGATGCTGGCCCGGCATGAGGCACCGTACCCGCAGAAGAAGAAGCCGTAGCCCAGGTTCGGGAAAGACTCAGGCCGGGAAGGCCACGCCCTCGCCGATCACCCGCAGGAACAGTTCCGAACCGGGCTTGGCCAGCGTCGCATTCCAGTGGCGGATGGTGATGGTCTCCCCGCGCTGCCTGTTTCCCTGGCCGTCCTCGGGACCGTGAAGTTCCAGCCGCACCGTCACCTCCGGGCCGAAGAAGTCCGTCTCCAGTACGGTGCCGCGGATAGGGCCGCCATCGGAAATCCGGATCTGCTCCGGGCGCAGCATCAGGTGCACCTTCCCCTGGCATGTGGGCCGGCGGACCGGGATACCGCCAAGCGCGCAGGTGGCCAGGGAGCCCTGCAGTTCCGCGTTGAGGATCACCGCATCGCCCAGGAACTCGGCCGTTTCCCGGTCCGCGGGCCGGGTGTAAACCACAAAGGGATTGCCGATCTGGGCCAGGACGCCGCGGCGCATCACCGCCACCTGGTCGGCGAAGGAGAGCGCCTCGGCCTGGTCGTGCGTGACCAGGATGGTGGTCACGCCGGCAGCGGCAAGGGTGCGGGCAACCGCCTTGCGGGTAGCCACCCGGAGGCCGGCGTCCAACGCGCTGAACGGTTCGTCCAGCAGCATCAGCTCCGGCTCGCGAGCCAGCGCCCGGGCCAGGGCGACGCGCTGCTGCTGGCCGCCGGAGAGCTCGTCCGGCCGGCGCCCGGCGTATCCGGGTTCCAGCGAGACCATGGCCAGCAGTTCGGCGACCCGGCGTTCCACCGCCGACCGGGAAGTAAACCGCTTCTTCTCCAGCCCGAAGGCGATATTCCGGCCCACGCTCAGGTGCGGGAAGAGCGCTCCGTCCTGGGCCACATAACCCACGTTCCGCCGGTGCGCGGGAACCAGCCGGCCACCGTTGGCCACCGCCTCGCCGTCGAGCGTAATGCGGCCGGAGTCCGGTGCCTCGAAGCCGGCAATCAACCGGAGCAAGGTGGTCTTGCCGCTGCCCGAGGGGCCCACGATCGCCGTCGTAATTCCCCTCTGCACGGACAGGCTGACGCCGCGGAGCACAAACGTATCTCCAAAGGACTTGGTGACGGCATCTATGACCAGATGGCCCTCCGGCACCGGAATGTCCGCGGGGCTCACAGGCGGGTCCCTTTCACAAAGGTCATTGACCGGCAGCTTTCTGCGACTGGGTGTACAGCAGGTAAGTCATCGGCAGCGAGAGCAGGATCAGGATCAGCGCGTACGGCGCGGCGCCGGTGTAGTCGATCTCCGAACTCAGCGCCCAGAAGCGCGTGGCCAGCGTGTTCACGCCCGTGGGCGCGAGCAGCAAGGTGGCGGTCAGCTCGTTGGCAATGCCCAGGAAAACCAGGGCGGCCCCGCCGGCGGCAGCGGGCGCGGTCAGGCGCAGGGTCACCCGCAGGAACGCCCTGAACGGCGAACTGCCCAGCGACCGCGCGGCCTCTTCGAGCTCCTGCGGCGCCTGCGCCAGCCCGGCGCGCAGGTTCACCAGCGCCCGCGGCAGGAACAGCAGCACGTAGGCGGCGATGACCAGCGGCACGGTTTGGTAGAGCGGCCGCGCGAAGTTGATCGCCACGGTGATGAAGGCCAGCGCCACCACAATGCCGGGCAGCGAGGACGTGATGTAGTTGGTGCTTTCCAGCAGCTTGGTGAACCAGCCCGGATACCGTACGGCCAGCCATGCCACGGGGAAGGCCAGCACCACGGTCAGCAGCGCGCCGGCCAGGCCGAAACCGAGGGTCTGCAGCAGCGTCTCGCCGATCAGGGGCAGGTCCCAGATTTCCGCTCCGCCGGCCACCAGCCAGCGCAGGATGTTGCCCAGCGGCACCCCGAGCGCCAGCACCGCCAGGGCCAGCACACCAACGACGGCGGCAACCCGGTAGCGTCCCAGCGGCAGGGCAGGCGGGCGGCTGGCTACCCCGGAGCCCAGGCGCGCGTACCGGGCGTTGCCCCGCAGGCGGGATTCGGCAAGCAGCATCAGCATGCAGATGAAGACCAGCACGCTGGCGAGCATGTTGGCGGCCGCGCCGTTGAAGGTGGACTGGTACTGCTCCATGATCGCGGTGGTGAAGGTGGCGAACCGGATCATCGAAAACGCGCCGAACTCGGCCAGCAGGTGCAGGCCCACCAGCAGCGCGCCGCCGGTGATCGGCAGCCAGAGCTGGGGCAGGACCACGCGGAAAAAGGTGCGCCAGCGTCCCAGCCCGAGCGACGCCGCGGACTGCTCGAGCGCGGGGTCCATCCGGCGCAGGGCGGCGGCCGCGGGAATGTACACCAGCGGGTAATAGGAGAGCACCGAAATCAGCGTGCCGCCGCCGATCCCGCCCAGCGACGGAATGGTGCTCACCCAGGCGTAGCTGTTGACGAACGCGGGCACGGCCAGCGGCGCGGCGAGCACCAGGGACCAGAACCTCGCGCCGGGCAGCTGCGTCCGCTCCACCAGCCAGGCCGCCGCAATGCCGATCAGGATACACAGCGGCACCGCGGCCAGCACCAGCGCCACGGTGTTGAACAGCAGCTCGCCCACGCGGCGCCGGAAGATCAGCTCCGCCGCCGTCTCCCAGCCGGTGGCCACCGTCATCACGATGACGAAGCCCAGCGGCACCAGGGTTGCCAGCGAAATAACGACGGCGGCCGCTACCGTTCCATACGGCGGTCGCACAGGGCTGCGCCTGCGCCGGAGTGCGCGCCGAACCGGAGGGTGCGGGCCGGGCAGGTTAGGGCCGGACGGAATGATGCGGGGTGACGCAACGCCGGCAGCTGTGCCAGACGGAGCAGCGCCCGGTGGAGCAGCGTCGGTCGAAGCCGGAGAGCCCGGCTGTGCGGCTTGGGGCAGCTCACCCGGAATGTCTACGGACGGCGCACCGGTAGCCGGGACCGCAGGGCCCCGGCTACCGGTACGCGTTCGTGGATGAACCGACATGGGCAGTTCTACAACAGGCCGGCATCCGTCATGAGCTCGACAACCTTCTGGCTGTTCAGCTTGGCGGCGTCGACGGAGGGAGCTTCGAGCTCCTCGAGGGGAACGAGTCCTTCGCGCGGGGTGACATCCTTGCCCACCGGGTACTCGTAATCGCTGCCCGTTGCCAGAGACTCCTGGCCCTGCTTGGAAGTGATGAATTCAAGGAACTGCATCGCCTCTTCCGGGTGCTGGGAGGACTTCAGGACGCCGCCGCCGGAGATGCTGATAAAGGCGCCCGGATCCTGGTTCTTGAAGTAGTGCGGGGCAACGTTGCCGGAGTTCTCCGCCGTCTCTGCCTGGTCCGCCGTGTAGTAGTAGTGGTAGATGACGGCGCCGTCGACCTCTCCGGTGTTGACGGCCTTCATAGCCGCGCCGTTCTTCGGGTAGGCCTTGGCGTTCTCCTTCATGGCCTTGAGCCATTCGGCGGTGGCCTCTTCGCCTTCGAGTTCCAGCATGGCGGAGACGATGGCCTGGAAGTCCGCTCCGCCCGGAGCCGCTCCCCACTTGCCGGCCCACTTGTCATCGGCCAGATCCATGATCGACGCCGGCAGGTCGGCTTCCTTCACGGCGTCCTTGTTGTACACGAAGACCGTGGACCGGGCCGCGACGCCTGACCACTTGTTCGACGACGGCCGGTACTGCTCGGGCACGTTCTCCTGCACGGTGGAGGAGATGTCGGCGAAGAGCCCGGCGTTTTCCACCTGCGTCATGGCCGGTGAATTCTCGGTGATGAAGACATCGGCGGGGGAGGCATCCCCCTCGGCGATGATCTGGTTGCTCATCTCGGTGTCCTTGCCCTGCCGGACGTTCACCTTGATGCCCGTCTCGGCCTCGAACGCATCCACCCAAACCTGGGTCATGGATTCGTGCTGGGCGTTGTAGACGGTGAGTTCACCGGCTGCGGCGGCCGTGGATCCTTCGGGTGCCGGCGACGCGGAGCCGGAGCCACAGGCGGACAGGGTCAGTGCAGCGGCGGCGACGATGGCGGCTGCGGAAAGCTGCGGAAATCGGATCTTCATGGAGAACCTTTCAGGAAAATGAGGACCGGGCGCGGTCCCCACCGCGTTGCCCGGTAAAAATTAGGTAAGGCTTAGCTCACCTGTGCTCGTCATTGTGGCAGAACCCGCAGCGAATCGGCAACGCTTGTGTGACTTATTGTCGAATCATGACAACGACGCCGGTTGTCAGGCGACGGATGCGGCGGCTTCGAGCGTCATCCAGGCCTGTAGCTGGGTGGAGAGCTGCACGCGCTCGCCCGGCGGATAAGTGGTCTTGGCTGGCAGGGCAGGATCTTTGGAAAACACCAGCACCTCCCACGTCCGGTGGTTCTCCAGCCGGCGGCCGGACCAGAACGCCGCGGCGGTGTTGGCTACCAGCGTGCGCGCCTGCTCCCGGGTGTCTCCGGGCAGCCGATCCGAGTTGGCCGCAACGGCCAGATAGCGCGCCAGGATCCCGGTGAACAGTCCGCCGTCGCCATCGCCGTGGGTGCGCAGCACGGGCATGCCGTCATGGTCGGTGGTGAGCCCGGCGGCCACCGCCTTGATCAGGTCGGCGGCACGCCGCAGGTCTGCCTCCCGGCCCACTTCCAGCAGCGCCGCCAGCACCGGACCCTGGTTGTAGCTGTAGATGTCCGGCACCAGCACCGGCTCGCCGCCCACAACGCGCAGCCCGTCCTGGTACAGCCCGGAAACGCCGTCGTAAAGCTTGTCATCCAGCCAGTCCAGCAGGGCCGCCGCGCGGTCCGTCTGGCCGATGCGGGCAAAATGGAGGGCGGCCGGGGCCGTGGCGGGGGTGTTCTTGAAATCGCGCTTGGTGTTCCAGAACAGCCCGCCGCCCAGGTCCGCGGTATGGGCTGATTCCAGCGCCGGCAGCAAGGCGCGGGCAGCGGCCCGGTTGCGGAACCGCGGCTTGCCCGTCGCAGCGGCCAGCGCGTCCAGGCGGCCGACGGCCAGCGCCAGCCATGCCATGTCGTCATAGTAGGAGTTGGTGAACCGGAAGCAGTTGCGCCACTTGATGCTGCGCAGCAGAAGCGCACCGAGCTGGCCGGCACTGACGCCGACCCCGCCATCGTAGTGCTGCTGGTGTTCGAGTTCGCGCCAGCCTGCATCCACCAGGCAGTCCAGATAGTGCGCCTGCCACCAGTAGTGCCACGGCCCGACCAGCGGCAGGTAGCTCTGCCGCGGTCTGGCCACGGCCCCCAGATGGGTGAACGGGAGGCACAGCAGACGCTGGCCGAAGTGCCGGATGACAGCGACGGCGGCCTCGTCCGCCCGGCCCGAGGCGAACCTGGGCGGGGGCGGGTGTTCGCCGGGAAGCTTGCTGGACTCTGCGACCATCTGACCAGCGTAGCTGTCCCGGTCCGAGTATTCACGATAGAAATTTTGCCCAGTGGCCAGCCGCCCCAATGCGTTGTGCGCCGGACCACACTAGGCTGGCGGAAAGGATTCATTTCAGGAGGTTGACGTGGAGATTGCCAATTCCGTTGCGCTGGTGACCGGGGGTGCGTCCGGACTAGGAGCTGCCACCGCGCGTCGCTTGTACGACGCCGGTGCCTCCGTGGTGCTGGTTGACCTCCCGGGATCCGCGGGGGCCGAGTATGCGGCGGAACTGGGGGAGCGGGCGGTCTTCGCGCCGGCCGATGTGACCAGCGAAGAAGACGTGCAGGCGGCGGTTGATGCGGCCGTTTCGCTCGGCCCGCTGCGCGTCGTCGTCAATTGTGCCGGAGTTGCCACCCCGGGCAAGGTGCTGGGACGCGGCGGCGTGCTCCCGCTGGAGAACTTCAGCAAGGTAGTGCAGGTCAACCTCATCGGCACCTTCAACGTGATCCGTTTGGCGGCCGCCGCCATGGCCGAGACGGAGCCGGTCAGCACGGAACTGGGCGGGCCCGAGCGCGGTGTCATCATCAACACCGCGTCCGTGGCTGCCTTCGACGGGCAGGTCGGCCAGCCCGCGTACGCCGCTTCCAAGGGAGCCGTGGCTGCCATGACATTGCCGATCGCCCGCGAACTGGCGCGCTCGCTGATCCGCGTGGTCACCATTGCCCCGGGCATCTTCGAGACGCCGATGATGGCCGGGCTGCCGCAGGAGGCGCAGGATTCGCTCGGGCAACAGGTGCCGCATCCGTCCCGGCTGGGCCGGCCTGGCGAATACGCGAATCTGGCCGCGCACATCATCGACAACGCCATGCTCAACGGGGAGGTCATCCGGTTGGACGGCGCCATCCGGATGGCGCCGCGCTAATGCCGGGCACTGGGGACACGGTGAACATGGCGGACCTGCCGCGGCCGGACTTCTACGGGTTCGAGTCCCTGCTCAGCGACCGGGAGCGGCTGAAGCTGGCCCAGCTGCGCGAGTTCCTCGCCGCCGAGGTGGAACCGCATGCGGTGGACTGGTGGAACCGCGGCCGCTTTCCGGCGGAGCTGCTGCCCGGACTGGCCGGGCTGGAGCTGAGCACGCCGGTCCAGCAGGGCTACAGCCACCTCTTCGCCGGGCTGGTCATCGCCGAAATGACCCGCGCGGACACATCCATCGCCACCTTCTTCATGGTCCACCACGACCTGTTTGTGCAGGCGCTGTACGAGTTCGGCAGCGCTGAGCAGAAGGCCCGACTGCTTGAGGACGCTCTGGCGCTGCGCATCACCGGCGCCTTCGCGCTGACCGAACCGGAGCACGGTTCCGACGTCGCCGGCGGCATGGCAACCAGGGCGCGCCGCGAGGGCGGAGACTGGATCCTCAACGGGGCCAAGCGCTGGATCGGCAATGGAACCTTCTGCGACTACATGCTGGTCTGGGCCCGGGACGAAGACACCGACCAGGTGCGCGGGTTCATTGTGGACTCGAAGCTGAAGGGGTTCAGGGCGGAGCGGATCGGCAACAAGATCTCCCTGCGCACGGTGCAGAACGCGGACATCATCCTGGACAACGTCCGCGTTGCGGAAGCGGACCGGTTTGCCGGGATCGGCAGCTTCGACGACACCAAGCATCTGCTGCGGGGCTCGCGCATCATGGTGGGCTGGCAAGCGGTCGGCCAGCAGCTCGCGGCCTACGAGGTGGCCCGGCGGTATGCGCTGGAACGCGAGCAGTTCGGCCGCCCGATCGCGAGTTTCCAGCTGATCCAGGACCAGCTGGTGCGGATGCTCGGCAATGCCACGGCGTCGCTGGGCATGCTGGCCCGGGTCGCCCAGCTGCAGGAGGAGAGCCACACCGGCCCGCGGGGCACCCGGCACAGCGGGGCTGACATGGCGCAGGCCGCGCTGGCCAAGTCCTACACCTCGGCGCGGATGCGCGAGACCGTCTCGCTGGGCCGGTCCATTCTGGGCGGCAACGGGATCGTGACCGATTACCTCATGGCCAAGATCTTTTCCGACGCCGAAGCCATCTACACCTACGAGGGCTCGTACGAGATCAACAGCCTGATTGTGGGCCGCGCGGTCACGGGCATTTCCGCCATCGCCTGAGCCGGTCAGACCGGCAGCTTCTCCCCGGCGGTGACTGCGAGGGGAAGCTGGTTCCGTGCCACCGGCGCCGGGCACACCGCGTACCCGGTGAAGGCAAACGGATAGTTCTGCGCGCGGTTGAAATCCAGCAGTACCGTTCCGTCCAGCGCAGGCGGCGGAACGTCGAGGAAGCGCCAGGGCACGGTACCAAGTCCATTGGTCGCATCGTGGAAGGTCACGCGCAGCGCGCCCGTGCCCGGTTCGAACTCGGCCCGCAGCCGGTAGCTTGAGCACTGGTAGTTGAAGGTGATCTCGCCCGCCAGGACCAGGGTCAGCGAGGTATCGCTGCGGGACGTCGAGATCCGCGAGACCTGGGGCGAGTCGTACGGAACATAGCGGCCCTTGAGGATCCAGTCCGGATCGAAGTCGAAGACCGGCACGCCGCTGAAATTCTGCTGTGCCGGCGTTGAGGCGGCTCGTGTGCGGATCAGATAGCGGCCGTCCCGCCTGACCAGCTCCACCGCCACCTGTTCCGGACCGGACCACCAGCGCACCCACATTGTCTGGCCCCGCTCGGCCACCGCCTGGGTGAGGATCCCGCGGACCGGTGTGCCGCCGTCGTACATCAGGAAGCCATCCGAGGCACCGGCGTTCAGTGCCGCCACCGCTCGGTCGGCGCTCCACAGACCGGGGACAAGATCGACGGCTGACGGTTCAGCGGCGAGCCACTGGAACGAGGTGAGGGTCAGGAGCCCGAAATCCTCGGACAAGGCGTCATTGCGCTTTCTGTGCCAGGCACCGAACTCCGCTTCGGCCGTAGTGACCTCGTTTTCCAGGCTGGTCATTGCGCTCCTTGGGGCTGGCTGAGGCTGTCACCGCCCACCCGGGGCTGTATCAGCACAGTCTGCCCCGGGGCCTGCCGCAAGACAAGCCGCACCGGGACGCACCTGGGGGAGGTTACCGGAGGCACTGCTGGGCGCTAGCCTAGGTCCATGATCACTTCCGTGCACACGCTGATCTACTCCGATGATCCGGCGGCTACCCGGGCGTTCCTGCGCGACGTCCTGCAGTGGCCCTCGGTTCCCGACGCCGGCTCGGGCGAGGACTGGCTGATTTTCAAGACCGGTCCGAGCGAGCTGGGCGTGCATCCGACCAGCGGCGTCTGGGAAGGCGAGGAGTTTTCTGCCCCGCGCCACCACCAGATCGCCCTGATGTGCGACGATCTGGCGGCGACCATGTACGAACTGGAAAGCCGCGGCGCGGGCTTCAGCTCAGACTCAACGGACATGGGCTTCGGCGCCGGCGCGATGCTGCAGGTGCCCGGCGTCGACGACATCCTGCTGTACCAGCCCTCGCACGCGCCCGCGTTCAATCTGTAGGGCCGGTTGATGGCACAGGAGGGTTTTGATGCCTGAAGGGGATCTCGATGCCAGGCTGCGTGCGGATGTCCGCCGCGTCAGCACGTTGCTGGGCCAATCGCTGGTGCGCCAGCACGGTCCGGAGCTGTTGGAGCTGGTGGAGCAGGTGCGGCTGCTGACCAAGGAGTCCAAGGAGGCGGCCCGCGGGGGCGGGGAGGCCAGCGGCCCGTGGACGGCACGTGATGTGGCGGACCAGGTGCGCGAACTGCTGGCGGGGCTGCCCACCGGCCAGGCGACGCAGCTGGTGCGGGCTTTCACCTTCTACTTCCATCTGGCCAATGCCGCCGAGCAGGTCCACCGCGTCCGGACCCTGCGGACCCGCCCGGAACAGGACGGCTGGCTGGCCAAGGCCGTGGCGGACGTCGCCGCGAAGGCAGGCCCCGCAGTGCTGCAGGAGGCCGTGGACGCGCTGGATGTGCGGCCGGTCTTCACCGCGCATCCCACCGAGGCATCGCGCCGTTCGGTGCTGGATAAGCTGCGCAAGCTCTCCGATGTGCTGGCGGTGCGGACCGCCGAGGACAGCGTGGCCAGGCGGCGGCAGGACCGCATCCTGGCGGAAATCATCGACCAGATGTGGCAGACGGACGAGCTGCGGCAAGTGCGGCCCAGCCCGGTGGACGAGGCCCGCAACGCCCTCTACTACCTCGACAACATTTTCCGCGGCGCGGTGCCGGAGCTGCTGGCCGAACTGGCGGAACTGCTGGATGGCCACGGCGCAGTCCTGTCCGCCGAGCGCACGCCGCTGCGGTTCGGCAGCTGGATCGGCGGCGACCGGGACGGCAACCCGAATGTCACAGCAGGCGTGACCAGGGAGATCCTCGCCCTGCAGAACCAGCACGCCGTGCGGATCGGGATCGAGCAGGTGGACGAGCTGATCTCGGTGCTGTCCAACTCCACCGCGCTCGCCGAAGCGGAGCCGGAGCTGCTGGAATCCATACAGCAGGACCTGGAAAAGCTGCCCGGGCTGGATAAGCGCGTGCTCGTACTGAACGCGCAGGAGCCGTACAGGCTCAAGCTCACGTGCATCAAGGCCAAATTGATGAACACCTCCGCCCGCGTCCGTAACGGCACCGCCCACCAGCCCGGGCGGGACTACGCCTCCGCCGCGCAGGTGCTGGACGAGCTGGGGCTGCTGGAACGATCGCTGCGCGCCCACGGGTCCTCGCTGGCGGCGGATGGAGCACTGGCGGGGGTGCGGCGGATCATGTCCGCCGTCGGCCTGAACCTGGCCACGCTGGATGTCCGCGAGCATGCCGAGCGGCACCACGCCGTCGTCGGTGTGTTGATAGACCGGCTGGGCGAACTGCCCGTGCCGTACGCGGACCTGGAGCGGGCGGAGCGCCAGGCACTGCTGTCGAAGGAGCTCGCTTCCCGCCGTCCGCTGGCGCCGGTGCCGGCTCCGCTGGCAGGAGAGGAAGCCAAGACGTACGCGGTGTTCGGCGAAATCCACCGGGCTTTGGAGACCTACGGCTCGAACGTCGTGGAGACCTACATCGTGTCCATGACCCGCGGTCCCGACGACGTGCTGGCCGCCGTGGTGCTGGCGCGGGAAGCCGGCCTGCTGCGGCTGCACGGCGGGGACGCGTTTGTCCGCATCGGCTTCGCGCCGCTGCTGGAAACGGTGGAGGAGCTGCGCCGGTCCGGGCGGATTCTGGACGCGCTGCTGGCGGATCCGCAGTATCGGGAGATTGTCCGGCTCCGCGGCGACGTGCAGGAAGTCATGCTCGGGTACTCGGACTCGAACAAGGAATCCGGTGTGCTGACCAGCCTCTGGGAAATCCACCAGACGCAGCGGGTCCTGCGCGACGTAGCCGCCAAACATGGTGTCCGGCTGCGGCTTTTCCACGGCCGCGGGGGATCCGTGGGCCGTGGCGGAGGGCCCACGTATGACGCCATCCTCGCCCAGCCGAACGGCGTGCTGGAAGGCGAAATCAAGTTCACCGAGCAGGGCGAAGTCATTTCAGACAAGTATTCACTGCAGACGCTGGCACGGGAGAACTTGGAACTGGCGCTGGCGGCTGTGCTGGAAGGCTCTGCGCTGCACCGGGAGCCGCGCACATCCGCCAGTGAACGCCAACGCTACGGGAAGGTGATGGAGACCGTCTCCGACGCGTCCTTCCGCTGCTACCGGGAGCTCATTGACGATCCGGACCTGCCGGAATACTTCTTCACCTCGACGCCGGTGGAACAGCTGGGCTCCCTGAAGATCGGCTCACGTCCTTCCATGCGGCCGGATTCAGGCGCCGGACTGGAAGGGCTGCGCGCCATCCCGTGGGTTTTCGGCTGGACCCAGTCGCGGCAGATCGTGCCCGGCTGGTACGGCGTCGGTTCCGGGCTGAAGGCCGCGCGCGAGGCCGGCCACGGCGAAATGCTGCAGGAAATGGCGGACCGCTGGCACTTTTTCCAGACCGTGGTCTCCAATGTGGAAATGACCCTCGTCAAGACGGACCTGGACATCGCCGCGCACTATGTGGCCACGCTGGTGCCTGCCCGGCTGCAGCACCTGTTCGACCGGATCCGCGAAGAGTTCGAGCTCACGGTGGCCGAGGTCCGGCGCCTCACCGGCGAAGTACGGCTGCTGGACAACCAGCCGGTGCTCAAGAAGTCGTTAGAAGTGCGGGACCAGTACCTGGATCCGATCTCCTACATGCAGGTGGAGCTGCTGCGCAGGCTGCGTGCGAACGGGACCTCGAGCGGGGACGTACCGGATGAAAGCCTGCAGCGGGCCATGCTGATCACGGTCAACGGCGTCGCGGCGGGCCTGCGCAACACCGGCTGAGGCGGGTCGCGCGCCGCTTCCGGCCAGCGGAATCCGATTGTTGCCACGGCCCGCCTGCTGGTCCACGGTGGGAGCATGACCAAGCTCCTGCCTGCCGCCAACCAGTACGGCCACGATGTCACCGGCGCCATTGCCGCAAATCCCGACGGCGTGATCGGCCTGGATCAGGTCCTCGCCCGGATCTGGGAGTTGGCAGCATCCTTGCTGGCCGTCCGCGACAACGACGCGCACACTCTGTACGCCTTCGGCCTGGCCCAAGCCTTATTGGACTTGCATCCAGAGGCGGATGCCGACGTCGTTCTTCCGGCGATCATGCTGCACGACATCGGCTGGTCGCAGGTGCCCCCGGACGAAGTGCTCTCCGCGATCGCTCCAGGCGGTGGGCGGCCGGATCTGGTGCTTCTGCATGAGAAGGAAGGCGCCCGCCTGGCCGCGGATATTCTGGCCGAGGTCGGCTACGACGCGGACAAGGTACCCGCGATTCTGCAGATCATTGACGGACACGATTCGCGGCGCGAGGCACTCTCGGTCGAGGACGCCATTGTGAAGGACTCGGATAAGACCTGGCGGTTGACCCCGCATGGGATAGACACCGTAATGGACTGGTTCGGCCTGGAGCGGGAGCAAGCCGTACGGCTGTGCAGCCAGCGGGTCCACGGCCACCTGTTCACCGAGGAGGCCAAAGCCATGGCGCGGGCGTTGTCGGCGCTGGAATCGGTGACCCTGTGGCCGCAGCGGCGTGCCCTGCTGGCCTGAGGACTAGACTCGGTTCGGCCGGCGGCAGGTGCCGTACCGAGAGCGGCCGGATGAGGAGACAGCGATGGCAGGCGGAAGCCGCGATGGGGGACGATCCGTGACCTCCAGGGTGCTTGCCATCCTCGAGGCGTTCGAAAAGGCCCGCGGATCGCTCAGTCTCACGGAGATTTCCGAGGGATCCGGTTTGCCGCTCAGCACCACGCACCGGCTGGTCGCCGAGCTGACAGACTGGGGATTCCTGTCGCGCGGAGCCAACGGCCGCTATCAGTTGGGGATCCGCCTGTGGGAGCTGGCGCAGAACGCCGGACGGCAGCTGCGCGAGGCAGCGCGGCCTTTCGTCCAGGACCTGTTTTCCCTCACCGGTGAGACATCCCAGCTCGCGGTCCGCGAAGGACACGAGGTGCTCTATATCGAGCGCATCTACGGCACGAAGCGTGTCCCGCGGGCCTCGCGGGTCGGCGGTCGGCTGCCGATGCATGCCACCGCCGTCGGCAAGGTGATCCTGGCCTTCGAGGAGGAATGGGTCCGCATCGCGTATCTGAACCGCGAGCTGGAACGTCCCACGGCGCACACGCATGTCCATGCTGGCCGGCTGGCCAAGGAACTCGACACCATCCGTGAGCAGGGCTTTGCCACCACCTTGGAGGAAGTCCGACTCGGATCCTGCTCGATCGCCGTTCCGGTCTTTCACACCGGCGCCATCGGTGCAGGACTGGGGCTGGTGCTGCCGACCGCACAGGCCGCCACCATGAACCGGCACCTGCCTGTGCTCAAAGGGGTCTCGGTGCAGATCGAGCGCGCCACGGCCCACATCCCGCTCGAAACGCTGCTGGGCAGCCACCGCAAATAGCCGCTTCCTGCACGGCTCCAGCGAAGACAGGACGCCGTCGTTGTTATATTCGGTTTCTACTCAGTGGAAGACCGTGATGTGCACCACGGGGTGATGTGGACAACACTGGTGTGAACGAACCCGTTTGACGGTCCAGCAACCACCAACGGGAACCAACCCCAAGGAGAACAGATGTCACCCTCGACGGAAACGGCGGCCCGCTGCCCGTTCGGCCACGGAGCCGAGGCGCCTGCCGGGCACCACGGCTACGAACCGTTCCAGATGAAGGATCCTTTCCCCGCCTACGCGGAACTGCGGGCCGAGCAGCCGGTCATGTTCGACGAGCGCATCGGCTACTACGTAGTTTCCCGCTACGACGACATCAAGGCAGTTTTCGAGGACTGGGAGACCTTCTCGAGCGAAAACGCGCAGGCCCCGGTCCGCGAGCGCGGCCCGGCCGCCAAGAAGATCATGGAAGAGGGCGGCTTCACCGCGTACTCGGGACTCTCCGCCCGCCGCCCGCCGGAGCACACCCGGATCCGCTCGGTAGTGCAAAAGGCTTTCACACCCCGCCGTTACAAGGCGCTGGAGCCCTTCATCCGCCAGAACGTGGTGGACCTGGTGGAAAAGATGCTGGCCCGGCCCGAACGCACCGGCGACCTAGTGAAAGACCTGGCCTACGACGTTCCGACGATCACCATCCTCACGCTGATCGGCGCCGATGTCAGCCAGGTCGACAAGTTCAAGCGCTGGAGCGATTCCCGCGCGGCGATGACCTGGGGCGACCTGAGCGACGATCAGCAGATCCCGCATGCGCACAACCTGGTGGAGTACTGGCAGGAATGCCTGCGCCTGGTCCGCGTAGCCCATGAGGAGGGCGGCGACAACCTCACCGCCGACCTGGTGCGTGCGCAGAACGACGGCGCGGAGATCACCGACCACGAGATCGCATCGGTCCTCTACAGCCTGCTTTTCGCTGGCCACGAAACCACCACCACGTTGATCGCCAATTCACTGCGCGTGCTGCTGGCCCGCCTGGAACAGTGGGCGGTGCTGGTCGAGGAGCCGAAGAAGATCCCCGGCGCCATCGACGAGGTCCTGCGCTACTCCGGCTCTATTGTCGGCTGGCGGCGCAAGGCGCTCAAAGACACCGAGGTCGGCGGGGTGAAGATTGAAGAAGGCGGTCAGTTGCTGTTGCTGATGGGCTCGGCCAACCGCGAAGAGGGCAAGTTCGAGAACGGCGAAGATTTCGACATCTCCCGGCCCAATGCCCGCGAGCACCTGTCCTTCGGCTTCGGCATCCACTACTGCCTGGGCAACATGCTGGCCAAACTGCAGGCGAAGATTGCCCTCGAGGAAGTCGCCCGGCTTGCTCCGAACCTGAAACTGCAGGATCCCGAGGAGATCGCGTTCCGGGAAAACCTGTCCTTCCGGGTCCCCGAAACCGTTCCCGTTACTTGGGAGGCCTAAGCACATGGAAAGCAACGAGTACATCCAGTTTTTCGACGGCGGCCTTGAGCCGAAGCTCGAAACGCTCGGCGGCAAGGGCGCATCCCTGGTCACCATGACCGCCGCCGGCATGCCGGTTCCGCCCGGGTTTGTGGTCACTACCGCCGAGTTTGATGCGTTTATGGCCGAAGCCGGCATCACCCGGCAGATCAACGAACTGCTGGCGGGCCTCGACCTCGAAGACATTGCCCAGGTGGACAAGGTCTCCGCGGCTATCCGTGAGGACATCTGTTCCCGGCCGGTTCCGGAGGCCATCCGGGCGGTGACCATCCAGGCGTACGACTCCCTGATGTCCCGGTTCGAAACACCGGTCCCGGTGGCCGTACGCTCCAGCGCCACGGCCGAGGACCTGCCGGACGCCTCGTTCGCCGGCCAGCAAGATACCTATCTGTGGCTGGAGGGCGTCAAGGCCGTTACCGAGCACATCCGCCAGTGCTGGGCCTCGCTGTACACCTCGCGCGCCATTATCTACCGGCTGAAGAACAACATTCCCGACGAGGGACTGTCGATGGCCGTGGTGGTGCAGAAGATGGTCAACTCCAAGGTCTCCGGCGTCGCCATCACCATGGACCCGGCCAACGGGGACCGCTCGAAGATCACCATCGACTCTTCCTACGGTGTCGGCGAAATGGTGGTCTCGGGCCAGGTCACCCCGGACAACATCGTGCTGGACAAAGTGACGCTTGCGCTCGTGTCCGAACACCTGGGCGACAAGCACGCGGAACTCGTTCCCGACAGCGCCGCACGCGCCCTGGTGGAACGGGAGGTCGACGCCGAGCGCCGCGCCCGCCGCAGCCTGAACGATGAGGAAGCCAAGGCCGTGGCACAGATGGCCAAACGGGCCGAGAAGCACTATAAGTGCCCCCAGGACGTGGAGTGGGCGCTGGATGCGGACCTGCCCGACGGCGAGAATCTGCTGCTGCTCCAGTCCCGTCCCGAAACGGTGCATTCCTCCAAGCCGGCGGTTCCCGCCGCCGCCAGCACTGGCGGATACGCCGCAGCCTTCGGCGCCACCGGGACCAAGGCTGGTTCCACCACTACCGGCTCCACCCCGGCAGCGGGCTCTGCACCAGTTGCCGGTTCCGCCACCAGCTCCACCGGCACCGCCAGCAGCGGCTTCAGCCTCGGCAGCATCACCGCCTCGCTGCTCAAACCCTCGGTCTGAAACCCGCCGTTACCGACCCACCGGCTCACCGCCGAGCCACCATTGAAAGGTCCGTCATGTCCATGAAGTCTTTCCCGAAGCCCTCCGAACTGCCGGTGCCCGCCGGCGCCGAAGGCTGGGAGCAGATCTACCCGTACTATCTGGTCTTCCAGGACAAGCTCAAGGAGCAGGAGGACGCGAAGTTCTGGTTCTGCGACAGCCAGCACTGGCCCACCGTGTACAAGCCGTTCGAAACCATCGGCGGGGAGTTCGCGGTCAAGTGCCTGGGGCAGTACAACGCCCGGCACCTGATGATCCCCAACGCCAACGGCATTGAGTTCCGTGTCCATCTGGGCTACCTGTACATGTCCCCGATCCCGGTCCCCGAGGACCAGATCGCGGCGCGGGTTCCGCATTTCGAGCAGCGCGTGGGCCACTACTTCCAGAACTGGGAGGAGCTGCTGCGGCAGTGGCACGTGAAGGTCCGCGGCACCATCGACGAGATGGAGACGCTGTCCTTCAACAAGCTGCCGGACATGGTTCCGATGGATGACATCACCACCGGCAAGGCGATGGACGGCTCCGAAGTCCTGCTGGAGAACTACGACCGGCTGATCCAGCTGGCCTACCAGAACTGGCAGTACCACTTCGAGTTCCTGAACCTGGGCTACATTGCCTACCTGGACTTCTTCAACTTCTGCAAGGAAGTGTTCCCGAACATCCCGGACCAGTCCATCGCGACCATGGTCCAGGGCGTGGACATGGAGCTGTTCCGCCCGGACGATGAGCTCAAGAAGCTCGCGAAACTGGCCGTGGAGCTTCACCTGGAGTCCGCCTTCGGCAATACGGACGACGTCGATGCCACCTTGGGTGCCATTGCTTCGGCACCGGGCGGGGAGCGTTGGATTGCCCAGTACGAGGGCGCCAAGGATCCGTGGTTCAACTTCACCGTGGGCAATGGTTTCTACGGGCACGACAAGTACTGGTACGAGCACCAGGAGATCCCCCTGGGCTACATTGCCGATTACATCCGCCGGCTTGTCGAGGGCCAGAACATCATGCGCCCCACCGAGGAGCTCATCGCGGAGAAGGAACGCATCGTCGAGGAATACCGTGACCTGCTCGAAGGTGAAACCCAGGCCCTCTTTGACGCCAAGCGCCAGTTGGCCGCCACGGCGTACCCGTACGTGGAAAACCACAACTTCTACATCGAGCACTGGACCATGGGCGTCTTCTGGCGCAAGATCCGAGAGTTGTCCCGGATGATGCACGCCGAGGGCTTCTGGACCGAACCCGATGACCTGCTCTACCTGACCCGCAACGAGGTCCGCGACGCGCTCTTCGACATGGTCACGGGCTGGGGTGTGGGCGCCGAATCGATCGGCCCCACCTACTGGCCGGAGGAGATCGAACGCCGCCGCGGCATTGTCGATGCGCTCAAGACCGTCCGTCCGCAACCGGCGCTGAACACGCCGCCGGAATCCATCACCGAACCGTTCACCCGCATGCTCTGGGGCATCACCACCGAGCAGGTCCAGCAGTGGCTGGGCGCGGGCGAGGAAGTCGAGGGCGGGGGACTGCGCGGCATGGCGGCCTCACCCGGCGTCGTCGAGGGCGTTGCCCGCGTCGTGACGGACGCGGACCAGCTTTCGGAGGTCCAGCAGGGCGAGATCCTGGTGGCCACCGTGACCGCGCCGTCCTGGGGCCCGATCTTCGGCAAGATCAAGGCCACCGTGACCGACATCGGCGGCATGATGAGCCATGCCGCTATTGTCTGCCGCGAGTACGGGCTGCCGGCGGTCACCGGCACGGGCAGCGGCTCCACCACCATCAAGACCGGGCAGCTGCTGCGGGTCGACGGCACCAAGGGTACCGTGCAGATCCTGGATGCCGAGGAACTCGATCCTATAGTCACAGTGACCGGCCCGGGCGCCCACAGCCACGCCTGAGCACCTCCCCCTCAGGTGATTCCAGTGCCGGGCCGGGCGAGCCGTCCCTTCCCAAGGCCGAAGGCCCGGCACAACCCAACGCAAAGGTTTGAAGATGACGCAGCAACCCACCGACGCCAACGACGCCGCCGCTACCCGCGGTGTGGAGCGTGCGGTCCCTGATATGGCCCAGCGGACCGTGCTGATCACCGGCGCCGCCGGGGGCCTCGGCCGGGCGTTCGCCCTCGGCTTCGCCGGCCGCGGCTACCGGGTGGCCGTCGCGGACGTGAACCTGGAAGGCGCCGAAGAGACGGCCAAGCTGGTCCGCGAAGCCGGCGCCGACGCGGCGGCCTACAGGGCCGACGTGACAGATCGCTCGTCCACCGAGTCGCTCGCCGCCCAGGTGGCGGAATTCGGGAACGGACGCATCGACGTCGTACTTAATAACGCGGCCATCTACGCTACGGTGACCCGCACGCCCTTCGAGGACATCGACCCGGACGAATGGGACCTGGTCATGAACGTGAACCTCAAGGGCCCGTGGCTGGTGACCCGCGCGGCGAGCCCTTATCTGGCCGACGGCGGGCGCGTCATCAACCTGTCCAGCGCCACCATTTTCTCCGGCTCCGAGCAGTGGCTGCACTACGTCGCTTCCAAGGGCGGAGTGGTTGCGCTGACCCGGGTGCTGGCCAAGGAGCTGGGCCGGCGCGGCATCACCGTCAACGCAATCGCTCCCGGCTTCACGCTCACCGAAGCCAGCTACTCGCTGATGGAGGACGCCGAAAGTTACGGCGTGGACCGCGGGGCGCTCAAGCGGGCCAGCCAGCCCGAAGACATCGTCGGGGCCGCGCTGTTCCTCGCCGGTCCGGACAGCTCATACATCACCGGCCAAACCATGGTGGTCGACGGCGGCCGCCAGTTCATCTAAAGCTTCCACCCACATTTCCAACGAGATTTCCAGTACAAGGAGGAGCCATGCCAACGGTTTATTTCACCGACACGGAAGGCACCACACGCGAGATCACCGGCAACACCGGGGACTCGGTCATGGAGACGGCCGTGCGCAACGGCGTCCCCGGCATCGTCGCCGAATGCGGCGGTTCGCTGTCCTGCGCCACCTGCCACGTTTTTGTCCGCGAGGACGAGCTGGCCGAGCTGCCGCCCATGGAGGACATGGAGGACGAAATGCTCTACGGCACCGCCGTGGACCGCGAGGACAACTCACGCCTGTCCTGCCAGCTGAAGCTGTGCGACGGCCAGGACATCCATGTCACCACACCGGAAACACAGGTCTGATCATGAGCACCGGAACCGCTGACGCGGCAACCAAGACCAACGACGGCGCCGCCGCAGCACCGAAGGCGCCAGCCCGGAC
This sequence comes from Arthrobacter sp. B055-34, assembly GCF_059090425.1. Taxonomy (NCBI): domain Bacteria; kingdom Bacillati; phylum Actinomycetota; class Actinomycetes; order Micrococcales; family Micrococcaceae; genus Arthrobacter; species Arthrobacter sp. B055-34. The sequence goes on from NZ_JBNHFQ010000008.1 coordinate 186,769, forward strand.
CGGCCTGCTGATCATCGGCGCCAGCCAGTCCGGCGTGCAGCTGGCCGTCTCACTGCGGGCCCTGGGCTTCGACGAGCACATCACGCTGCTCGGCGACGAGGACCACCGGCCGTACCAGCGCCCCGCCCTGTCCAAGGAGTTCCTGCAGGGCACCGTGGAGAGCGAGACGCTGATCTTCCGCTCCAACGAGTACTGGGACGAGCACAACATCACCCTCGTCAAGGGCGAGTACATCACCCGGATCGATAAGAACGACGACGGCTCCGGCATCGCGCACGCCGCCTCCGGAGCCGAATTCGGCTTCAAGCGGTTGGCCCTGACGGTCGGCGCCCGGGCACGGAAGCTCGACCTGCCCGGCGCGGACCTGGACGGCGTGGTCTACCTGCGCAACGCGGACGACGCCCTGGCCCTGAAGGCACAGCTGGACAATGTCCGCGAAGCTGTAGTGGTGGGCGGCGGCTTCATCGGGCTGGAAGCGGCTTCCAGCCTGCACAAAATGGGCAAGTCCGTCACGGTACTCGAGTACGGCCCGCGCCTGATCGGCCGCGCCGTGGGCGAAGACACCAGCGACTACTTCCTCCAGACCCACCGCGGCCGCGGCATCGACATCCGGCTCGATGCCCGGATGGAGCGCCTGACCGCAGCCGAAGACGGAAGCCGGGTGGCCGGCGTCGAACTTGAGGACGGCACGGTGATCCCCGCGCAGCTGGTGCTGGTCGGGATCGGCGTGGTCCCCAACACCGAACTGGCCGAGCAGCTGGGCCTGGAGGTGGACAACGGCATCGTGGTGGACTCGCACGCCCTGGCCTCGGACGGCACCACCGTGGCGGTGGGCGATGTGGCGAACATGCCCAACCCGCTGCCCGGTTCGCCGGCAGGCGAGCGCATCCGGCTGGAAAGCGTGAACAACGCGATCGAGCACGCCAAGGTAGCCGCCTATTCGCTGATGGGCCGGCGCGAGGACTACGCGGGCATCCCGTGGTTCTGGTCCAACCAGGCGGACCTGAAACTGCAGATCGCCGGCCTGACCCTCGGCTACGACCAGACCGTGGTCCGGCGCGACGAGGAACGCGGAAAATTCTCCGTGCTCTACTACCGCAACGGCCGGATCATTGCCGCGGACTGCGTCAACGCACCGCTGGATTTCATGTCGGTCAAGAACGCCCTGGCCAAGGGCCAGAACATACCCGCGGACGCGGCGGCGGATCCCGCCGTCGTGCTGAAGACCATCATCACGGACGGCTAAGGAGCCCCATGAGAACCCCCGACACGCAGAGTCCGCAGACCAACAGCGACGCCGCCAGCACCGCCTGGCCGGCAGCGGATCCGGCTGCGCACGCGGAAGATCCCCGTGCCGCCGCCTTTGCCGCCGCGCATCCGGTGCGCCCCGTTCCGGCCACCGGCACCCTGGACACCTCGCCTATCGCCGGCACCCCTGCGGCCGAAGACCTGGACCGGCTCTGGAAGGCCGTGGTGGCGGAAACCCGCAGCCGCGGCAACGACATCCACCTGCCCATCTCGCTGGCCTACGCCGAACGGCTCTGCCGGGCCTACCCGGAGGCCGACGCCGAGCTGGTCCGCGTGGCGATCGTGCTGCATGACACCGGCTGGGCGCACGTGGACGAATCGCGCATCCTCTCCGAGGGCTTCACGGGCGACTGGCGGAAGGCGGCCGTCCGCTTCGAGCACGAGGCCGAAGGCTGCCAGGTGGCCCGCCGGGTGCTGCCCGGACTGGGCTACTCCGACGGCTTCATCGCGCGGGTCTGTGAAATCATCGACGGGCACGACACCCGCCATGTGGCCTTCTCGCTGGAGGATGCCCTGGTCCGCGACGCCGACCGGTTGTGGCGCTTCGACCACGCCGGCATCGCGCTGGCCTCGTCCTGGTTCGGCATGACCCCGGCTGTCTACACGGACCGCCTGGCTGCGGAGATCATCCCCGAACTCATCACCGAAGCCGCCTACGCGATGGGCACGGCCGACCTCGCCCGGTCCAACGCACTGCTCAAGACTGGAGTGATCCGATGACTTCCGCCGCCCACAGCGCAACTGCCGCCGCGGCAACCGGGCAAGCGCCGGCGTCGTTCTCCGGCCCTGCCGTGGACGCCCGCGCCGCGCTCACCCTGCCCTACACCCACGTGGACGATGTCTTCATCGACGGCGCCTGGGTCCCCGCCCGCGGCACCGGCCGCAACCCCGTCACGGATGCGGCCACGGGCCAGATCTGGGGCTCGGTTCCTGATGGAACCCCGGAGGATATCGACGCCGCGGTCGGCGCGGCGCGCAAGGCGTTCGACGGCGGGTGGTCCCGGCTCGCTCCATCCGAGCGGGCTGCCTACCTGCTGCGCATCGCCGACGAAGTGGACAAGCGGGCGGAGGAGCTGTCGCTGACCAACACCCGTGAGAACGGTTCCCCGATCTCAGAGTCCTCGGGGGCCGCGGCCAACGCGGCGAGCATCTTCCGCTACTTCGCTACGCTCGCGGAGTACCTGGAGCGCGAGGACGTCCGGCCGTTTCCGCGCGGCGGCGGCGAGTCGGTGGTGCGCCGGGATCCGGTGGGCGTGTGCGCGCTGATCGCCCCGTGGAACTTCCCGATCAATCTGATGGTGATCAAGCTGGCGCCGGCGCTGCTGGCCGGCTGCACCGTGGTGATGAAACCTGCATCGCCCACCCCGCTGTCCTTCCGGCTGATTGTCGACGCCGTGGCCGCCGCCGGTGTGTCGGCCGGCGTGGTCAACCTGGTCACCGGTTCCGGCCGGCTGGGCGACATCTTGGTCAGGCACCCGGGCGTGGACAAGGTGGCCTTCACCGGTTCGACGCCAGTGGGCCGGAAGATCGCCGCGGCCTGCGGTGAACTGTTGCGCCCGGTCACGCTGGAACTGGGTGGCAAGTCCAGTGCCATCGTGCTGCCGGACGCTGATCTGGATGCCATGTCCAGCGGTCTCGTGCGCTCCTGCATGCGCAACACCGGCCAGACCTGCTACATCTCCACCCGGATCCTGGCCCCCGCGGGACGTTACGACGAGGTGGTGGATATGGCGACCGCCACCATCGCCGCCGGAGTGCAGGGAGACCCGCTGGATCCCGCCACCGTCTTCGGGCCGGCAGCCACCGAATCCCAGTACCGGACGGTGCTGGAATACGTGGACGCCGGCCGGGCCGAAGGCGCCCGGGCGACCACCGGTGGCCGCGCAGCGCGGCTTGGCGGCGGACTCGAAGGAGGCTTCTTCGTGGAGCCAACGGTCTTCGCCGATGTCACACCGTCCATGCGGATCTCCCGGGAGGAAATCTTCGGCCCGGTGATCTCCGTGCTGAAGTACTCGGACGTGGACGAGGCCGTCGCGCTGGCGAACAACACCGAGTTTGGGCTGGGCGGCCTGGTGTTTGGTGCGGACCAGGACGCTGCCCTCGCCGTCGCTGACCGGATGGACACCGGCTCCGTGGGCATCAACTTCTTTGCCTCCAACCACTCCGCGCCGTTTGGCGGCCGGCACGATTCGGGCCTCGGTACGGAATACGGCATCGAGGGGCTCAACGCCTACCTCAGCTACAAGTCCATCCACCGCCGGCCGTAACCTGCGACTGTCTTACGTGTCGAACAGGAAGTGCCCGGATGGAGTTTCCACCCGGGCACTTCCTCTTCAGTTGTTCGGTGTGGCCCGCGTCAGTCGAGGTTGACCTTGGTGCCTTCCGGCGTGGCGCGGACGGCAATGGTACCGGCGAGGATGACGGCGATCCAGAACGCTCCGACCAGCCAGATGCTGCCGTTGCCCGCGATCATCAGGCCGGTGGCGATCATCGGGGTGAAGCCGGCACCGAGCACCGAAGCACCCTGGTAGGACAGCGAGGCCCCGGTGTAGCGCATGCGGGTGGGGAACTGCTCGGCGATGTAGGCGCCGATGGGGCCGAAGAGGGCGCCCTGGACAATGCCGTTGCCGACCACGATGGCGACGGCGAAGCCCCACAGCGTGCCGTTGTTCAGCAGCATCAGCAGCGGGTAGGCCAGCACGATGCCGGTGATGCCCGCGACGGTGAGAACCTTGCGGCGGCCGATGCGGTCGCTGAGCCGGGCGGTGTAGAAGCACATGATCAGGGTGAGGACGGCGCCTGCCGCCTTCCAGTTGAGGACGCCGGAACGGTCCACCCCGTTGCCGACGGCGATGGAAACTCCCCACACCGTCAGGATGCCCTGGCAGGCGTAGAAGCTCATGGTGGCGATCAGGGCAACAACCACGGCACGCGGATGGTTGCGCAGCACGTCGAAGAGCGGCATGCGCTTCTTCTCGCCGGCTTCCTGCAGCTTCTGGAACATCGGCGTTTCAGCAACCTTGAGCCGGATGATCATGCCGACGGCGATCAGTACCGCGCTGAGCAGGAACGGAATGCGCCAGCCCCACTGCAGGAACGCATCACCGGTCAGGGCGGACGTCAGCGAAACCACCAGGGTGGCGAGTACTGCACCGGCGGGGCCGCCGGCGGTGGCGAAGGACGTGGCCAGGCCGCGTTTCTTCTGCGGTGCGGATTCCAGCGCCATCAAGGCTGCGCCGCCCCATTCGCCGCCCACGGCAATGCCCTGGATGACGCGCAGGGTCACCAGCAGGACCGGGGCAAGGATTCCGATCACGGCGGTGGTGGGCAGCAGGCCGATGAGGACTGTCGAGGCGCCCATCAGCAGCATGGACAGCACGAGCATTTTCTTGCGCCCGATCTTGTCGCCGAAGTGACCGAAGACGATGCCGCCAAGCGGACGCGCCAGGTAGCCTGCGGCCAGCGTCGCGAAGGAGGCGAAGAGGCCGAAGGCGGGGCTGAGGTTGGCGAAGAAAACGGTATTGAAGACGATGCTGGCTGCGGTCGCGTACAGGATGAAGTCGTAGTACTCGATGGCGCTGCCGATGAAGCTGGACGCGAGGATCCGGCGCATGTCCTTCGTGTTCAAGGACTCGGAGCCGGACTGGTGCTGCGGTGTGGACGGTGCGGACTGCGTAACGGTCGTCGGTGACTCGGACACAATTCCTCCTGATGATGAGGTCGAGGGATCTGGGGAGGGGTTCATAGATGGAGCGCTAGGATTCAGCGGGACGGGCGGAGTTCGATGTGTTCGAGGTCTGCCGGTACGTGGAAGGTGCCGTGGAAGTGTTCCGCGGCCTGCTTCCAGACGGAATCGCCGGCCATGCCGGGAACGAGGTGGTGCAGGGCCAGTTGTTTGGCACCGGCCTCGCTGGCGACCTTCGCCGCGTCGCGGACGCTGGTGTGCGACTTGTAGTGGTGGTCCCTGGCCGCGCGGGAGCCTTCGTCCGTCTTGTCCGCGTACAGGGCCTCGACAAAATCGAAGTCGATAGCCTCGTGCAGCAGCAGGTCGGTGTCCTGTGCCAACGTGACCATATTCTGCGTGTAGGTGGTGTCGCCGGAGAACGTGACCGAGCCCTCCGCCGTGTCGAAGCGGAATCCGAAAGCCGGCGCCACCGGCGGGTGCTCCACCAGGATTGCCGAGACCTTGACGAGGTCGTCTTCGTAGATCACGAACGGATCCATGGCCGGCGTCGGATTCTCATTCGGGTGGTAGCCGATGTCCTGCGGAATCTCGATATCGGAGGCTTCGAACAGCTCAAACGGGGACGGTCGCAGACTGTCGATGATCCTGTCGTTGAGGTCCGTGGCATGCGCGTACATCAGCTGCTCGAACATCTCGCGGGTTCCGGGAGTCGGACAGTGCGGAGCCACCGGGACGGGCTCAACGGTGGCCCGCGGCGAGGTGTACGGCAACATGCCGCGGTTTCCGGGTCCGATGATCCTGACCGGATCGTTGCGCCGGTCGAGAAGGTCGTACAGCCCGAAAATGGCAAGGCTGGCCAGATCCACAGTGTGGTCGGAATGCAAGTGGGTGAGGAAGATGCCGCGCAGGTTGGCCAGCTTCAGGCCGGCCTGGCTCAAACGGCGGCCAACACCGTGTCCGCAATCCACCAGGTAGAAGGAATCCCCGACGACGACGGCGGTGGCGATTCCGGTCCGGTTGTTCTCCTCAGCGGGCGTCCACCACCGGGGGCCGCCGGCCGTGCCGAGGGTCACGATGTGGGGTTTGAGGTTCGACTCGGTCATGAATGCTCCTCGAAATGAAGATCGTTGATTTCTTCAAGTGTGGCTCCAATCACATAATGTGTATAGTCAATCAATCTGATGAAGTTCATAAGGGGAGTTGATGGCTGAGTTCACCATTCGGCAACTGCAGTACTTCGTTGCCGTGCTGGACCACGGTTCCGTCACGGCAGCCGCGAAGGAATCGAATATCTCCCAGGCGGCGGCCTCCATGGCCATCGCCCAGCTGGAGCACGCAGTAGGTGTTGATCTGCTGATCCGGACCCGCGCGAAGAAAGTGGTGGCAACGCCGGCGGGGGTGGAGCTCGCGGCGAGGGCAAGGCACATCCTGAGCATGATCGGCGACATTGAAGGTGCCGTTGCCGGCGGCTTCGACGAAATGCGGGGAGCGTTGCGTGCGGGCTGCAGCCCCACCCTGTCCCCGCGCTTGTTGCCTGGCCTCGTGGAGTATTTCAGCCGGGAGTATCCGGCAGTAGACGTCTCATTCCGTGAGGCCAGCGCTGCCGGACTGCAGCAGGACGTCCTGGAGGGGCGGATCGATCTTGCCCTGATCTACTCGCTGCAGGCAGTCGACGGCGTGGAGCTGGCGGAAATTGCCCGGGTGAAACCGCACCTGATGTTGTCGGCGACGCACCCGCTGGCCAGTCAGAAGTCCATTACTTTCGCCCAGGTGCAGGATGAATGGGCCATCCTTCATGACGTGCCGCCCACCATCGAGAGAGTGACCGGCATGATTCGCGCTGTCGGCGTCGAGCCAAAGCTTCGTTGGCCCAGCACAGACATGGAAACCATCCGCTCCCTTGTCGCCCGCGGACTGGGCTATTCCATGGTCAATACCCGCCCGGTGAACGATACAACGGGGGACGGGCTCAAGGTCGCCTATGTTCCGCTTGCCGACGAGCTGCCGCCTAACGCCGTGGTTGCCGCCCTGCCGCCGGGGACCCGCGTCCCGCGGCGGGTCAAAGAGGCGATCCGTTTCCTCCGGGAGAATGCCCCGTCCGCTTCGTCCGCCGGCGGACCTGGAGAGGGTGCCGTGCCCCGATAAAGTGGACGGATGCCATCCTTCCGAGCCCAGCTAAACATCACTGGCTTGCGCCCCGGACACGTTCCAGAGCACGTGATGGAGGCCGCCGTCGCTGCCGTCGGCTCCGCCCATGTGGTCGAGGCGAACCAGCTCGACGTCGTTGCCGGGGTCCCGCGGATCACCGTGCGTTTCACCGTCGATCCGAATGCGTACGACGCCGAAAACCGCCAGGCGCTGCAGGCCGCCGCCAACATGCGCCATGCTGTCGAGCAGGTCGCCACCACTGAAAGACTCGCCGTGCTGCGCCGCAGCCGCGGAAAGTGGCAGACGCTGCGCTGACCTCGACCTGCCGCGCCCAAACCAGAGCGCTACCGGAGGTCCGCCACCAGCTGACCGACTGCAGCCACGAGCTGGTCCAGCCCGGGATGCTCGATCGGGAAATGCCCCGCGTTCTCCAACATCACGATCTGTTTGGTCGCCGCAATGCGCTCGAAAAACGGCTTGCTGATCTCTGGTGGCGTCCACCGGTCTTCGGCGGGATGCACCATCAGGACCCGGCCCGAGCTGAAGTCTTCCGGTTCAACATCGGGCTCCCATTCCATGAAGCTGCGCATCCAGCCTAGGGACATCGAGCCACCGCCGCCGCGGGCATCCCGGAGGACGGTACGCACCAGCCCGGGATCGTTGCTGATATGGCGGATATCGGCAAGCCAGCGGATGGGAACCTGCACCCGGGCAAGGGGCCCGGCCAGGAGCCGGAGCCCAGGGCCGGCTACTTTCCCCAGTACCGGATGCCAGGTCAGGCGTGCCCGGACCCTCTCGTCCCGGGGATCCAGCAAGCATGTCACCACTAGGGCGGCGGCGAGCGAGGTGGCGGCTGCCGCTTCGAAAGCGAGCAGCCCGCCCATGCTGGCTCCCATCAGGACCAGCGGACGATCATCGGATTCGGCACGCACGAAGTCCTGGGCGAACTGCTGCCAGTGTCCATAGCGGATACCCGCCGGATCGGGTGACCGAGTGAGGCCGTACCCGGGAAGATCCGGAACGCTCACATCGGTTCCCAGGGCTGCCAGATGTTCTGCGAAGGGACGCATGGCAGCGGCGTTGCCGCCGGCACCGTGGAAGAGTACCAACCGCACCGGGGCGTCCGGGGCGCCGATGCGCTCAACATGGACGTCCATGTCGCGCCACGGCCACCACGTGCTCTCCATCGCCCCGGCAGGTCCTGTGGGACGTTGGACGAAAGTGCCGTAGTTGCTGGTCATACTGATACCCCCTTGGCCGCCGTGGCCCGCCGTCGTTGTTTGGATTTCAGATCTCCGGAACGTAGCCGCGGCGAAAGGCCCGGCGCTCTTCGTGCCCCACCCGGAAACGGCGCGATGTCCCGCAGACCAGCACGAAGAAGAAACCGAATCCGGCCGCGATGACCACCGGCACGGAGACCGGATCACCCAGGAGCCGGGACACGGCGATCCAGCCCAGCCCCCAGCACAAGGCCGCTACGGCGGACATCCGGCCGCGGCCAGTCATCGCCACTACCGCTCCGGCGAAGGAGACCATGCCGAGGGTGATGACTGCCCAGACATCGGCGCCCCAGCCGAACAGGTCGATGCCGCGCAGCGTGAGCCAGCTGGCCGCGTTGGCGCCTGCCGCCACCAGAATCCAGCCGGTGTACAGCCCTACCGGAGCATCTGTGAGGAGCCCTTCCACGAGGGACTTTGTCGGATACCGCGTCAGGAAGTAGACCGCGGCCAGCAGTACCGCCAGCAGCAGGATCATGACGATCAGGCTCAGCCCCACATTCGAGGCCTGCGCGCTCAGGATCCAGCAGGCATTGAGGACCAGCGACGCGGCCACCAGCCAGCCTGCGGCGCGCTGCCGCGGGGTGCGGCGCTGCGTCGGCCACCACTGGAAGATGGTGTAGCCCACCAGCCCCACGTAGATCACCGACCAGATGCTGAACGCGCCCGAAGCCGGGGCCAGCAGGGTGAAGTCCGGGGCAAACGCGCCCCCGGCCGCGTCCTTGATGGAGGTGCCGCCCAGCAGGCCGGCACCGCGCACGCCGATCAGCAGCGCGAACACGAGGCTGACGCTGACCGCGAGTTGGCGTGCCAGGTCAGTGGCGAGGATGGTCCGGGTCTTGTGGAGGTAGGGTTTTACGGCGTCCATAACGGCTTGGACCGAAGCGGGGTGTTCGCTCCTGCTACTCCTCGATGTCGACGGCACCCCCGAGCACCGGCGCCGGCTGGCTGCGGCGGCGCAGGCTGATGACGGCAGCTATGGCCGTGCCCACCAGTATGCCAATCACCGTGCCCAAAACAAGATTCACCCAGAACGGCAGATCCGTGGCGAGGCCGGTGGCCAGCCCCAATCCGGTCATCCACAATGCCCAGACAGTGGAGCCCGTGGCAGACAAGACCAGGAACGCATTCAGCGGGACATCCGCCAGGCCTGCAGCTGCGACGGACGCGGTCCGGCCGCCGGGGATAAAGCGCGCGGCGACAATGGCGGCATAGGTGGAGGATCGGCCGGCCTTCTCCAGCGCCTGGGTCACGGCACGGTCCACCCTGCGGCCCCACCGGTACCGGTTGAGCAGGGTGTTGATGCCGCCGCGGAAGAGCAGGAACAGCAGCACGTCCCCGGCCATGCTGCCGGCGAACGCGGTCAGGACCACCAGCGGCAGGATCAGGTCGCCGTGGGCCAGCAGTGTGCCGCCGCCGATGACCATGATTTCCGACGGCGCGGCGGGCATGGGAGCATCCAGAACGACCATCAGCAAGGTCATCGGATAATACAGCCATTGCCACGGCCCTTCGGGGATTTCCACCTCCCCAATCTACCCGCAATGCTGCACCGGTGGCAGAGTACAAAGTATGGAGATAAGGATTCTCGAAGGTGACATCACCCGTCGCGAGGTGGACGCCGTGGTCAACGCGGCGAACTCAAGCCTGCTGGGCGGAGGAGGGGTGGACGGCGCCATCCACCGCGCCGCCGGTCCGGAGCTGCTGGCCGCGTGCCGGGAACTGCGGTCGTCGCAGCTGCCCGACGGTCTGCCGGTAGGATCCGCCGTCGCCACCGAGGCCTTCCGGCTGCCCGCCCGCTGGGTGATCCACACCGTCGGACCCAACCTGCACGCAGGCCAGAATGATCCCGCCCTGCTGGCCTCCTGCTTCCGCGAAAGCCTCCGCGTGGCCGATGAGCTGGGCGCACGGTCCGTGGCCTTTCCGGCGATCAGCGCCGGGGTCTACGGCTGGGACGGCGGGAGCGTCGCCCTGGCCGGGCTGGGGGAGGCCATGAAGTACGACGGCGGCGTCCAGCTCATCGAGTTCGTACTGTTTTCTGCCGGGTTGGCCGAGACCTTCCGTTCCGTCCACCGGAGCCTGCTGGGACAATAGCGCTCGCTTGGACCAGCGGCGCTCGCCGTCGGCCATGAGCAGGCCGCTTCCTCAGGCGTCCCGCGGGTTCCGCACCGGGTCACGCGGACTGTAGTAGCGCCGCAGCCAGCGTGACAGGCCGTCGAGACCGGGAAACAGCACGCGTTCGGTCACGTTGGCCTGGTCCAGATGGTCCCGGATCCGCCACTTGAGCTGCGCGGGAACAATGACTTTGCGATAGATTTCGGGATGGCGCTGCAGCCATTCGTCCAGGCCGGCCGTGGCGTCGGACATGGCGGAAAATATCGCGGCTTGGTTCACAATGCGCTCGTCCAGCGAGGGCGGCTCGAAAAACAACGGGATGCTGTGTCCATCGTCGTCGTGAAACCGGTCGAACTCGGACAGTGTGTAGGCAGAGCGGGAGAGCATCTCAGTGGTGAAGAGCCCGCCGCCGGCCGGTTCGATCTCGCTGCGCAGCTCCTGCGGCAGCAGTTCATGGGCCGCCGCATAATCCACGCACCACACCGCGCCGTCCTCGTCATAGCGGGAGGTGTCCCTAGTGACAAAGTGCAGCGCGACGTAGGGCGAGTGGCTCCAGTCGAGCAGGCGCGTCGGCAGGCCGTAATGCTGCGCGACGCTCAGCCAGTTCCAGTCCGAGTCCCCGGGGGCGGTGTCCCGGTGGGCGTACTTGCGGAAGTTGCGCATCAGATGAGGTTCCACCTCGGCACTGGAGTCCCCGCGCAGCCGCACGAGTCCGGTAGACAGGTCACGCACTGCGGAGGTGTGTCCGCGGTAGGCCACGGCAACACGGATGCGCGGACGCGCGGGCAACCACTGGTCCTGTGTCAGGGTGGCGATCAGTCCGTACAGATCGTCGGGGTCAACCTCCACCACGGATTCCATCGCAGCCTGTCCTCCTGCCCTTGCCGTCCTGGCCGCCGGTGCTAGGTGGCGCCGCGACGCACGGCCTCGTCCACTGCGGAGGCAACCCCGCCGCGGTACGGTTCGCCATGGCCGGACAACGCCGTACCGGCGCCCGTTTCGGCCAGCAGCTCGAGCGATTTCAGCGCTTGTCGAGTATCTGCCGTGGCGGCCGCGGAGACGATGTGCGGCCCCCGCTTGCCGGTGTACGGATCAAGTGTGACCAAGGCGTCTCCGGTGATAATGGTGTCCCGTTCCGGAAAATGGAGCGCGCAGTGGCCTTCGGTATGGCCCGGGGTATGGATAACCGCCGGTGCGCCGGGCAGTTGCAGGCCGGTCTCGGCGCCCAGTACGCGAAGATCCTTGACACCCCGGACGTTGAGCGCTCCGGCCAGCGTCATCCGGGCCAGGATGGGAACGCAGGCGGGGTACTTAACGGGGTAGGTCAGCCGGTTCTTTTCATGCTTGTACCGGTACGGGTGCTCGGCGATGTAGCTGTCGCCCGGGTGCGCGTAGACCGGCACATCGAGGTCGTGCTGGATCCTGGCGGCGAACCCGAGGTGGTCGAAGTGCGCGTGCGTCAGGACCAGCGCGGAAATGTCACGTGGCGAACGGCCGAGCTCGCGGAGGGCAGCGACCGTCATCTTCCACATGGCCGGCAGGCCGGAATCAACGAGCATGATCCGGTCGCCGTCCTCGACGAGGTACAGGTTCACATTGGCGTGCTCGATGAGATGGATCTTCTCGGCTACGTTGCGGTGGAACATGTCGAGGCTCCCTTGTCGGCGTGCAGCACTGGTCGGCCGAACCTCCGCCCCACCGCACAAGGCCCGATCGGGCAACGGCTCGTTGCTTCGACTCTAACCACGTAGTTCCGGCCGTGTAAGGGGCTGAGCCGGAATGATCAGTCGGCTTTGACTGTCCCGCTCAGCGTCCCGCAGGCTGCGGAGCGGCAGCGGCTGCCCATTCGGAAAGCTCCAGCCGGCTGCGGTATTCGACCGGTGCGCCGGAGAGGGGATCGGTGAACCGCACGCCCCGGGCAAGCAGCTGCAGCGGCCGGCTGTAATCGTCCGGGGCCTTGTCCAGCAGGACCGGGTAGAACGGATCGTGCAGGATGCCCACTCCCAGCGAGGCCATATGCACGCGCAGCTGGTGGGTCTTGCCGGTATGCGGTTCCAGCCGGTACTTGCCGAGCACACCCCGGGTTTCTTCAAGCTCGATCCGGGTCTCGGCGTTGAACTCGCCCTCCACTACCTCGGCCAGCAAGTAGGTGCGGGACTTGACCATCCGGTTGCGCACGACGAGAGGGAACTGAAGCCGCTGGTCCACCGCCGCGATTGCCTCGTACTCCTTTTCCACGCGGCGCTTCTCGAACAGCACCTGGTACTTGCCGCGGGTGGCGGGGTTGGTGGAGAAGAGCAGCACACCGGCCGTGAGGCGGTCCAGCCGGTGCATGGGAATCAGGTCCGGGATGTCGAGCTGGACGCGCAGCCGGACCAGGGCCGATTCGCTGATGTAGGTCCCGCCCGGCGTCGTCGGGAGGAAATGGGGCTTGTCCACCACCAGGATGTTCTCGTCCTGGTGCAGAATGTCCAGCTCCACCGGCAGCCGGTCCTCGGCCGGCAGCGTCCGGTAGTACCAAATGAAGGTGTGCTCCTCCAGCGCGGTGTCCCGGTGCAACCGCACACCGCCCTCGCCGACAATCTCGCCGCGGTCGAAACGGTCCTTGATGCCCTCCGGATCCACATGGCCCCAGCGGTGCAGCATGTAGTCCAGCGCCGTCTGCCAAGGTCCGTTATCAGGCAGGCGCAGCCGGGTGGCGTTGACGCCGTCGCGCACGGGGAGGGGGGATTTCATCACCCTTCAAGGGTACCGGCGCCCGGCGCAGCAGCTGTCCGGCCGCCGCTGCCCAGGCCCGCTCCCAGCGTCGCTGCCATTCCTGTGGAAAGGGATGACAGCGACCCCGGCAACTGCCCTATAGTGGGGAACCAACGTTCTTGCGGGAGCGTGCTGAAGCGTACGAGGACTGTCAACAGTTGAAGTGGAGGCCCGCGATGGCTACAGACTACGATGCACCGCGAAAATCGACCGAGGACGAGCCCGAAGAGTCCATCGAAGAACTCAAATCCCACAAGAGCGACAGCCGGTCCTCGGAGATCGAGGTGGACGAAGCCGACGCGGCAGAGGGGTTCGAGCTGCCCGGTGCCGACCTTTCCGGCGAGGAGCTCCAGGTCAGGATCATCCCGCCCGGCGAGGACGAATTCACCTGTTCATCCTGCTTCCTGATCCGCCACCACTCCATGCTGGCCCGGGAACAGGACGGCCTCTTCTACTGCAAGGACTGCGAAGGCTGACCCGCGGCCGGCATCCACCGCACCCGGCAGCCATCGCGCCCCGTCCGCTCAGCTGCAGCCGGTGATCCGGTAGAGCGACGCGTCGCCTTCGCTGTCCACGAGCTCGAAACCGTTCTCTGTATCCAGGTCCCGCAGCCCCGGCTGGATGCTGGTCTCGCCCGGGTGGACCGAACTCGTGCCGAAGTCCAGGACAAATCCCACGCCGGCTGCGCGCACGGCTTCGCAGACCGCCGGGTCTGTGTCCATTTCGTCCAGCTTCTGAAGAATGAGCTTCCCGTTGACGGCGGGGGAGGTAGTGCCGGAAGGCAGCAGCGTCTGGATCCCCGTGTACGAGTAGGACAAGGACGCGCCGGTCATCGGATTGCCAACGACGACGGCGTCCGCCGGAACGTGCTCGGGCAGCCGTTTGATGAGCGCGAGTTCGTCCTCGGTCAGCAGGTACGAATCGTCCGTGAACCGGTACTTGAACGCCGCTTCCTGGATGCTGCGCTGGGCGGCGAAGAGCGGAGCGACCGCCAGCACCACGATGGTCAGCACCGCCGTGGCGGCCGGCCGGAACCATACCGGCTGCCTCTTGTCCTTGTGCGCCAGCCACGCCCGGAAGAAGGACCGCGCCGTCCCGGCCAACGCCACGCCGCCCAGCGAGGCGATCAGGATGCCGGCCACCGGGAGCATGGCGCTGATCCGGAAAAAGTCATTGTACCAGATGCCGGCCACCAGCCAGCGGATCAGCGGGGCTTCCTTCCAGTTCCCCACCACGAAAATCACGGCGGCGACCAGATAGATCCCCAGGACCCACCGGTGCTTGCGCACATTAAGTACGACGGCGGCCCCCACGATGGTGAGTATCGTCGCCAGGATTCCGATGGGCCGGTAGAGCGGGGCATGCACCACCACCTCCCAGAGCGCCAGGAGCGCGTTGCCCATGTTGTCCCAGTTTTCCGAGCTGCTGCGCGCCGGCCGGAGCACTGCCCACAGGAAGCCGAGCACCACCAGATAGGCCACCGTGCTGAGCCCGGCTTTTGTCTTGTCGCGTGAAGTACCCGAGCGGGAGACGCCGTACGCCGCAGCCAGTACCATCGGCGTCGCAAGCGCCAGAAGTCCCATCACGGTGGCCGGGTGCGCCAGCGCCATGCCCGGTATCAGCCCGACCAGCAGCAGGATGTTGCCCTCGGTGGAGATGGTGCCCGGCAGTCCGATCCGCAGCAACTGGATCACCAGGCCCAGGGCGGCAGGCAGGATGGCGATGGAGAGCATGAACGGATAGACCACGCCGAATTCCAGCAGCAGGTACGGAAAGCTGCTGAAGGCGGTAGTGAGTACCGCGGCCACCAGCAGCGGCATCATCCTTTCACCGGTAATGCGGCTGACGAAAAAGAGGCAGCCGGTGCTCCAGATGCCGGTGATCAGGACAATGTTGGTGACGTTGATGGCCGCGGCCACGGGTAGGCCGGCGGTGGTCATGACCAGGGAAACGACGGCGTGCCAGCCCGCCGGGTAGAAGACTCCCTGGTCGGTGGTGCCCAGGTAGCCCAATGTCAGCGAGGAAGCGTTGGAGGTATCCGCGATGTAGCGCAGGGCATTGAGGTGGAAGATGTTGTCGTGCGACTGGGCGATATTGTCCGGCGAGCCGATGATCCAGAACATGTAGCCGGCCAGCGGCACGGCGGAGACGGCCCAGGTAATCGCGACCGTCCGCCACGGCGCCGGGGCCGATGCCGCGGTATGTTCGCGGTGGAGCCGGTTGCGCATCAGCCGCCGCAGCCACCAGAGCGCTACCGCAACGACCACGGTGACCAGCAGCAGGGTTGGCCAGGCCCAGGGTAATCCGGTCAGCCCGCCCAATTCCGCAGCGACCACCATGGCGGTGACGCTGAACGGCCCGGCCACGGCGACCAGCGCCAGGCGGCGCAGTCCCAGGACGCTGCCCCAGAGCAGGCCGGGTCCGAAGACCAGCACCACGGCCGTCACGAAGGCCGGGATGGTCTCGACCCAGCTCATAGTCCCCCTTCTCGCGTTCCGTTGCTAATCATATGGTCTCGGGCTGGCAGCGCGGGCAGAAATACAGGTCCCGCTCCGTTAGCTCCGTCTCGCCCAGCTTGGTATGGACCACCGGGGTGCGGCAGCGCAGGCAGGGCTGTCCGGCGCGGCCGTAGACCCAGACCGGACTCGCGTTCCGGCCCGCCGGCCCGCCGACGGTGTTGCGCCGGTTCCGGTCCTTGTTCGCTTCGAGCAGGGTCTTGGCCAGCTGCACGATCCTAGGCAGGTCCGGTACCTGTCCTACCTTCGCCAGCGGGTGCACACCGGCCAGGAAGCACAGTTCGCAGCGGTAGACGTTGCCCACGCCGGCCATGTTCCGCTGGTCCAGCAGCGCCAGGCCGATGCCGCGCTCCGGGTCCGAGCGCAGCCGCCGCAGCGCCTCCTCCGCGTCCCAGTCCGGGCCCAGCAGATCCGGCCCCAGATGGCCCACCGCCTGGGCTTCCTCCGCCGTCGGTATTACTTCGAGGATGCCCAGCAGGAACCCGACGGCGGTGGCCGGCTTGGTCTCCAGCACCACGCGGGCCTGGAATGCCGGCTTGTTCCACGGCTGGCCCGGGGCGTAGATCCGCCAGCTGCCGTCCATCAGCAGGTGGGAATGGATGCTCAGGTCCCCGGCGGGGCCGGAGGTGCGCATCAGCAGGTGCTTGCCGCGCGAGACAACGTTGTCCACGGTGTTGCCCGCGAGGTCCAGGGTGGCCAGCTTGGGCACACGGAAGTCCGAGCGCAGCAGCACTTGCCCGGCCAGCGCCGCGTGCAGGCTGCGCGCGGTGCGCCAGACGTTGTCCCCCTCAGGCACGGAACCTCAGTCCCCGCGGCGTGGTGTAGAAGCCGGCGCCGGTCAGCGCCCGAGCCACGTCCGTGTCCAGCACGGGTGCGCCGTTGACCTTCTCCACCGCCATCTTGTCCGCGGCGCCGCGGCGGATGATGCCCACCAAGGCCTCGGCACACAGTGTCAGCGCGACCGGATCCTCGGTGAAGGTCAGCAGCGTCTTGCCGCCGCGCTCCACATACAGCGCCAGCTCCCCGTCCACCAGCACTACCAAGGCACCCGCCTTGCGGCCAGGCCGGTGTCCGCCGTCCTGGACCGGCCACGGCAGCGCAGCCCCGTAGGGATTGGCCGGATCCGTGGCGGCGAGGGCGAGCGCGGCCGGGGCCTGCTCGGCCAGCTGCGCGTCGCGGTTGAAGGAACGCAGCCGGTCCACGGTGGCGGGTACCGCGAACTGCGCGGCGCCGAGATGTTCGATGAAGTAGCCGCGCCGGCAGCGCCCGGTTTCCTCCAGTCGCGCCAGCACCTTGTAGAGCAGCCCGAAGCCGCCCGGAATCCCTTCGTTGGCCACCGAGCCGCGGGTCACCACGCCGTAGCGGTCCAGCATCAGTTCGGCGGTGGCATGCGCGTGGATGGTCGGATCCGCTTCCGGCGCCGGCAGCAGCGACCAGCGACCGGCCGCGAGCGGGAGGGCGGCGCGGCCGGAGTGACCCGCTCCGGCGCCCGGCCTCAGCCCGGCTCCCGACCCGAGGCCGGTCCCCGTGCCCAGCCCGTGCATCCGCCCGATCCGGCCCAGCCGTGCCGAGCGGGCCCGCGGCGCGGACGGCCGCTGCTTATGCGCGGTGGTCCCGCCGGCGAGCAGGGCGCGCACCGGCGTGAACGTGTCATTGGTGATCCGCCCGGCCCAGACGAGTTCCCACAGGGCGGTCACCACGTCGGTATCCGTTGCCTGGGTGCCGCCGGCGGCCAGCGCATCCGCGAGCTGGCGGAAGAAGAAGGCGGCGCCGCCGAACTGCCCGCCGGAGGCAAGCAGGTTCAGCAGTTCGTACTGCAGCACGCTGGGCTCGAAATCGGGCTGCGGGTTCAGCGTCAGCGGGGCGTTCTCGGCCAGCTGCAGCGTGATCCAGCCGTCGTTTCCGGCCAGCGATCCGGCCCCGGCCCACAGCACCTCGCCGGTAGCGGTCAGCTCGTCCAGCATCGACGGCGCGTAGTTGGCCACCCGGGTGCCCAGGATCAGGGGCTCCCAGGCCGACGCCGGAACGGGCACGCCGGAGAGCTGGTCGATCACGGTGGCCACCCCGTCGAGCCCCCGCAGGCCGGAGCCCACGTTCTGCCAGACCGGCAGGAACCGCGCGTACGTGGCCGGGTCCACCGGCTCCACCTCCTGGCGGAGGGCGGCCAGCGAGCGGCGGCGGATCTTGCGCAGCACCTCGACATCGCACCACTCCACCACGCCGGTCACCGGCGGGACGGCGCTTTCCGGCGGACGGAACTCGCCCTCGGCCACGCGGCCGTCCTTGAGCAGCCGGCGCAGTGCCGTGTCCACCACGGCCACGCCGAGCCCCAGCCGGGCCGCGCATTCCGGCGCGGTGAACGGACCGTGTGTGCGGGCATAGCGGCCCACCAGGTCGCCGAGCGGATCCGCCACCGGCTCGATGAAGGCCAGCGGCACCCCCATCGGCAGCGGGACACCGAGTGCGTCGCGCAGCCGCGCGGCGTCTTCGACGGCGGCCCAGCGCCCGACGCCGGCGATGCCCACCTTGAGTGCGCGGTTGGCTTTGGCCAGTTCCGCCAGCAGCGGCTCGACGTAGGCCGCGGCGGCACCGTCCACCGCAGCCTCGCTATCCGGCGTCGTGGTCTCGGCTTCCGCCGGCCCCGAGCCCTCGGGGAGTTCGACGCGCAAGGCGATTTCCGCCGTCGTGAGCGGTCCGAGCAGCCGCAGCAGGTCCGCGATGCCCTCGATGCCGCGGACCTTCCGATCCTCGCTGAGGCGCTGGAGTTCGCGCTCCGTGCGGGCGATAATGTCCGCGTCCAGCAGTTCGCGCAGTTCCGCCCGGCCCAGCAGGTCATTGAGCAGCGACGGATCCAGCGAGAGGGCCGCCGCGCGCCGCTCGGCCAGCGGGGAATCGCCTTCGTAGAGGAAGGACGCCACATAGCCGTAGAGCAGGGAGCGGGCGAACGGCGAAGGTTGCGGCGTGGTGGTCTCGACCATGCGCAGTTCCCGGCGCTCGATGGACGAGGCGATGTCTTTCAGAGCGGGGAGGTCATAGACATCCTGCAGGCATTCGCGCACGGTTTCGAGCACGATGGGGAACGTGGGGTACTTCCGGGCGACATCCAGCAGCTGGGCCGAGCGCTGGCGCTGCTGCCACAGCGGGGTGCGTTTGGCCGGGTTCTGCCGGGGGAGCAGCAGCGCGCGGGCCGCGCATTCGCGGAACCGGGACGCGAACAGGGCGGAACCGCCCACCTCGGCGGTGACGATCTGGTCCAGCTCCTCCGGGTCGAACAGGAACAGCTCCGCGCCCGGCGGCTCGTCTTCCATCATCGGCACGCGCAGGACAATGCCGTCATCCGCGGCCATCGCCGAACCGTCCAGGCCGTAGCGCTGGTGCAGCCGGGCGCCGACGGCGAGGGCCCACGGCGCGTGCACGGGCATGCCGAACGGGCTGTGCAGCACCACCCGCCAGTCGCCGAGTTCGTCGTGGAAGCGCTCCACCACCAGCGCCCGGTCGCTCGGCACCACGTCCGTGGCCTGCCGCTGCTCGGCCAGATAGGCCACCAGGTTGGCGGCGGCCCACTCGTCCAGGCCGTTTCCGCGCAGCCGCTCCAGCGCCGGCTCGGGTGCCGTTGCGGCCAGCTCGCGCACAAAAGCGCCCAACGCGCGGCCCAGCTCCACCGGCCGGCCGAGCGAATCGCCCTTCCAGAACGGGAGCTTGCCGGGCTGGCCGAAGGCGGGGGAGACAAGCACCCGGTCATGGGTGATGTCCTCGATCCGCCAGCTCGTGGCGCCGAGGGCGAACACGTCCCCCACACGCGATTCGTAGACCATCTCCTCGTCCAGCTCGCCGACCCGCCTGCCGCCCTTGCCCGCGCCGTCTTCGGAGCCCACCAGGTAAACGCCGAAGAGCCCGCGGTCCGGAATGGTGCCGCCGGACGTGACCGCCAGCCGCTGCGCACCCGGCCGCCCGGTGATGGTTCCGGCCACGCGGTCCCAGATAATCCGCGGGCGCAGTTCGGCGAACTCGTCCGAGGGGTAGCGGCCAGCGAGCAGATCGAGGGTGGCCTCGAAGGCGGAGCGCGGCAGAGTGCCGAAGGGTGCGGAGCGGCGTACGACGTCGAACCATTCCTCTACCTCTACGGGACCTAATGCTGTGGCCGCCACCGTTTGCTGGGCGAGGATGTCCAGCGGATTGGCCGGAATGTAGAGGGGCTCGATCCGTCCGGCCAGCATGCGCTCCACCGTGACGGTGGTGTTGACCAGGTCCTGCCGGTGCTTGGGGAACAGTACCCCCTGCGAGGTCTCGCCGACCTGGTGCCCGGCCCGGCCCACGCGCTGCAGCCCGCTGGCCACCGATTGCGGGGACTCCACCTGGACCACCAGATCCACGGCGCCCATGTCGATGCCCAGTTCCAGGCTGGAGGTGGCGACCACGCAGCGCAGCCGGCCGGACTTCAGGTCATCTTCGATCAGGGCGCGCTGGTCCTTGCTGACCGACCCGTGGTGGGCACGCGCCAGCAACGGCTCCGCCCCGGACATCGAACCGGCCTGCGCCATGATTTGGGCGGGCATGCGCGGCGGGGAACCGGCAACGGCTGGACCGGCCTCTGTGACAGGTTCGGCACCGGCTGACGTCCCGTCGGCCCCGGCGGCATTGTCCGGTGGCTGTTCCGTCGCCCAGACATCGGCTGCGGCCTGGCGTTCGGCCCAGATCTCGTTGAACCGGGCCGTGAGCCGTTCGGCCAGCCGCCGGGAGTTGGCGAAAACAATGGTGGACCGGTTCGCGGCGATCAGATCCACGATCTTCTCTTCGACATGCGGCCAGATGGATGCCGGCTGCGCGCCCGGCCCGAGTTCCTCCGCCGACGGTGCCGCCAGCGCCGTCATGTCCTCCACCGGGACGGAGACGGTCAGGTCCCATTTCTTCTGCGACGGCGGCGCCACGATTTCCACCGGCGCGCTGCCGCCGAGGAAGCGGGCCACCGTGTCCAGCGGTTCAACCGTGGCCGAAAGCCCGATCCGCTGGGCACGTTTCGGCAGCAGCGCGTCCAGCCGCTCCAGCGACAGGGCCAGATGGGCGCCGCGCTTGGTCCCGGCGACGGCGTGGACCTCGTCCACAATGACCGTGTCCACCGCCGCTAAAGTCTCGCGCGCCCTGGAAGTCAGCATCAGGAACAGGGATTCCGGCGTCGTAATCAGGATGTCAGGCGGGTGGGTGAGCAGTCTGCGCCGGTCCGACGCCGGGGTGTCCCCGGACCTCACGCCTACCGTGATGTCAGGGGCGGGCAGCCCAAGGCGCCTGGCGGTCTGGGTGATGCCGATCAGCGGGGCACGCAGGTTCCGTTCCACGTCCACGCCCAGGGCCTTCAGCGGCGAGATGTAGAGGACCTTGGTGCCGCGGGAGGGTTTCTTGCCGCGCTTGCCTGCCGGGAGTTCTTCGATGGGCAGTTCCGGGGCCTGTTCGGCCGCGGTGATGAAGCTGTCCAGCGCCCAGAGGAAGGCCGCCAGCGTTTTGCCGGAGCCGGTAGGGGCGACCACCAGCGCATGGGAGCCGGCCGAGATGGCGTTCCAGGCGCCCTCCTGCGCGTCCGTGGGCGCTCTGAAAGCCCCGGCGAACCACGCGCTTGTGGCCGGGGAGAACCTGGACAGAACCGGCGAGCTGTTTTCGATAGTTCGAGACTATCGCCCGGCACTGACAGGATGCATCCGGTAAGCGGTTATGCGGCTACAAAAGTGCCGACCGTCATGAGCACCACGGCCTCGTTCGCGCAGCCGATGGTCTCCTGCGGCGCGGTCAGCCAGGCGGTGTCGTTCGGCGGGTACACGCGCACCCCGGCCACGTCCGCCTGGTTGCATTCGGGACCGTAGTTGCCCGCGTTGGTCTGCTGCAGCTGGGCAACGGCGGATTCGCCCGGCGCCAGCGTTACGGTCACGGCTTCCGCTGCCGGATCCCGGTCCGCCGGCGCGCCGACCTGGTTGCCGGCGGCGTCCACGTAGGACACCCCGGGGTAGCCGCGGACGGTGCAGTCCTCGGAGTCGATGTTGGTGACCACCAGGCTGCGGTAGACGCTGCCGGCCGCGCCGGCCCCCGGCTCGGTCTTGATGGCGGCCTCCAACTGGTCCGCCTTGCACTCGCCCGTTTCAGCGGTGCCCTGGGCCGGCGCGTCCGTCTCTTCGGCGGCCGGGGCGGAGGTTTCTGCTTCCTCCGCAGGCGTGCTTTCGGTGGCGGCGGAGCCGGACCCCGACGCCGAACCGGAGGCCTGCTCCGAGGCCTCGGGGGCGGCAGGAGACGTTGCGGGAACACTGCCGGCGGGCTCCTGCGATTCCGGTTGGCCGCACCCGGCCAGCAGTACAGCACAACCCATCAGAACTGCCGCTGCTGCACCGGGCAGCTTGTTACGTTTCACCATGACACCAGCGTACGGCCAGCCGGCCCGGAGTCAACGAAACCCGGCCGCCAAGGACCGGGTTTCGCCGACTTTTTGCGGAGCGTTCTTTACTTCTTCACTCCGCGGGTGCGAACCAGCGCCGCGACGCCCGCGAGCAGGCCCATCAGCCCGGCCCCGAGGCCGACCCAGCCGGCCGTGGCCGCACCGCCGTCGTTGGTTCCACCGGCACCGGCCGCGGAGGTGTTCGACGCCTGCTCCGTGTCGGCGGAGCCCGCGGCCGTGCCGTGGCCCTGGCCCGCCGCCTCGGCCGCGGTTACCGCGAACGACGGCGCGGGGGATTCCAGGTCGTGGGAGTCCTGGCCCGCTTCGGCGACCTGCGCCCAGTCCGTGGACCCCTCGGTGCAGGTCTGCAGTACGGGGAAGGCCAGCGTTTCGCCCTCGGCCGCCGGCAGCTGGACCTGGATCTGGAAGGCATCGCGGACGCCGTCGGCCAGCGGCTCCTTCGCGGTGTAGACGATCTCGCTCACGCGCTTGGTGATGGTGGTCCCGTTCTCGAGCTTCTTGGGCGTCTCCAACGTCTCCTCGACCTTCTCGACGTCCCAGCCCGGATGCGCCGTAGGCGTGGCGTCGTCGATCTGCTCCGGCAGGCTGATGGCAATTTCGGTGGTGGGGGCAGCCTCGCAGCCGTGCGAGAAGTCGAAGGTGAGCAGGGACGAGGAGCCGGCAGCCGTGCTGTCCGGGGTGACATGGACGTGGGCCGAGGCCGCGGCGGCACCGAAGCCGAGGAGCCCGATGGTCGCGGCGGCGGCAAGCCCGGCGCGCAGGGTGCGCGCCGTGCGGCGGTTAGTGTTGGCAGCGCCAGCGGTGCGGGCAGGGTTCGTGGTCTGGGTGGTCATGGCTATTCCCTTTCAGGGTGCGCCAAGCAGGGCGCGTGAGCTGGATGGCCTGCGGGCGATGGCCGGGGTGTTGCCCGGAACGCTGCAAGCCGGATGGCTTAGTGAAAGGAAAGCGCCGGTGGCCCGCGCAGCGGCTCCAGCTTCAGCTGGCACAGGGTCCGCGGGCGCAGCAACGTACCGGGTGCCGGCGCGCTCTGGGCGGGACGAATGGGAAGAACGACGGCGGAGGGCAGCTTGGCGAGCGGCCGAAGCCAGGCGGCAAGCGCCCAGACGGCCTCTTCGCCCCGGACCAGGAGCAGCCCGGTCAGCGCGGCGGCGAGCACGTGGGCGACCACCATGGCAGCACCATGCTCGGCCGGTCCGTGCACAGCAACACCAGCGGCACCGGCCACGCATTCCAGCGACCCGGCCCCCGCATAGGCGTGGTGGCCCGCTTCGGTGCACACCGCCGTCGTACTGAGAGCGGTGAAGGCCTGGTGCAGGGCCAGTTGGCTGCCCGCGAGGATGGCGGCCATCGTGGTGGGGCCGAGTTTGCGGCCGGCGAGCAAGGTCACCGGAAGCAGCGTCAGCGCACTCAGGCCAATAACGACGCCGGAGGCCGGCATAGTGCCACCGCCGGCCACGTGCGCGGCGGCGGCGAGGCACAACACGGTGGCGCTCACGGCGGCGGCGCGGAGCAGGCGGACGGGAGCCGCGGAATGCATGGCCGCCTCCCTTCCTGCCGTTCTTCTACAGTCTGTAAAAGTCTAGCCGCCAGGGACCCGCGCGCCTCAAATCATGCATCCGGCACAGCCCCTGTTGCCTCACTCGTGATGGTAGGGTCGGCCGCTTGCAATTTCCTGAGCCCGGTAGAGCTGTTCGATCAGGATCAGCCGGACCAGCTGGTGCGGGAACACCAGCTTGGACAGGGACCAGACGAAATCGGCGCGCTGGTGGATGCTCTGGTCCACGCCATAGGCGCCGCCGATGATCAACGTGATGTTGCGCGAGGTATCCAGCGGCGCCTGCAGCGTGCGGGCCAGCGTGGGCGAGTCGATATTCTTGCCGCGTTCGTCCAGCAGGATGACAAAGTCGTTGGCGTACTTGCCGCCCAGCTTGCCCAGCAGCTGCTCGGATTCCTCCTTGCGGGCAGCGTCGTGCTCGCGGGCGGAATGCGGGATGGGCAGCCAGGTGACATCGAAGGGCTTCTTCATCCGCTTCTCGTAGCGGTCGATCCCCTCGGCCACCCAGGGCTCGTGCTTGCGGCCGACGGTCAGAATGCGAAGTGCCATTGGACTATCTTGTCATCCGGCTGCCGCCCGGCGGGCCAGGAGCCCCGCCGGTCCAACAGAGTTACCGCTAGCCTCCGGCGCGCTCATGGTTGTCGGAGGCCGCCAGCAGATCCGTGCTGGTTCCGGTAGCCCCCGCCTTGGATGTCTTTTCGGCCGTCATGTTGCGGGCGACGTCGGTCAGGTCCACGCCGGTCATCGTCTTGAGCATGGACAGCGTTTCCACCAGGTTGGTGGAGATGTTCTGGCTGAGCTTGCTTTCGCCGTCGTTGGAGATGACGTTCAGCTCCGAGATGTTGGCGTACGGTGCCGCCAGCTCGTGCGCGATCAGGGGGAGCGTGTCCAGCATCCGGTCCAGCACGGCGGCGTCGTTGAACTGCTTGTAGGCCTCGGCCTTGGCCAGCGTGGATGCGGCCTCTGCTTCACCCTGCGCGCGGATGGCGGCGGCCTTGGCGGCACCTTCAAGCTCCACTGCCTTGGCTTCGTTTTCACGGCGGGCCAGTTCGGCTTCGGCGGCCAGCATGGACTGGGTCTTGGCGGCCTCGGCGATCTGCACCTGGCGGTAACGTTCCGCATCGGCCGGCCGGCGCACTTCGGTGTCCAACTGCTTGGCCTTCAGTTCCGCCTGGCGGACAGCAACCAGTTCTTCCTGCTCCAGGATCCGCTGGCGCTGCGCGGCTTCGGCCAGCGGGCCGGCGGCGTTGGCAGCGGCCAGCCGGGCATCGGTCTCTTCCTTGATTTCGGCCTGCTTCAGGGCCAGCGTGCGCTGGGCGATGGCAACCTTCTCATCGGCCAGGGCCTGTGCCTCGGAGGCCTCGCGCGTGGCCTGCGCCTCGGCGATGGCGGCGAGCTTGGCCACCTCGGCGGCCTGCGGGCGGCCCATGTTGTTGATGTAGTCGCCTTCATCATCCACAGCCGAGATCTGGAAGGTGTCGATGACCAAGCCCTGGTTGTTCATGGAGTGTTCGGCCTCTTCGGAGACCGAGGCGGCGAAGGACGCGCGGTCCTGGATGATCTGCTCCACCGTCAGCGTTCCGACGACGGCGCGCAGCGAGCCCGCCAGGATTTCCTGCGTGTAGTGGTCGATCTGGTCCTGCTGGTTGAGGAAACGCTGCGCGGCCCGGCGGATGGAGATATCGTCTCCGCCGACCTTGACCTGCGCCACGCCGGTGAGCTGGAGCTGGATGCCGTTCTTCGAGATGCCGTCGATCTCCACCCGGATCTGGCGCGAGGCCAGCGACATGGTGTAAGCCCGCTGGATGAATGGGTACACAATGACGCGTCCGCCGGAGACCACCCGCTGGTCATCCTGGCCGCCCCGGCCGGTGATGATCAGCGCCTCGGAAGGACCGGCGACGCGGTAGGCCCGCATGAAACTGAAAATAATGATGAGAACGACGACGACGAGAACGGCTGGCAGAACTAACTCCACGGCGGACTGCTTTCTTTGCGAGACTGGGCAGGACAGACAACCGCCGTTGTCTGGTGCGTCACTTCGGCGGCCCCACTTCGATCCTAGGCCATGGGCTGGTGGAAGCTTTCACCAGCTGTGGAGGACCGCATCAGCCTCCGCAAAGGCGAGCAGCGCCGCGCTAAGGTGAGCCTCGCCGTCGTCGTTCGTTGCGGGGTTTGGCGCTTATGCCTTCGGCTCGGGGAACTTGCGCACGGTGAGGATCTGCGCGGCTTTGCCCACAAGGCCCCGCTCGTCGTAAAGGTCCGTGGCGGTCATGCCAACGCCGGACGCGCCGAAGTGCACGCGGGTGTCCATGCCGGTCCAGTCGCCCTCGGGCTGGCGGAACAGGTGCACGGTGAGGTCCAGGTTGGGGAACATGTACTCCCGCGGGCTTTGCCGGACCGCAATCCCGTTGGCCGTATCAACATGGCCCATGAAGCGGGCGATGGGCTCGGACTCCTCGCCGTCCACAATTGCGTATGGCGTGCGTATCCACGCGGCGCCGCTGCCGGGGCGGTACCGCTCCGCGACACGGAATTCGGTGGACGCGATGAAGCCGCCGTCCCAGACTGACTCCATTTCATAGGGCGCGCATTCGGCGGGCGGCTTGAGCTGGCCGCCATCGCCGCCGGCCACTTCACTGGTGTCACCGGTGAGCAGGCGCCAGACCAGGGCGCGGATGGCCGGGCGGCCGTTGCCGCTCAGCGTCGCCTCGATCAGTTCGATGGTGCGGCCGGGTCGGACTACCTCGGTTGTCACCTCGATTTCGCCGCCCGGGATGACGCCGAGGATCTCGAACGTGACCTGGCTCAGGGCGACTTCCGGCCGCGGATGGTTCTGCTGGACCGCGTGGATCAGCAAGCCCGAAGCGCTGGCCATGTGCTGCTCGTGCGCATTCCAGGCACCCTGCGAGTGCAGCGTCGAGTGGAAGCGGGTGTCGTCCAGCCGGATGTAGTAGGCGTCCGGGAGCGTTTCGCCCGCGGCACCAATATGTTCCGTGGCGGTGGTGGTGAGGGAGTCGGCCATGGTCCAACTTTAGTGATCGCCGCCGAGGATGTGGAATCGCTCAGACCGCAGCGGGATCCGGCCGGCCTGCGCCGGGACGGGCCGGGAAAAAACAATAGCCCCGCAACCGTGGTGGTTGCGGGGCTATCAGTGGCGGTGACGGTGGGATTTGAACCCACGTTGGCTTTTACACCAAACAACATTTCGAGTGTTGCACCTTCGGCCGCTCGGACACGTCACCAGACGCGTCAACTTTACCGGTAGTTGGGCTGTGGCCCAAAACGGCGCATCAGCGGCTCGTCCGCGGCCCGGCGCGGGCTCTAAATGTCTCCCAAGCGCGGCTACATCTCGACGACGTCGTTCTTACCGACGTCGGGCTGTTCACCGGTGACCATTCCCTTGGCGAGCTTGAACAGGGTGGCAACCTTGGGGGAGTCGGCTGTCCAGTATTCGGCGGTGTCCGCCGCCACCCGGATCAGGGCGACAGCTGGATCATCCTTCCCGTTCTCGAACCATGGCTCGACGGCGGCGCTCCACAGATCATCGATCTTCGGCCTGTTGTGCACAATGTCCGCGGTACCGGAGATGGAGAGATAGCCGCCGCCGGCGTGGACCGAGACGTTGACCTGCTGGTTGGCGCGGATTTCGTCGGCCTTGGGGGAGGGGTCCTGGGTGAAGAACCAAAGGAGGCCGTCGAACTCGACTGCCTGCAGGGCCAGCGGGCGGCTGACCAGCTGGTTTTCGGCGTTCACCGTTGTCAGTACCGCGATGTCGGCATCCTTGAGGATCTTGGCTACTTCCTGGTGTCCGTTTTCTTGGTGAGTCATCGCTATCCTTTCGGGTTCCGGAAATGCCAAGCCTACTTGCTATCGGCGCGATGGCTAGTCGCGGTGGGCTTCGAAGAATTCCCGCAGCAGGTTCCCGCACTCATCGGCGCGGACCTCGGGATGGACCTCCACCCAATGGTTGAGCCGGCGCTCGCGGAGGATATCGAACACGCTGCCGGCGGCCCCGGCCTTCTCATCCCACGCACCGAAAACCACCGTGGGAACCCGGGCAAGAACCACCGCGCCGGCACACATGGCGCACGGCTCCAGCGTGACCACCAGGGTGCAGCCCTCCAGTCGCCAGGAGTCCAGCTTCCGCGCCGCCTCGCGGATCGCAACCATTTCTGCATGCGCGGTGGGGTCGTGGTGGGCTTCGCGTTCATTCCGGCCTGAACCGATGACCGTGCCGTCCGGACCGATAACGACGGCGCCGATCGGCACGTCCGCGGTGATGAGGGCAAGGCGCGCCTGCTCCAGGGCAAGGTCCATCCACTCGCTGTGCAGCGGATTGGCAGGCATCATATGCTCAATTGTTGCCGCGGGCACTGCTCCGGACAACTTCGGTACGGCCGCAGACACCCTCGGACTAATCAGGGGGTGTTTGTGCTGCCTATCCGCGTGACTGTAACTTTGACGCATGCGCGTACTCGAAGTGGACCACCCTCTTGTTGCCCACAAACTCACCGTTCTCCGCGACAAGACCACGCCGTCGCCCGTTTTCCGCCAGTTGACCGAAGAGCTGGTGACCCTGCTGGCGTATGAGGCCACGCGCGACGTGCGCACGCAACCGGTGGAAATCGAGACGCCCGTGACCAGGACCGTCGGGACGGCCTTCACCAAGCCCACCCCGCTGGTGGTGCCCATTCTCCGCGCGGGACTCGGCATGCTCGAGGGCATGACCAAGCTGGTTCCCACCGCAGAGGTCGGTTTCCTCGGAATGGCGCGCAACGAGGAGACTCTCGAAGCCATCACCTATGCCGAGCGTCTGCCGGCTGATCTGACCGGCCGCCAGGTCTTCGTGCTGGATCCGATGCTGGCCACCGGCGGCACCCTGCGCGAGGCGATCAAGTTCCTGTTCGCCCGGGGCGCCGCCGACGTGACCTGCATTTGCCTGCTCGGCGCCCCCGAAGGGCTCAAGATGCTCGAGGCCGAACTTGGCGATGCCGAAAACGTGACCATCGTGCTGGCTTCGGTGGACGATCGGCTGGATGAACACGCTTATATCGTTCCGGGTCTCGGCGACGCTGGAGACCGGCTGTACGGCATCGCCGGCTGACCTAAACCTGAGAAGCACCTCCAGCCGGTTGTGCTACAGACCTTCACTATGGACCCCAGCAGTCCAAATAGTGGGACACTTGCATCTTTGCGGGTAACTATGATCGTTCAAACTGCATATACATACCGTTAACGTGCATGAATATGCCCTGACTCCTCGCCATCATCGCGATAAGGGTCCTTATAAATATTCAGGACTCTGAATGTGAGTTGGAACACAAAAGGGCCAGAAATCTCACGATGCGAGACGAATCAGCTTTTGTTACTTGCACGTACCGTTTATTACGGACAAAATCAGAGACGTGAACAACATTTCAACAGCATCTGCAGCCGCAGCAATCCTCACCGGATCCCATTCCGGATGGACCTTGTGCTGTTGTCGAATGCAGGCCTAACTCACCACCCAAGAGTTATTCAGGCAATTCATCTGTCCGATGGCGGGCAAACAGCATCCCGTGCGGGCATACCCATGCATTCGCGCCGCGATGACGGCCATTCACATATGAGGTTTTAGAACATGTCAGTTTCATCCGGATACGTCCACATCTCCGTCCGCAACGCCCAGAACCGGGCCGCTGCAGCCCAGCGCCAGGGCTTCAACCGCCCGCAGTACGGCGCGCCCCAGGCCAATCCCGCTCAGCAGTACCGTGTGCTCCGCGCCGTTCCCGGGCAGTTCGACGGCGATGCCGCCAACCCGACCACCGCCCCCACGCCGGTGATTACGCCCAATGGGGAACCAGGCCCGCAGGCAGTGTCAGCTGACAATGTCGCCCGCGGGTTTGTTTTGTATGTAGGCCTGGACGAGTCCGCCGCCGCGGCAGCCGGTACATCGCTGACACAGCTTGCTTCCCAGATCCGCTCCTATGTCCAGACCCTGGTTCCCGGAGCGCAGAGCCACGCCGCCGTCGCACTGGCTCCTGCCGACGCACAGGGCGAGAATATCGACGTCGTCCGCCAGGCCCTTGGCGATCCGACCGTCAGCCGCCGTCCGCGGACCGAGGTCCAGCAGCGCACGGTGCACACGGCGCAGCAGTCGAGCCGTCCCAGCGGCGTGCTGATCGACCTGTCCCGCCGCGAGGTCCACCTGGACGGCGAAACCCTGAACCTAACGTTCAAGGAGTTCGAGCTGCTCAACTACCTGGTGGAAAATGCCACCCGGACCGTGGGCCGCGATGAACTGCTCTCCGGTCTGTGGAAGAACGCCGAAGAGGTGCCGAACGAGCGCACTATCGACGTGCACATCCGCCGCCTGCGTTCCAAGCTCGGGCGCCTGGCCAACACCGTGCGCACCGTTCGCGGCCAGGGCTACCGCTTCTACGAGCACCCCGAGGTTGTCGTCTGGGCCGCACCGGAGTATTCCATCTAAGTCCTGCTTGTGGCCCGAGGGCGTCTCCGCAAGGAGGCGCCCTCGCCGTTTTAAGCAGCCAAAGCGCTTGAAGCTCGCCAGGCGCCGGTGCCGTTTAGAGGCCGTATTCCTCGAGCAGCCGGAGCCAGACTTCGCTGATGGTGGGGTAGGCCGGAACGGCATGCCAGAGACGGTCCAACGGAACCTGGCCGACGACGGCGATGGTCGCCGCGTGCAGCAGCTCGCTGACATCGGGGCCGGCAAAGGTGGCGCCGAGAATTACTTCCCGGTCCTCGTCCACCACCAGCTGCGCCCAGCCGTCATAGCCGTCCGCGTGCAGCGCCGAACCGGCGACGGCGATCGGCAGTTCAACGCCTCTGGCATTGGCGCCGCCCTCCCGTGCCTGCTCAAGGGTCCGCCCCACCATCGCCACTTCCGGATCGGTGAAGACCACTGACGGTACCGCAGCCTCATCGGCGGTGGCGGCGAAGCGGCTCCATGGTTCCGGCGTCCCGCCGTCCAAGTCGCCCGCGGCCCTTGCCGCGATTGCCTCTCCGGCGGCGCGGGCCTCGTACTTTCCCTGGTGGGTCAGCAACGCTTTTCCCGCGGCGTCGCCGACAGCGTAAAGCCAGCCACCCTCCACACCTGCCACCTGACCACTGGAATCGGTCTCCAGGTCCTCGGGAACAACGCCGATGGCTTCCAGGCCCAGGTCGACCAGGGCCGGATGGCGCCCGGTGGAAACCAGCAGCTTGGCGCCGCTGACATTCGAAGGCGCGGCGCCGCCGTCGTTATCTGTTGGTATCAACGTCAAGTGGATACCCGATTCATCCTGCGCAGCCTTCTGCGTGGTGGTGTGCAGCCGGACATCGATGCCGTCCTCGCACAGGCCGGCTTCCACCAGGCGGCGTGCCGGTTCCGAGTAATTGGCCAGCAGGTCACCGCGGGCAACCAGCGTGACGGCTGATCCCAGCCGCGCATATGCCTGCGCCAACTCCGCCCCGGACACCCCGCCGCCGAGCACCAGCAGGTTTTGCGGGATCTCCTGCGAGGCAGTGGCTTCGCGCGTGCCCCAGAAGTCCACGCTGTCCAGACCCTCGATCGGCGGAACGGTGGGCACTGAGCCGGTGGCCAGTACGACGGCGTGGCCCGCCTCGATGGAGGTGGTTGTACCGTCCTCCGCAGCCAGTTCCACCGTGCGCTCACCGGTTAGCCGGGCCGTGCCGCGGAGCAGTTCGATGCCAGCGCCGTGCACCCACTCCACCTGTGACTTGTCGTCCCAGTGCGAAGTAAAACCGTCCCGGCGCTGGAGCACCGCATCCACATCCAGCGACCCGGTTACCGCCTGTTTGGCGCCGTCTATGCTGCGCGCGGCATTGACCGCGGTGCCGGGACGCAAGAGTGCCTTCGAAGGCATACAAGCCCAACAAGAACATTCACCGCCCACCAGCGCCTTTTCGATCAGGACGGTCTTCAAGCCGCCGCGCGCCGTGCGTTCGGCCACGTTCTCGCCAACGGCACCCGCCCCAATGACTATTACGTCCACCTTTATCATTTGATCCGCCATGTGCCGAGCCTTCCAGTTGCTCCGTCCCGGCACAAGGGGTCGGACGGCGCCGCCGCTAGACTCGGAGGATGAGCGAGCACCACATCAAGAAGCTGCTGATCCTGCGCCATGCGAAGGCCGCTTGGCCCTTGGGCGTGGACGACCACGAGCGGCCGCTGGCCCAGCGCGGACACAACGAGGCGCCGCTGATCGGCCGGTGGATGGTGGAGCAGGGCCACATTCCCGACTTCATTTTGTGCTCGTCCGCGCTTCGCACCCGGCAGACCTGCACCTGGATCTGCAACGAACTCGGCGACAAAGCGCCCACCCCGATGCTCTCCGACGGAATTTACGAAGCCTCGGCCACGCAGGTACTCAGCGAGATCAACCAGCTCCCCGATACCATCACGAGCCTGCTGGTGATCAGCCACATGCCCGCGGTACAGAACCTGGCCATGCGGCTCGCATCCGTCGAGTCGGACGAGGAGTCGGTGATGGACATGGCCACGCACTACCCGACGTCCGGCCTGACGGTGTTCGAACACGAAAAGAGCTGGGCCGAGCTCGATGGCCGGGACGCCAAGCTGACGCGTTTCGTCGTTCGCCGCTAAACGGCAATCCCAGCATCACCTCGCCCTGGTCAGCCAACGCAAGCTCGCCACGTGCCGGAATGTTTCCAGTGTTTTCCACCGCATGGTGTGCGCGTGGTCACAAACTGTCAGAGGCGGTTCGTAGGGTGGGGGTATGGAAGATTTCCAGTTTGATTTCATACCGGCGGCGGAGCCGGACCGGGAGCGCGGTTTGCGGGCGCTCGGTTTGGCGGGCAGTTCGCTGCTGGAAATCATGCTGCACAAACTCCTGCTTGACGCCTGGGCGGAGGAGAACCTGGCCTTCGGCGGCCGGCACTCGGAGCCCTTCGATGAAGCGGCCGAGGAAGCGGCCGGGACCCTGGCGACGGCTGCGGTGTTGCCGGAGGCGCCGGGCCTGCCGGAGGGCTGGGAGAACCTGGCGCCGGCGGCGCTGGCCGCGGTTTTGGAGCGGATTGATCCGGATGGCCTGGATGATGTCGGGACCATTGATTACCTGCAGGCGTCCGCGAAGGCGGTGGCGTGGCTGCAGGCCGGCCGGGTGAAGGCGTTGAGCCGGTTCACCGAGCTGCGCCCGGCCGAAGGCGCCGAGATGGGCAACGCGCACGGGTTCTCTTCCTGCGCGGCGACGGAGATCGCCGCGGCCCTGGCCCAGCCCCGCGGGGCTGCGCAGAAGGACCTCACCGAGGCCGCGCAGCTGTGCGAGCATTTGCCGGCCACGGTGGAGGCGATGGCCGCCGGGCACCTGGACCTGCCGCGGGCCACCGCGATCGCCCGCGGCTCCGCCGACCTGCCCGAAGAACTCTTGCCCGCGTTCGAGGCCGGGGTCCTGCCCCAAGC